>JAKQWO010000002.1 GCA_029561955.1 Candidatus Cloacimonadota bacterium
CGCAGGGCGATGCCACGGCGATACTCGGGTTTTTCCCGGGAGGCACCGAGTAATCACCGGGCGGCTAAGCAAGGAAGGAGCAGGAACACCCCCAGTATTCCGAACTCAAGTTACTTTTCCGGCTTCAGCCTCTTGAACTGCTCAACCGCAGCAAAGTAAAGACTACTAATATCTTCCGGTTTATTCGTATCAAGATCCTTGTAAATGAGCTCAAAAACCAAAGAATCGTAGATGTCATACGGGTATTTGTAGTCTAATACCTTCAGGTTTATATACCTTGCCAGATTTTCGAAACCCATATAGTAAACGCTAAAATCCTCTTCTGTCGGCTGTGCTTGATCCAAAGTGTGAGGTTTGAGGATGTGTGTACCAACTTCGTGTGATACAAAATAGGTAAAATACTCCTTGGGGCGGGATTTGGTAAGAGCGGGGAAGATATTCACGCCATAATGCAGTGAATTTGCCGCAGGTCCAGCCTGCAGAGATGTAACTATCAGCAGTTGATACTGAACTGACAACAATTCATACCCAGTCAGGTCTTCCCACTTGCCCACAATGTCGTTACCAGCGAAAATCTCATGTATGTAATCGCAGGTTTTCTCAGCGATCACCCTGTCTTCTTCCCAGTGATACTGCAGGTATTTGTGGTAATATGCCTTGTATACCGCACTGAGCTGTTTGATCTTATACAGCATTTTGTTTCCAAAAGGCATTTCTTCCAGAGCGCCACCGGTAAACTCTTCTATTTGTCTAATATGATGGCCATACTCCTCGATAAGAGGTGATAGGCTCCCAGCCTCATGGCATTGTGCCAAGCAAGTGAAGTAATCTGTGAAACCCGCATCATTTTCACGGAAAATATAGGCCGGAAGAAAATAAAACATCCCTGCCAAGGAGCCTCCCAATCCCAAACCGAAACTCAAATCTGTAACACATGATTGCATTAGGTTCCTGTCTTCATCAGACAGCAAATCTTGTGCGGGCGGCGTGTCATCAAGCTTCCAATTGATGCCACAACAGGCTTGGATATAGGTCAGATAGTTGACCAAGGGGCTTGCGATTGGAACGATAGGTTTGATCATATTGTTCTCCTGATGGTTGTTTATTGGTTTTGTCTGGCAGATCGGTCGCATTGTCTTGATGCTGCTGATATTAGTCAAGTGTTATCTCGCTCTGAGGCGATAAGGAGGCCGCTCACCCGCCCCAAAAGATTTCCCTTGACGCACAAAGCCCTTTTCTTTTAGATGGCTTCATCAAAAATAGTTGAGGTTTACAGCATGGAACTCAAGCTTGAAAGACTCACCTTTCCCCCAGATTGCAACATTATCTTGGGTCAGAGCCACTTTATCAAGACGGTGGAAGACCTCTATGAAGCAATGGTAAACAGCGTTCCGGGGATCAAATTTGGGCTGGCCTTTTGCGAGGCTTCAGGGCCTTGTTTGATCCGCAAGGATGGCACGGATAACGAGCTGATCGAGCTCGCAGTCAAGAATATGCGCAATGTAGCCGCAGGGCACAGCTTCCTCATCATCATGCGCGACGCCTTTCCCATCAACGTTTTACCGGCGGTCAAAGATTGCCGTGAAGTGGTGAATATCTTTTGCGCCACCGCCAATCCCGTGGAAGTGATCATCGCTCAGAGCGAGCAAGGAAGAGGCATCCTGGGCGTGATCGATGGTTCATCCCCGCAAGGAATAGAGCTGGATACAGACATCACCAACCGCAAGAAATTCCTCATGAACATCGGGTACAAGCGTTAAATGAGTTGGCGAGGTTTTTATGCCTTGGAAGTGGCGGAGCCATTAGCCAAAGAGCTTGCTCGGTATCTGCAAAGATTTGCCAAGATCCCGGGTGTGAACTGGGTGAGCGAACGCAATCTGCATATCACGCTGCTTTTCATGGCGGAAGCTCCCTTTGAAAAGATGGAGCAGATGAAGCAGCTTTGCCTGGATCTGAGTGAGGAATTTGAGCCTATGAAGCTGAAATGCGAAGGCATAGAGCTCTTCCCGGCCAGAGAACCGCGCTTGGTGTGGGTCAAGCTGGAAGCCGAATCAGATGGCATTCACCAGTTGCACAAAACCTTGCAGAAACGATGTAAATTCATGGAGTTAGACTTCGATAAGAAGCCGCTCAAGCTGCATATCACCTTGGGGCGCATCAAGAAGCAGATCCCTGCCCATTTGGAAAGAGAGATTATGCAGACCGAGTTGGATAGCGAAGCTTTAGCCTATGATACCATCACCTTATACCGCAGTCAATTAAGCCCACAGGGGCCAAAGTATACAATTTTAGAACAAAGCAAATTACAATAACGGAGGTAAAATGCTGGACAAAAATAAAGAAAGTGCCCTCAAATCGGCAGTTAACCAACTGGAAAAGAAGTTTGGAGTCGGCACGATTATGCGTCTGGGAGACAAGCCAGACATCACAGTGCAAGTGATTCCCACCGGAGCTTTTAACCTCGATATCGCCCTGGGAATCGGTGGCATTCCCAAAGGTAGAATCACCGAAATCTACGGTGCGGAAGCCAGCGGCAAGACCACGCTTGCACTTCATGTGGCCGCAGAAGCTCAAAAGCAAGGCGGCATCGTGGCTTTCGTGGATGCTGAGCATGCCTTGGACATCCAATATGCCAAGCGTTTGGGAGTGCAGATCGAAGATTTGCTGATGTCCCAACCCGATGGCGGAGAACAGGCTCTGGAAGTGGTGGAGACCTTGGTGCGCAGTTCTGCAGTGGATTTGATCATCGTGGATAGCGTCGCCGCTCTGGTGCCCAAACAAGAGATAGAAGGCGAGATGGGCGATGCGCACGTAGGCTTGCAGGCGCGCTTGATGAGCCAAGCGCTCCGGAAGCTCACCGCCATAGTGTCAAAATCCAATACAGCCGTGATCTTCATCAACCAAACCCGCATGAAGATTGGCGTTCCCTCTTTTGTAAACCCCGAAACCACCACCGGCGGCGTAGCCCTCAAATTCTACTCCTCGGTGCGCTTGGAAGTCCGCTTTGCCGGCTCGATCAAGCTTTCCGCAGATGCTGACGTGATCGGCGCCAAAACCAGAGTCAAGGTGGTGAAAAACAAGTTTGCCCCGCCCTTCAAAACGGTGGTCTTCCCCATCATCTTTGGCGAAGGAATCAGCCATCTGGACATCCTTATCGACATGGGCGTAGAGCTGGGAATCGTGAAGAAGAGCGGCTCTTGGTTTTCCTATGAAGACATCAAGCTGGGACAAGGCGTGGAAAAATCCAAGGATTTCCTAAAGGAAAACCCCGAAATCCTGGCCGAGATAGAAACCAAAGTCAAAGAACAAGTCGACCCCGACGTGCTTGCCCGAATGGATGACACTAAGGACGATAGCCAAAACTGAGAAAAGCAGAGACCTAACTCTCTTCTTGGATGATAGATGCGTGGGAACCTTGCCAGTCAAGGTTCTCCCTCTTTTTGTGCGCCCTTTTCAGGTGCAGGAGATAGACAGAGAAGAGGCTGCAGAGCTCTGGGCTTTGCTCAAAAGCCACGCCCGCAGCCTGCTCTTGTACTATCTGGCCAAAGCCGAACACAGCGAGCATCAGAGCCGTGAACTCCTGAAGAAAAGAGGCTTTGATAAAGCGATAATCGATGAACTGATAGACTATTGCAAAGAGAAGAAATTCATAGACGACGCCCGCTATAGCGAAATCTACATCCGGAGTTGGCTCAAGCGTGGCATCGGTCTCAAGCTGCTGAGGAGTAAATTGAGGGAGCAGAGGATTGCTCAGTCAATCTGGGAGCCACTTTTAGAGGAGATGTATGAACCCGAAGCTGGCTTTGATACTCTCAAAACCCAGATGCAAAAATACATCTCCCGCCAGAAGGAAATGCCTTATAACAAGCTCAAAGACAAGACCTTTGGCTATTTTGTCAATAAGGGATTTGATCTGGATCTGATCGCAGGGGCGTGGAGGGCTTTACAGTAACCGGAGCTTGCCATACCACCGCTTGTAGGGTCGGTCGCCGGACCGACCATGTACGGTCGCCTGCTACACCCCAGCATAATACGGGTGCAGAGAGATCAGTTGTAGAGGAATCTCTTGATCTTTTGAGTGGGCGTCTTTTCAAAGGGCTCTTTTTGCTCGATCAAGCGATGGATACGGGCAAAAGAAGCCACGTTTTTATTCACCTGGTCTCTCAGGTTTTGCAGGTAGTTTTGGATGAAGGCTTCAGATTGATTGAGCCCCATCTTGCTTAAGTGGTGTTTGGCATCAAAGAGTTCCGCATTTAGATAGACGCGGCCGATGATCTTGCCCTCAGATTCGTAGACCATGGATTCCAGCACGCCTTCGTCCTCGTTGAGCTTGGCTTCCAGCTCTTCGGGATAGATGTTTTCGCCCGTGGCAGAAACGATCACATTCTTGCTTCTACCCTTGATGTAGAGGTAGTCCTTTTTGAGCACGCCCAAATCGCCCGTTTTGAAGAACCCATCCTCGGTATAGGCTTCCCGGGTGCGCTGTTTATCCTTGTAATAGCCCAGCATCACGGTGCCGCCTTTGATCTGGATCTCGCCTATGCCCGTCTTGGGGTCTGCATCGACTATGCGCACTTGCAGGGTGTCCAAAACCGTGCCTGTAGAGCGGAATCTCACCACCGCAGGCGTGCAACCTGCGATCAGGGGCGAAGTCTCCGTGAGGCCATAACCGATGGCATAAGGGAAACCGGCTTCAAAGAGGAAGCGTTCCACCTCTTCGCTCAGCAATGCGCCGCCTATGCCGAAGAAGTGAAGCGCACCACCAAAGGTTTTCATCAGTTTGTTACCGGCTATTTTATGCAGCAGCTTGCGTCCGGGCGGTGTGCTGTAGAGCCTGCGCATGAGTGAATTGCGCGTGAGCTGCGGATGCACCTGAATCTTGAAGATCTTTTCGATGATCAGCGGCACGGTGAGGATCATGGTGGGACGCACCTTCTGCATGGCCGGGATCAAAACCCGCGCTGTGGGCGGCTTGTCCAGGTAATAGATACAGGCGCCTTTGTGGATGGGAATCAAAAAGCCCACGGTGCATTCATAGGTATGGGAAAGCGGCAAAATGCTCAGTATCCTGTCGTATTGATGCACTTTCTGGATCTTGCAGGTGAGATGAACGTCTAAAGTCAGGTTTTTGTGTGAAAGCATCACACCCTTGGAGTGGCCTGAGGTACCGGAGGTGTAGATCAAGGCAGCCATATCATCCTCTTCGGGCTCTTCATTAGTCAAGCCTACAGCTTTAAGCGCCTTACTTTTCAGGATGTTAAGCTGCTTTTGTCTCTGCTGCAATCTGGCTTTCAGCTTGTCCCGGCTCAGCGGCTCTTTCACCAGCTCAAAGCTGTCCAAAATCACTAATTGCGGCATGGGATCGAGGTCTGCATAGCCTATCTTCTCGTAGTGTAGCGAAGATACAAAGACCATTTTGGCCTCGGAATGCTTGAGGATATGCAAGATTTCAGAGACATGAAAATCCACCAAGATGGGCACTACTACTGCACCCATGGAGGTGATGGCTAAGTAGGCGATGCCCCAGGCGGGCATGTTTTGGCTCAGGATGGCCACTCTGTCGCCTTTGCCTATGCCTTGCTCTCCCATGAGGGCGATTACTTGATTGATCTGCTGGCGCAACTGACCGTAAGTTATGGGCTCACCATCCACGTTTGACAAAGCTGGACGCTCCGCGTAGAGCTCACAGCTCTGATCTATCATGGCCTTTAGCGTAAACTTCTGCATATAGTCTATTTAGCAGCCACGCTCACCATTTTGTCTTTGATTACGATTACCTTCTTGATCTCTTTGCCTTCCAAAAAGCGTTCCACGTTGGGCAGAGCCAGGGCTTGCTTTTTCAGCTCTTCCTCATCTATATCCACGGGCACATCCAGCTTGCCACGCAGCTTGCCATTGACCTGCACCACGTAGGTAACTTCGTCCCGTATCAGGTATTTATCCTCATATTGAGGCAGACCGCTCAGGTGGATAAAGTCCTCATAGCCCAGCATCTCCCACAGCTCTTCAGCGATATGCGGCGCAAAGGGATAGAGCATCTGCGGGATCACCTTACAGGCTTTGGCAAAGACCTGTCTTTCGGACTCGTTCAGCTTGTCGTGGTCTTTGACGCTGTAAACGTTGTTCAGGTGCTCCATCACCGCCGCGATGGCTGTATTATACTGCTGGCGGACGAGGCTGTCGTCATGCCACTTTTTCACGGCAGCATGCGTGCTGTAAAGCGCTTCCTTGACCTCGTCATTCAAGGCATCCAGTTGTATCTCTTTCACCGGAGCTTGCAGAGCCTCACGGATGAGCTGCTGATGTTCACCGATCAATCTATAGACACGGTTGAGGAACCTGAAGGCGCCCATGATACCGTCATCGCTCCATTCCACATCCTTTTCCGGAGGTGAGGCAAAGAGCAAAAACGTCCTCAGCGTATCAGCGCCAAAGCGATCCACGATGTAGTCAGGGTTCACCGCATTACCTTTGGACTTGCTCATCTTGTTTCCGTCCTTGATCACCATGCCTTGGGTGAGCAGGCGCAGGAAGGGTTCATCACACTTGAGCCAGCCCAAATCCCGCATCACTTTACCGATAAAGCGGGCGTAGAGCAGGTGCATACAGGCATGTTCGATGCCACCGATGTATTGATCCACGGGCATCCAGTAATCCGCTTTGGCGGGATCAAAAGGCAGTTTGTCATTGTGTGCATCGGTGTAGCGGGCATAATACCAGGAGCTATCCACAAAGGTGTCCATGGTGTCCGTCTCACGTCTGGCTGCTGCACCGCACTGCGGACAGCTCACATTGATCCAGCTCTCCACCGAAAGCAACGGGTTGGAAGTGGTTTTGCCCACCTGAACCTCATCGGGTAGCAAAACGGGCAAATCTTCATCAGGAACCAGCACCACACCACATTTGGGGCAGTGAATGATGGGGATGGGTGTGCCCCAGTAACGCTGACGGGAAATGCCCCAGTCTCTCAATCTATAGGTGACGGCAATCTCGCCAAAGCCCTGCTCTTCTATGTGTTTGGAGATAGCGGAGATGGCGGCTTCGCTGTCCATGCCGTCAAAGGGAGCACTGTTGACGATGATGCCAGGTTCGATGTAAGCTTCCTCCATCTCTTCCAAAACCAGGCTGTGATCCGGCTTTTGGATCACGATCTTAATGGGAATATCATACTTTTTGGCAAAGTCAAAGTCACGCTGATCATGCGCCGGAACCGCCATCACGGCACCCGTCCCATAGTCCATGAGCACGTAGTTGGTGATCCAAATCTGCACCTTCGCACCATTCAAGGGGTTAATGCAGTAGCGGCCGCTGAAAATGCCTTCCTTGATGGTGTCTGCAGCACTGCGGCTGATCTTGTCTTCATTGATCACCTTGTCACAAAACATCTTGAGTTCGCTGTCTTCAGGCTCATTCTTTAGCCATTCCTGCACCAAAGGATGCTCCGGTGGCATAGCCATAAAGGTAACGCCGTAGATGGTGTCCGGACGGGTAGTAAAAACGCTGATGGGAGTGTTGTCGCCTTCCAGCAGGAAGTTGATGTGCGTGCCTTCACTTCTGCCAATCCAGTGTTTCTGCATCTGTAACACCCGCTCCGGCCAGTCGATCAGTCCTGAGTGATCAAGCAGCTCTTCTGCGTAATCCGTGATACGTAAATACCACTGTTCCAGCTCTTTCTGCTTTACTTCGTTATGACATCTCCAGCAGCGGCCTTCCTCCACCTGCTCGTTGGCCAGCACGGTCTGACAGGCCTTGCACCAATTCTGGAAGGAGCGTTTGCGATAGACTAAACCCATCTCATACATCTTCTTAAACAGATATTGACCCCAATGATAGTAGTCCGGACGGCAGGTGCTCACTTCTCTTTCCCAGTCAAAGCTAAAGCCCATATTGTCGAACTGCTTACGCATGAAGGCTATGTTTTCCTCGGTGGTGATGCGAGGGTGCGAATTGTGCTCGATGGCAAAGTTTTCCGCCGGCATGCCGAAGGAATCGTAGCCCATGGGCTGCATCACGCTATAGCCTTCCATCAGCTTGAGGCGTGTAATTGCTTCACCGATAAAGTAGTTGGACGCATGCCCAACGTGCAGCACGCCGCTGGGATAGGGAAACATCGAAAGCACGTAGTATTTGGGTTTATCACCACAATCCGGGGGATTGAAGACCTTCGCTTCTTTCCAACGCTTTTGCCACTTGGGCTCCAAAGTATCAAAAGGATATTCCATCTGTTTTATCTCCAATGTGTTGATAGGCTTAAGGCTCTATCTTTACACAAATTATGCTATTCTGCCCCATTTTCAGTAAAGGCTCATGCTGTCAAGAAAAAGAATTATGCCTCCCTGAGGAAGGCTGGCTGCGCTTTCTGACCCATTACAAGGATCAATCAATTTGCTGACCTGCAGAGCCGAAAGCCGACATAGCTGTCATCGCCTACGTACGGAATAAGGTCATTACGGTTAGCTACACGGCAGTAAGTAGCAACGCTATACCAGCTACCGCCACGCAACAGACGATAACTGCCACTTTCCGGACCTCTCGGATTGTTCTGCGGACTGCTGCTGTAGTACGAGCCGGAATACCAATCCCAGCACCACTCCCAGAGGTTGCCGCTCATGTCGTAAGTACCGATGCCATTGGGAGCCTTAGTCCCAACAGGTTGGGTGGTATCTCCTGAATTGCTCCCATACCAGACCACCGCATTGATATCGTCAGAGCCGGAGTAGAGGTAATCTGGATTATTGGTGGCACCGCGGGCAGCGTATTCCCATTCCGCTTCGGTAGGCAATCTGTAGCCATTGGCGTTCCAGTTGCAGATCACCGCGTTCCAGGTAGAATTATTTGAGGCTGGCACTGCCCCCCAATGTGCGGGATCGGTGCTGCCGCTGATCGTGTAGCAGGGTGTGAGCTCTTCTGCCATACTGCGCAGGTTGCAGTATTTAATGGCGGAGTACCAGGAGACACGATAGGCAGGGTAATTAGCTCCAAGGCCATAATCGCTTGTCCAGCCTGGGTTGGGCATAAATAGGGAATACTCAGCTTGGGTGACCTCGTATTTGTCGATGTAAAAAGAATTGAGGGTGACCGTGTGGGTTGGTAGTTCATCCGAATCCCCACTGCCAGTAGTCCTGCCCATAGTGAAGCTACCACCTGAGACATAGATCATCTGGCCAGGAGGAACTGCGCTGATAGTGTAGATGGCACAGGCAGTGCTGCTGGGCGTCCAGCCTGACTTGAAGCACTTGGCTTTGAGTGTGGTGTTTTCACTCACGCTGAGTGGCTTCGTGTATCGAGCTGAACTCTCAGTGGGCTCACTGCCATTGGTGGTATATCTGATGGTGGCACCGGTAGTTGAACAGGTTATGGAGACAGTTTGGGCAGTGGTATAAGTGCCGGCAGGCGGGTTGAAGACAGGAGTGGGTGGTTTCACGAGGCCGTTGGCAGGATCGAGAGGATTGTTCAGATCACGCTCCAGACAACTGGCAAGCATCAGGGTAATAAGCATCAGGGCAGCCAGAACCGCGTGTTGTAGGGTTTTATTCATGGGTTTATCCTCGAGTTCATTTCTGTATTGATCCGGCTGGTCGCTTTCAGGTTGTTCAGTGTTGACCAAGCAAACCAGGCAGTAGACACTAGATCAAGACTGAGACCAATATAGTAATTGCGCCGATTGGCCAGATATTTGTTCCTATATACCAACACCTTGTCTGGATCAGTCTCCGCCTGATAAGAGTCATAGGCAGAGTCCGCAGAATCATAGAACAATACTGAAGCTCCGATACCCAGGGCCAAGGTAGCGAGCGACCCATACTGGTTGATCCGCCAGGTTTTGTGTCTGTTGATGAATTCCTGGGGGATTGGCGTTAAGTCCACAGAGATATTATGAGACTTGCCTTCGTCTATCTTGACCGTGCTTTGGTGCTTGTAAAAGCCCCATTTGGATGCAGCGAGGGTGTAAGTGCCCGGATAGGCCTGATCCTTGACATCTATGGTTTTCGCACCTGCCCCGCCGTCCTTGGGCGCCAGAGTGAATTTGGCATCCGCCTGATTGGTCTTGATAACGATCTCCCCCTGTTCCGGGATCATGTCTATGTCGAGGGGCTTGATCTCATCCACGGAAAGCACAAAGGAGCCATTGTATTCCTGATAGGGAAGGTTGCTTCCGGCTTTAGGCTTTACCGATACTGTGTTCATCCCAGGCCTGGCCTTGAGTTTGGTATCCTGGGTGATGGTTATGGGAGGGTCGCTGTTGAGATAGACTTCGGCCGGGTAAAAATCGGTTTTCAGTGAGATATAGGCTTTCAGCTCGGTCAGTACGAAATGTTCGGAGGCATTCTGGTTTGCCTTTATCTCAATCGACCTGCTGGTGGGAATGTAATTCTGGTCACTGTGCTTAAGTTCCAGAGTATAAGACCCTGGAGCCAGGCCCTTGGCCTCACCTGAGAGCTGCAGGGGCGTCTTGCCCTGCATTTTACCATTGATAAAGACCTCGCAGCCAGTGGGCTCGGAGGTGACGGACAGATTTCCAAACAGCGCGTCCAAACGCTCAGTGGATTCCAGCTTGGCAGAAGGGGAGCTTGTAAGTGAGGTGGTTTTATTTTGATGACGGGGCCGGGAAAGAGTAACTTCGTATCGGGTGGCTTCCGGATCGTAGAATGAAAAGGGTGTTTGACCAGTGTAGCCCTCATAGCCGCCAATAGTGATGTTCGCACCTTGAGGATCGCTGTTCAGGGTATACCTGGCAGCCTTCTTTATCCTTGACTGAATTGATTTTTCTGTCCAGTCTATCTTGGTGGTTTGGCCGCCTCTGATGTAGGCCAGTTCACCCAATTTAGTGTTATCGGTAAATAGCTCAACCAAATGGTTTCCCACGGAGAGGCCTTTTATCACCTTAGTGTAGCTGGGTTTGACCTTGCCCTTGGGAAGCCGGTCTATATAAACCTCAGTTTCAAAATCAGCGGTGATCCTCAATTCCCCTCTCAGCCGCTCCAATTCCGTCACTTCCGGCTGAGGCTCAGATACGGTTGGTTTGGCAGGACTGACCACTTTTCTCTCAACCGGGAGATTAAGCGCGAAGACGAAATCGCCCCGGTCCAGATTGCCGTTGTTGATCTTGCCATATTTGGGATGCTGACGTCCACTCGAATAGTTGACGACGTTGGCCTCCAAATAAGACCCCAACTCTTCCCCGGTTACATAACCATCATCGTTCAGGTCGGCAAAGCCTTCTCCCAAGCCCTTTAACAGGGTGCTTTTGAACACGCTCTCATCCGGCACGGCCTCGTTGGCAGCTCCGGCGGTAATGAACTGGCGCACCGGCTGTGTAGTCTTTTCGGTGATGATTTGAGGTGCGGCGCGACGGACTGTGAACAGGGTGCCGGAAAAACAACTGTCGAAGAGCATCAGCACGTGCTTGGAAAGCACCAATGTCGCATATACATCAATCGTGGTCATGGATATGGACTTTTTGCGGAACTCGCTGCTATTGTTCTCATACAGGGGAGCGTCCACCGGCACAATGTAGCCAAGGTCTGTCCCATCTGCCCTCTTTTCGGTATAGCCGTGGCCGGCGTAATAAAAGATCAAGGCCTGGTCGGTGTCCTCTTTCCCTTTGTCGATGAAGTCGTGCAGGGCGTCCAGCATCTGATCCCCGGTCTGGTTTTCCAAAAGCTGGGTCCTGATACCAAGCTTTTCAAACATGGACTTCACGTCCTGAACATCCTGCTTAACTCCCCGGAGTTTTGGAAAATACTGGTAGTCGCTATTGCCTATGATCAGGGCGTAATAACCCGAATAGAGCTGTACCCGGGAGCCGTCTTCCAGCAGCAGTTCCAAGCCGGCGGACAATCCGGCTGCGAGGGTCAACAATATGACTATTAAACCTATTCTTTTCACAATCTCCCACCTGGTACTTATTGTCAGCTCATTCTTTGAGGGCTCCGGTTTTATGTCAAGTCTTTAATTACCAGAGGCGTTCCCCCATTTTTCATAACAGCCTGATTTTCATTTGTCATGGTTCGGTTTTATCGGCTCTGGATGGGGATTTGTTATGGTGCTCAATCCAAACAATGCGGTTGAGATTTATTTAGTACGTATATCTCTACACGATTCCACTTACCCCGCCCTTGCTTACCCGCAGGGTGATGCCGTGGTGATACTCGGGTTTTCCCCGAGTGGCTCCGAGTAATCACCGGGCGGCTAAGCAAGGAAGAAGTAGCCGGCGGTCGCCGAACCACCGCAAAGATACCGCTGCCGGGCCAATCAAGCAAGAAGTCGGCAAAGTCACACCGGGGGCTACTGCATTATTAGTGCTTAATCCATAGAAAGATGGGCTTTCAATTTTGCTTTTAGAGAGCGGTTTACTCCCATCGAACGAATTTGTGGTGTTAGGGGGAGCTTGAGCTTGGTAGCCCAGCAAACAGGAGGTTTTTATATCAAAGACAAAAAGCCCGCAGCACGGAACTACCACATCCCGTGCTACGGGCTTGCTATTTAAAACGATTTACTTAAGGGCGTTTACCCACTTGGTAAGCTTTTGTTTCAGATCAGGGCTAAAGCCGATCTCCGTAAAGCGCACCATTCCCTCTTTGTCTATCACTGCGATGTAGGGTATGCCTTCCACACCGTAGTCTGATACCGTTTCATTCTTGCCAAAGACGAGTTTCATGCCAAACTTGTTGTCCGTCATGTACTTGATGGCAGCTTCGATGTCCTGTTCCCACACGTTGATGGAGAATACTTTCACGCCGGAGGGCATCTTGGTTTTCATCCAGTCGTTGATCAGGGGCATGGCTCTTTGGCAGGGTCCGCACCAGGTAGCCCAAAAGTCCAAGATCACGATCTGACCCCGATAATCTGAAAGGCTGATGAGGTTTCCCTCCGCATCCGGCAAAGTCCATTCCGGTGCTTTATAGGGCTCAAAGCTGGCTTCTGCGACCTCTTCCAGCTCCTCATCTTCTTCTTCAAAATCATCCGGTTCTATAGGCACGGCGAGGTCTTCCGGCTCTTCAAACTCTGGATCGTCTATCGGATCCTCAGGTTCCGCTTCCGCCTTACTTTCAGCATATTCCAGCAAAGCCGGCCAGCCTTCCTCTTCGGCCACGGGCGTGTCCTTGAGTCCTTCCAACACATCGGAGTCGATGGTTCCTTCATCCAACATCAAGCGCAGGATGTCGATGGTGGCGGCATAGTTTTCGAGGTGGTAATTGGCATTCACCGCCATGTATTGGATGTCTTCATATTCCAGCCACTCCGGATGCTTGTTCACGGTGGAAATGAGCTCCTCAAACACCGCTGAGGAGTAGAGCGATGAAGCGTAGGCGATAGCCTTGAATTCCTCTTTTTCTTCTGCGTTCAGGATGCCGGTTTTGATCATTTGGTCGATAAAGATGCCCTTCACATCCCACAAGAGATCGTACATCTCCTCGTCTAAGATGATCTTATCCACCAGCTTTGCCTCTTCTGAGAAGGGATACTTTTCCACGATGATGGCGTAAAACTTCTTTACGCTCTCGATGTTGCCATCCAAAAGCCTTGAAATCAGGACGGTTACCTGCGCCTTGATGTCTTCAGGATAGCGGACGTAGTAGGCGCTGAACTGTCTTTTATCCCGCTTAAATTCCTCAATCCACTCTGCGCGCTCCAGATCGTCCTTATCGCTATAGCCAAAGTAATCGAGATATGCTTCACTCAAAAGCTGATAACCGATGCCCTCGCGTGACTTTTCCCTGATCATCTGACGAGCAATTTGCAGGGTTTGATCACTCTGCTCGTTGAGACGTGCCAAGAGGTAGCGCGCCTGGATCTCCTGATGCTCTGATAAAGCCGCTTGATACACCTGCTTGGCGCCCTCTTCGTCAAAATCCAGCCAAGCGCTGAGGAAGGTCACGGATTCGGCAAAGTCGTCAGCGGTGACCAGGATGTCGTAGAGCGGCTGCAGTTCGTGGGTCTTGTAGTAGCTGTTGGCGAGGATGAACCTGAGGTAATAGTTTTCCAGAGCCTCCTGATTGCCTGCCAAGATGCTGACCACACGGTCATATTGTTCGGTTTCCTCATAGTAATAGGAGGCCAGTTCGGCGACCACATCCTCAAAGTTATCCGAATCAAGCTCTGGCGCCTCATCTTGTTGCAACAGCATCAGATAGCTGTAGATAAGCTCGTGCCATTTTTCAATAGGCTGGATGCGAGCCAAATCCAGATACTCCAACCATCTTGCCCGATTCCGGCACGCATTTTCCACAATCTGCACCGCAGCCGGCACCTGATCCGAGTAAACGTAGTAGATGATCCCGGCCACATCACGGTAGTCATCTTGTTGGAAGCGTTGATAATAGGTCTCGAATAGGGGCAAGTCCTGCACCATCATCTCAGCTACAGCCTCGTAATCCTCAAAATAGTCTTCCGGAGGATAATTCTCAAAGTAGCCTTTGATCATCAGACGGTAGCCAAACACTTGATTTGGATAATCTTGCGCCAATTTGCGGCCGGAGTTGATGCGGGAAAGCTGGTCTTCGGCATCATCAAACCAGAGATAGAAAAACTTCAGGGGAGAATCGGCATCAGAAGTGACGCTTTCTATCCAATCCGTATAGCGCTCAGGGGCGTATTCCCTCCACAAGAAGGCGGCGTCTTCCAGGGTGGTGAGATCGTCGCATTCATTCATAAACTGGATAAAAACCGCATCACCTTGCTCCAATGATGCCTTGGAAGCGGGTTTCGTAACGATTTCGATGCCGTCCTTCGTCTCCTGCTGCGATTCCACATCGCCATAATAGCGGTGTGCCTGTTCTTTCAATTGATCATAAGTGATTGAGCTGGCCAAGCTTACAGCTAACAGCAAGACCAAGGTAACGGTGAAACGTCTGAATGTCATCTTTTTCCTCCATGATAACAGGTAACTAAACTATTAGACAGTATAACGGTTTTGCCAACTTGCACAAGCTTTTTTACCGCTTTTTTCATCAAGAAAAGTTAAGAGCAAAACCGCACCCAAACTGAAATCCCTTGACCAAAAAGCAGCCCCTGCAAACAATGCGCTCATGAAATCTACAAACACCTTTATCACCTCAATGCTCCTTGTGATCAGCCTTTTGGGGCTGTTTGGCTGTGCTTTGGTCAAAGCTCCCAGCCCCAGCCAGTATCCGCTGACCACACATGAGCTTATGGAAGCCTCCGGTCTGGCGGCCAGCCAAAATACGCCTGGAATTCTTTACACGCACAACGATTCCGGCGGCAAAGCAACCGTCTATGTGCTCAATTCCAAAGGCATGTTAGCCGCCCGTATCCAGCTTGAAGGCGCAAAGAATCAGGATTGGGAAGACATCGCCGTGGCCTGTTACGGAAAGGAGAAAAAGAGCCACATCTACGTGGCAGACATCGGAGATAACAACGCAAGACGTAGCTTTGTAACGGTTTATCGCTTTGCTGAACCTGCGCTGGTGGACACCCTGATCAAGATCAAAAACTACGATCAAATCCGCATCGAATATGAAGATGGCGCTCGTGATGCCGAGGCTCTGTTTGTGGATCCGCTCACCTCAGATATCTACATCATCAGCAAGCATGAGGAAAACGTGGGCCTCTACCGTGTCGCCTATCCTTACTCTTTGAAAGACATCAATATAGCCAAGAAGGAGTTGACTTTACCGCTCAGTTTTGTGACTGCGGCGGACATCTCACCCGATGGCCGTAAAATCTTGATCAAGACTTACACCTCCATCTACAAGTATAGTCGCAAGAAGAGCCAAAGCATCGTTAAAGCCTTGAGCGGCAAGTCCAAGCAGTTGCCCTACTATCTGGAACCACAAGGCGAAGCGGTGGCCTGGGATGCCGAAGGCAAGAGCTATTTCACTCTCAGCGAAAGCGTTAGTGACCAACCACCCACCCTCTATCACTACCGATGAAACTACAGACTATCCTCTTTACCCTCTTGATCTTAGCAGCTTTGGCTGTGACGGCACTTTATTTCCTGCCCGAATCCACCTGGCAGAAACTCATCGCCCCGCCCTCACCCACTCCCGTGCTAACGGATAGCTTGGAAGCACCTGTCGAGCCAAACCTGCCCGCTGAGAAAACCACACCTCCACCCCAGCCGCCCCAGCAGCTCGAAACCACTAACGCTGAGCTTTTGCAGCGAGATAGAGAGCTTTCCCCTTACAGGATAGAGGTGAGCAAAAGCGGCTATCAACTCCAGCTATTTAAACATAACGAGCTGGTGAGCAGCTACAATGTGGCTTTGGGAAATGAGAAGGAAGACAAACTGGCAAAAGAAGACCCCATCACACCTTTGGGCGATTTTTACATCGTGAGCATCGAAAACACCTCTCTGCGCAATCCCGAAGCAGGCCCTTGGTTTATCCGCTTGCACACGGGGCACTTCGACACACTCAGCGGCAAAGCCTTCAGCGGCATCGGTATCAAAGGTGGAGCTTCTGACAGAGAGCTTGGAAAAAGCATCCCCACAGACTGTATCATCATGCAAAATAAAGATATATTAGATTTGAAAGGACATATCCAAAATGACTACAAACAAGTTCGCCTGCCGGTTATCGTCCGGCCTTAAAATCCTGCTTATCCTGTTGAGTATCGCCATGTTATTGCTTATCAGTTCCTGTAAACCCAAAGAGACTCCCAAAGAAGAGCGCTATGTGGTGCTCTCGCCTGAGGTGGCGGAAATCATGGCTGCACTTGATCTTACAGATAAAATCGTGGGTCTCACAGCCGAGTGTACTTACCCCTCTGAATTTGCCTCCATCCCCAAAGTGGGCAAGTTTGGCACCATCCGCAAAGAAGCCATGCTCAAACTGGAGCCAACCGTCGTGTTTGCAGCCGGTCTGGAGCAGGAAGCCATCGCCGAAGAGCTACAGAAGCTAAACATCAAGGTGGTAAGTGTTTATCCCCAGTCCTTGGAAGAGATGTATGCCGCCATCACCAATATCGGAGCGATCACAGGCACAGAGCAGCGCGCCAAAGCACTCAATGAAGAGCTGAAAGCCTCCATTGCCGCCATCCAAAAGAAGGCTGCCAAGCTCGCCAAACCCAAAGTCTATCTGGAAATCTACCGCAATCCTCTGATGAGTGTATCGGATGATTCTTTCGTGGGCACCATCCTCGAAACTGCAGGCGGAGACAACATCTTCCCCACCTTAGAGCGTGAATATGCAAGAGTGAAGCCCGAAGATGTGATCAATGCTGCGCCGGACATCATCATCTGCTACTCCCGAGACAGCATCAAAAACATCGTCAGCCGCAAAGGCTGGCAAGATATTCCCGCCATCAAAAACGGATATATCTACACGCACAAGGAAATCAACCCCGACCTCATCCTGAGAGCAGGGCCGCGTATCACTCTGGGACTCAATAGATTGTATGATCTCTATGCGGCATGGGAGAAAGACCAGAGACCATGAAGGCCCTGAGGCTGAGCCTGCTCATTATAGCGGCTATCGCCATTGGTATCATATACTTAGCTTGGGGTAAGCCCTCAGGTTTGATCCTCACTCAGGTAAGGATTCCACGCCTTTTGCTCACCCTGCTCACCGGCATGGTTTTGGGCGGCGTGGGCAGCGTGTATCAATTGATGCTAAGTAACCCCTTGGCAGAGCCTTACATCTTGGGCATCTCGTCCGGCTCCGCCTTTGGCTCCATCCTCATGGGCGTGCTGGGGCTGAGCCTGCTCATGCCCATAGGAGGCTTTGCCGGTGCGATGGTGACCATGTTTCTGGTCTGGGGTTTGGCCGGTCGGGGTGGAGGCTTTGACCGCAGCAGATTGCTGATCGGAGGCGTGATCACAGGGATGTTTTTCGCCGCCGGCATTTCGCTGCTCATGTATCTCTTTCTCAAGGATACGGTGGTCATCTTGGGCACTTTGATGGGAAATTTGGGACGCATCTTCACCATCGGGGAATACCGTGTGTTTCTGGGTCTGGCAGCCCTGTCTTTGGCGCTCCTCTTCTGGCTCTACAGCCAAAGCAGCACCCTGGACATCATGAGCGGCAGCGACCTCTACGCCGGCTCCGTGGGCATCAAAGTAAGCAGCCTGCGCAAGCGTGTCTTTGTGCTGAGCTCAATCCTGATCGGCATCACGGTAGCCTACGCTGGAATCATCGGCTTTGTGGGACTCATCGTGCCGCATGTCGCCAGATTCTACGTGGGTCCCTCGCAGAAGAAGGTCTACCCCCTGAGCCTCTTCATCGGTGCTTTCTTCCTGCTTTTATGCGACTTCATCGCTCAAAACATCACCGTATTGGAACTGCCCGTGGGCGTGATCACCTCAGCGATCGGCTGTCCTTTCTTTATGTGGCTGATGCTGAAGAAGAGCTGAAAGACCGCTTATAAACTGCAAGATAGCTCACCCTCCCCTATAAACAGATAGGCTCTGTCCGGTAAACCCCGAAGAATGCAACGGACTCCTTCCCCAATCTGAACCTTTCCCTCCTCCTCACCCACTCCGCCCTTACTTACCCACGGGGTGATACCACGGTGATACTCGGGAAAAACCCGAGTGGCTCCGAGTAATCACCGGGCGGCTAAGCAAGGAAGAGGCAGGTAAGGTGACACCGGGGCTCCCAGCATTATCGTGGATGAATACAGCCCAATCTCCTACCAAAATAGTAGGAGTTAATCTCCCACTAATTTAGTAGGCATTTCCTCGATGTCCCCGCCATCTGAAAAGCTGGGCTCTTCTGAAACATTTGACCTCGCATCATGAAATCTGCAAAGGAATACGCCTTTTTCGACCCCCTTTAAAGCCGCTGTTTATGCGGCGTCCCTGCCCCGCTCCTGCCCCGCCCCTGCTCCGTGGAGCAGGAACCGCATAGGATACCAGCAGGTTACGAGTTTGGGCGGAGGAGGTGCCCAGAAAGATGTGAACCTTTCCCGAAAGGCACATGTCTCGAAAACATCTGGTTTTTGCAAGGAAATTAAGGCCAAAAAAGAGCCGATTTCTCGGCTCTCATTTCAGGATTTTTCGATGATAAAGCGTGAGTTGTCAGTCCTCCCACTCAAATAGGTTTTCGCAGATGTCCAAAGCTTTGCCCACCTTGGGGATAGTGAGTTGCGAAGAAGCGTCCTTGACTTTGGAATTGAATAAAGGAGTAGGGATGCTGATGGTGCAGGAGCCGTGACCTCGGACGGTGCCGATCACATTGCCTCTTTCAAAGCTTGGCTCCGGCAACCACTGCACTTTGACTTTGTTGAATCTAAAGTCGATAACTCCTTGATCGGTCTTCACTTTCAGGGCTTCATCCTCAATAACGGTCTTGGGATGAGGCGAGCGGATTTCTGGCATATCAAGGAAGATTCTGGCGATATTGATCACGGTAACTTCTTCATTTTGGCGGGCATAGCGCAGTTTCCCCTGCATGGGTGAAACAAACATATTGGCATCCGGTACCGGGATCTTGTTTTTGTAGCGGTGTGCCATGCCTGAAATCAAGAATACGCCCACGCCAAGGCCCACGATGGCAGAGGCGAGGGTGTGCAATCTGGTGAGGGTACCCAAGACGAATCCAGAGGCGATCACCACCACGCTAATGCCTTGCCAGATATATTGATAAAGCTTTATCTGCTTGAGTGCTTGAGGGTCTGAGAGTATGTATTTCTTCTGATCCATAATTCTTTTCCGGCTGGATTCTCAAGCGATTAAGAATCCAGCCGGTAGCATAAGGTTATTTGGCGCGTGTCCAAGTGGTGGTCTTTCCCATCAAGGATACACCGACATATCCACGCAGTTTGAGGGTGTTGATATCAGGCAATTCCGCTTTGCAACTGTAGCTCTTTCCGCTTTCGGGATCGTAGATGGTGCCACCTTCATAGCTTGCACCCTTTTTGTGTTGCAAACCGGTGAGGATGACCATATTCATTAGGGGACGGTTACGTAACTTCTTATCAGGGTTATTCTTATCTACAACGGGTTTGCCGTCCTTAGCGATGGAGTCTTTGAGCCACACGAGTTTTCCATTATAGCTCCCTGCCTCAGTCTTGAAAACTTGGACAATGGAATCCTTGTTTTCGGTGTACCATTTGCCTGTGATGGATTCTTTGCCCACTTTCTGCGCCATCAAGGGCAGGCAGAGGGCAAAGAGTAGGACGATGCTGATGAGGTGTTTCATGTTCTCTCCTTTTTGGGATCATTTGATCCCGCATCTTTGATAAATGTAATCCACGTGACGCAAGTAGCGCTTGAAATCGAAGATGTCGTGGATTTCGGCTTTGGGTATGATCTTGGTAATACGCTCATCGGCAAGCACCTTGTCAAGCAAGGGTTTGCCGCTCTCCCAGCAGCTCATGGCATTCTCCTGTACCAGGGAGTATGCCTCCTCGCGGGTCAAGCCTGCATCGGTGAGTTTGAGCAGTAGGGCTTGGGAAAAGACCAAGCCGTTGGTGATGTCGACATTGGCCTTCATGTTGTCTGGATATAAGACAAGATTTGCCACTAAATTGATGCTACGCTCTAACATATAGTGGATGAGGATGCAGGAATCCGGCAGGATAATCCTCTCCACGCTGGAATGAGAAATGTCACGTTCATGCCAGAGGGCATTGTTTTCCATTGCGGCATGGGCATTGGAGCGCAGGACTCTGGCTAGGCCGCAAAGTTGTTCACTGACAATGGGGTTACGTTTGTGGGGCATGGCGGAACTGCCCTTTTGCCCCTTGGTAAAGTTTTCTTCGGCTTCCAAGACTTCGGTGCGTTGCAGATGGCGGATTTCCAGGGCGATCTTTTCCAAAAGGGAGCCGATAAGTGCGATAACGTGTAAGAAGTGGGCATGTCTATCTCTTTGAATCACTTGCGTGGAGATATTGACAGGCTCAAGATCGAGATAACGACAGGCCAACACTTCCAATTGGGGATCAAGGTGAGCGTAGTTGCCCACCGCACCGGAAAACATGCCTACGCTGATGCCTTTGATGGCTTCCTCGAGGCGGGTGATGTTGCGGTTGCACTCATCCAACCAGAGAGCAAACTTGAGGCCAAAGCTGGTAGGTTCGGCATGGATGCCGTGTGAACGACCCATGCACACGGTATGGCGGTTTGCCTTTGCCTGCAGTTTGAGGTTTTCGGCCAAGCGTTGCAATTGGGTGAGGATCAGCTCACCCGCTTGGCGCAGTTGCAGTGCGGTGGCGGTATCCAGCACATCTGACGAGGTCATTCCATAATGAATCCATCTGGATGCGGGGCCCACATATTCCGCCACGTTGGTGAGAAAGGCGATGATATCGTGCTTGGTAACCAGCTCAATTTCATCGATGCGGTCGCAGTTGAAATCTGCTTTATCGGCGATTTGCCGGTAGTCCTCATCGGGAACGATGCCCATTTCATTGAGGGCTCGGGAAGCGGCAAGCTCCACTTCAAGCCAGCACTGATAGCGGTTTTCGGTAGTCCAAATCCGCTCCATTTCAGGTAAAGTGTATCTGCTGATCATTTTATTCCCCCTCTCCGAGATTCAAAAGACCGCCCTGCAGCAGGTCTATAACGCCTTGGCCGACATTCATTTCGGGTAGAGGCGTCACCGTTGCATTGCCATATTTGACCTTATCAAAGAGCAGCTCGATCGAGGCACTCTTAAACTTGAAGATGATGGAGTCCGGCTCGCCTTTCTTGGTGTAGCTGAAGTTGGCGCTGAGGTTGTTTTTGCTTTCTTTCAAGCTCTCCAATTGCATCTTGGGAGTGAAATTGACCTCAAAGCCTGAGCGGGAGATCTTGCCGGTGTCGATGATCTCATCCGTAAAGCCATCAGCCAGAGAGAGTAAGGATTTCACCGTGCCCATACTGAACTGCTTGTTCATCATGGAAGCTGCCATGACTGCCAGTTGCGGCTGAAAGTCTGAACTGATGCTCAAATACTCTCCCAAATACAGGGAAATGAGAGGAGAGGCGCCGGAGCCAAATATGCCTCCATCAATGACATCGAAGCGCAATTCTTCAGGTGTCTTGCTGAAAACGAAGTTCTTCCGGAGTGCCAAGCCTTTGTAGCTGATTTGGGTGATGCCTTCAGCCTGGAGGTTTGCCCAGCGGTTGAGTTCCGCCTTCAGGAGAGCCTTCTTTGCCTCGCGGGACATGGGTTTCTTGCCACCGGCACAGCCAGTCAAAACCAAGGCTAAAATCAGTAACAGTATCCAAAAAGTGCGTTTCACGAGAGCTCTCCTTCTTCTGGGGGTTTATTGGCCTTCCGATAGATTAGGATTATGGCGATTACACCCACGATCACCATCAGCAGGCTCAGGAATTGGCCAATAGGCATAAAGCCAAAGAAATAGCCATAGTCTTCATAGACTTGCAGTTTGTCCGGCTCACGCACAAATTCGATCAGGAACCTGAACAATCCGTAGAGCGCGAACCAAATCCAGAAGACTACGCCGGGCGTCTTGATCTTCTTGAGCAAAGTGTAGGTAACGATAAAGAGCACAATGCCTTCGAGGAACATCTCATAGAGCTGGGAGGGGTGTCTGGGCACATTTCCCGCCTCGGGGAAAACCATGCCCCAAGGGAGGGTGGTGGGTCTGCCCCAAAGCTCGCCATTGATGAAGTTGCCGATGCGCCCCAAGCCCAAGCCAACGCTGATCAGAGGCGTGATGGCGTCCGCCATGGCTCCGAAGCTGAGCTTGTGCTTTCTCACGAAGATGTAGCCGGCGATGATCACGCCCAAAGCACCTCCGTGGAAGCTCATACCGCCTTCCCAGACAGCGAAAATCTGCAGCGGATGAGACAGGTAGTAAGGAAGGTTGTAAAAGATTATGTAGCCGAGCCTTCCGCCCAAGATCACTCCCAACATGATGGCAAAGATGATGGATTCATATTGATCCCGGTTCAGTTCGATCTGCCGATATTTGAGTAGCTTGCGGTAGAAAAACCAGGCTAAGATGAAGCTCAGCACATAAAACAAGCCATACCAGCGGATGCTGAGGTGCATGCCGCCGAGCTCAAAGCCGATTATTTCAGGGTTGATATTGGGAAATCTCATCGTTTAACACCTTATTTTACAAGTTGATGGAGCTGGCTGACTATCTTTTCCACAGCCTCGTCTGCATCACCTTCAAACTTCTCCGTGAGCTTATCGTGCTGCGGAGTAAAGATTTTCATCACTTGCGTGGGTGAGCCGTTGAGGCCGGTCTCTTTTTCGTCCAAGCCGAGGTCTTCACGTCCCCAGACGATCAACTCCGCGTTTTTGGCGTTTCTTTTGCCTCTGAGAGATGGCAAGCGAGGCTCGTTGATCTCTTTAACCACGGAGATCAGCGCCGGCAGCTTCATCTGCACACGGTCATAACCGTCTTCCATGAGGCGCTGCAAGGTGATCTGGCCTGGTTTTATCTCTTCAATGCGGCGTACAAAGCAGGTCTGAGGCAGGTTTAGATGAGCTGCGATTCCAGGGCCTACTTGAGCGGTATCGCCGTCGATGGCCTGCTGACCCACCAGGATGAGGTCAAAATCCCCCACCTTTTTGATGGCGGCGGCAAGCGTGAGCGAGGTGGCCAAAGTATCCGCTCCAGCAAAGGCACGGTCTGAAAGCAGAATGATCTCATCCGCCCCCAGAGAAACGGCCTCTCTGAGCGTAGGTTCTGCCTGAGGAGGCCCCATGCTGATCACGGTGATGTGACCGCCATGCTGCTCCTTCAAACGCACAGCTTCCTCGATGGCATAAGCATCAAAGGGGTTAAGGATGCTTTCCACACCCTCACGCACCAAGGTGTTTGTAACAGGGTCTATCTTGATCTCGGTGGTGTTTGGCACCTGTTTTACGCAAACGATCAATTTCATGGCTAACTCCTATAGATAGTAGGATTTAATGGTCTGACACACATACTCTTTCTGAGCATCGGTCAGCTCCGGATAAATGGGGATAGACAGCACCTTACCGGCGAGCAGTTCGCTGTTTGGCATGTCCCCCTCTTTATATTCTAATTCTTTGAAGCATTCCTGCAAATGAAGTGGCAGCGGATAGTAAACGGCACAGCCTATGTCGTGCTTTTTCAGATGGTTGAGCAATCCGTCTCTATCCTCACAGATAAGGGTGTATTGGTTGTAGCAGCTCACAGCACGGGGATCGATGTGTGGCGTGAGAATCTGAGGGATGCCGGCGAGATGCTGATCATAATAGGCTGCATTGGCACGTCTTGCCTCACTCCAAGCTGCCAGGTGATTATACTTGACCTTGAGGATAGCAGCCTGCACGGTGTCCATACGGCTGTTGAGCCCTACCCACTTGTGGAAGTATTTGGGGTTTTCGCCGTGTAAGCGCAGTTGCCTGAGCGACTTGGCCAAATCGTCATCGTTTGTGAGACACATACCGGCATCGCCCATAGCACCCAGGTTTTTGCTGGGGAAAAAGCTGAGCGTGCCGATGTCTCCAAAGGAGCAGCTCATGCGCCCATCCCAAGTGCTGCCAATGCCTTGGGCGTTATCCTCGATCACGTAGAGATTGTGCATTCTGGCGATCTCCATGATGGCGGTCATATCGCAGCATTGGCCAAAAAGATGCACGGGCATGATGGCCTTGGTGCGAGGTGTGATCGCCGCTTCGATCAGATTGGGATCGAGGTTGAAGCTGCGGTAGCCGATGTCCACAAAGCGCGGACGGGCGTTATTTCTCCAGATTGAGCTGGCGGTGGCAAAAAAGGTAAAGGGAGTGGTGATCACTTCATCACCTTCGCCGATGCCTAAAGCCTTGATAGCCAAGACAAGTGCATCGGTTCCCGAAGAGCAGGCTATCGCATGCGCGATGCCCAAATCTGAGGCGACTTTGTCTTCAAACCCTTTCACCTCAGGCCCCATGATGTATCTGTGGGTCTTGAACACGTTTTCGATCGCCGCCTTAATATCATCCAGAATGGGATCATACTGGGCGTGTAAATCTAACATTGGTACTTTCATCTATAAACTCCTAATTGTTTAAAACTAAAATCCTTACACTCATCACGATAGACAAGATCTGCGTGGCCAAGAGAGCCACATCCTTCACGTCTGACCAAACGTCCCGGTCAGTTGCTTCGGGCACAAAAACCATGTCGCCGGGACGAAGCGGCAGCTTCTTGCTGGGCTTGACCCAGTTGCCATTGCCATCTCTGATGATGCGGACGCCTCTTGTAGCGCGGTTGTTGACATAGCCGCCACAAGCTTCGATGTAATACTTGTGGCTTTTGCCTGCCACCCAAGGAACGAGGCCAGGATTGCGCACCTGACCGCTGACCGCAACATAATCGAAGCTCTCCGGCACAAAGACGTAGTCACCATCCTGCAAAATGGGGTTGGAACTTTCGCCTTCGCTTTCCCAGGTATCTTTGAGATCGAGACTGTATTTCCCCTTGAGTTGACGCAGAGAATTGCGCAAATAGCTGTATTCCAAGGGAGTCATCAGGGTGATACCATGAATTTTGAGCCGCTCAATATCTGGATTTAGCATCTCGCTGTAAGGCCCATTGATGAGCACTGCATTGCCGAGGTCGCCCTTGTTTGAGGGGCCGCCACACTGCTTCAAAACGTCATAAAGACGGGTGTTTTCGCCGATCCAAAACTCGCCGGGGATGTTGACGGCACCTTCCACTTTGACCTTGCGTGCCAGAGGTGAATTGGCGTCACGACCCACGATGATCCTGTCTCTGGCCTGCAGCGGATATTTGACCGACCCCAAATCCGAGAAAGAACTGATATCCTGCCTCAGGACATCGAAGTCTTTGGCACCGCTTTTGACGCGGTAGATCAGCACCTGAGCCCTGTCTGCATCAGGCGCCAAGCCCTGAGCCAAACGCAGGATGATGCCGAGGTCATCACCTTCCACAAACTGGATATCAGAGGGCAGATTCACACATCCACTCACGGAAATAAAGCTCTCTTTGGCCGGAACCCAGATAAGGTCTCCATCCTTCAGAAGGGGGTTGTGCTCCAGCTCTCCCAAGATCATAAAGCGCAAAAGATCATACTCTTGAGTGTGATTACCGCGGGTGAGCTTGATCTTGCGCAGTCCCTGCTGGTTGGAATAGAGTGAATCCTGCTCCAGCGCTTTCTTTTGGGCAATGCTAAGTGTGAGCGGATTTTCTACATCCGGCGAAGCCAGCTTGGCTATCTTGATAGCGTCTGAAAGCCTGGCTGTGATGGGCAAAGAATAGCTGCCGGGATCGGGCACAAAACCTGTGATACTCACACTGATGGGAACCACAGGCGAAGTAGCTAAAGAAGTAAGCTGTGCGCCCAAGAAGACGGCACAGAGCAGGAACAGAACGGTAACTAACTTAGTTTTCATAGTGTTGGATCATGTCTGCGATGATTTGGTCTAAGTTCTTTTTGGGTTCGTAGCCTATGTATTCCTTGATCTTATCCAGACTGGGAACGCGGTTCATCATATCCTCAAAACCCTCTTCAAAAGCATCTTCATAGCTCATATAGTCGATGCGGGAATTGCTGTTGCACATGCTGCGCACCTTATGAGCCAGATCCTCAATGCTGATGGCTTCCGTGGTGCCCAGATTGAAGATTTCACCTTCACATTCAGGTGTATTCATCAGCTTGATGAAGGCACCCACGACATCTGACACATCGGCAAAACATCTGGTCTGCTTGCCTGTGCCATAAACGATGATGGGACGATCCAAAAGCGCCGCTTTGATAAACTTTGGCAAGACCATGCCATATTGACCCGTCTGACGCGGCCCAACGGTGTTGAAGCATCTGACGAGCACCACGGGCAGCTTCTTTTCCCTAAAGTAAGCCAGAGCCAGGAATTCATCGATGGCTTTGCTGCAGCTATAGCCCCATCTGCTGATGTGGGTGGAGCCCAGAAGCCGGTCATCCTGCTCCCTAAAGGGGACATTTTCGCTTTTGCCATAGATCTCCGAGGTAGATGTGATCAGCACTTTGGTCTTGTATTTATTGGCAAATTCCAAGACGTTATCCGTCCCCACGATATTGGTCTTCAGGGAAAGCAAGGGGTTTTCGATGATGTATTTCACGCCCACCGCGGCGGCCAAGTGATACACTTGATCCACTTTACTGATCAGCTTTCTCAGCACGTCCCGGTTGAGCACGCTGTCAATTGTCAGTTTGAAATTTGGGTGATCTTTAAAACTGGCAATATTGTCCAATCTGCCGGTGGAAAGGTTGTCTATCACATCAACGTGATTGCCTTCTGCCAACAAACGTTCGGCAAGGTGAGAACCGATAAAACCGGCTCCGCCCGTGATAAGTATCTTCATTTATTCTCCATATTACGATGAACTTAGCTATGATTAGCTCGCTAATCCTCTTGACGCTACATGAAATTTGAGGCGGCTGATTTTGTCAAGTGAGAAGTCCGAAAGATACAATCACCTCGTAAGATCCAGACCTGAGATCACATTCTACATGATGTAGCCCTTATGTTTATCCATCTCCAAGATATCGGCTTCCAGACCCATTTCCTGCAGCTTTTCTGCCAGATAATGCACCACAGGATACTCGGTGAAGAAGTGGCCTGCATCGATGAGCGGCAGCCCGGAATCAAAAATCTGATGATAGCTAAAGTCACCGCTGATAAAGAGATCGGCCTTGCGATTTGCCACAGAGATCAGCGAGCCTCCCGAACCGCCACAGATGGCTATCCTCTGAGGGATAAATGCGGCATCTTTACCCAATAGATACAATCTGGGTGCGGGATTGTGCAGTTTGTCACGGCAGAGCTTTTGCAGTTGAGAAAGGCTGAGCCCGCTATCGTTTTCACACACCAAACCCAGGCCATAAGCGGGATTTGCGTTGCTAACAGGATAGTGATAAAAAGCAGGCGTCTCATAGGGATGCGTATTCTTGATCGCCTCAATGGTAGCGCCCAAACGGCTTTCGTCCACCATAAACTCCAGCTCATATTCATCCACTGACATTGTTCCTTCGCCCTTGATATAAGGGTTGCTGCCTTCCAAAGCCCGGTAAGTTCCCGTGATCCTATGGCTTTGAGAACAGTTGTCATAAAGGCCGATCAAACCTGCACCGGAGCTGAAGATAGCCTGACGCACCTGCTCCAAATCATCCACCGGAACGGTGAGGCTGAAACGGTGCCAGGTGTTGCCCGTCTCATGGCTGAGATGCTCGATCACCGTCAACCCCAAACTATCTGCCAAGACTTGGTTTACGCTCTTGGGAGCCACATCCAGATTGGTGTGCAGACTGATCACGGCGATCCCGTGTTCGATCAGCTTGAGCAGTAGAGGATTTGTGATCCGATTTATCGCCCTGAAGATCAGGGGATGGTGGCTCACAATCAGCTCTGCGCCTACCTCTATGGCTTTATTCACCGCATTATCATCCACATCCAGACAGGTCACCGCCTTGCTCACTTCCTGGCTGGCATCTCCAACCAAAAGCCCCACATTGTCCCAGCTCATCGCCAAGGTAAGCGGTGCAAAGCCCTCAATCTCTCTGAGTATCTCCTTGATTTCCATTTTCATCAACTCCTATGTTTCTTTAGCCCCAAATAATACAGTAGCCTGGTGGGGGCAGTCACCCGTACAAAGGTCGCTTCGGCTTAGCGTCCGTACTTCTTCCTTGCTTAGCCGACCGGTGATTACTCGGAGCCACTCGGGAAAAACCCGAGTATCACCACGGCATCGCCCTGCGGATAAGCAAGGGCGAGGCAGTCGAGTCAGGATTGGGAAAAGAGGCTATCGCATTATTCAGGTCTACATATAGCATAATCATGATTGCCCCACATCCCAAAGAGGAATTGCCCAACTGCCTCATATCAACACCTATCTCAGCCCTTTCTTCATCCTGTGCTTGACAAATATGCGCCCCTCAACAGAATGACCCGACTGGGTTAAATAGACGATTTCTGCGCAACCCAGCTTCAAATCTGATTGAATATCAAGGACATACAATGAAACAAGACAATATACGCAACTTCTGCATCATCGCTCATATTGATCACGGAAAATCCACCTTGGCGGATCGCTTTCTGGAGGCGACCAACGTGGTTGACCGCGTCGATATGGCACAGGTGTTGGATAATATGGATCTGGAGCGCGAAAAAGGCATCACGATCAAAAGCCACGCCATCCGCATGATCCACAACTATCAAGGCCAGGACTATGTACTAAACCTGATAGACACGCCCGGCCACGTGGATTTTTCCTACGAAGTTTCCCGCGCTCTGGCTTCCTGCGAAGGCGCCATCCTCCTGGTGGACGCCTCACAAGGCATCGAAGCTCAGACCATGAGCAACCTCTATCTCGCTTTGGAAAACAACCTCGAACCATTGCCGGTAATCAATAAAATCGACCTTCCCAAAGCTGATATCGAAGGCACGGAACACGAGATCATCGAGGTGCTGGGCTGCATGCCGGAAGACATCGCCAAAGTGAGTGCCAAAGCTGGAATCGGCATTCACGAACTGCTGGACAAGGTGGTGGAAATGCTGCCGCCTCCCTCAGGTGACGAGACGGCACCGCCCAAGGCCCTGATCTTTGATTCCTACTTCGATATGTACCGTGGGGTGGTAGTATTGGTGCGCATCTTCGATGGCAAGCTCCAAAAAGGCGACCGCATCAAGCTTTTTGCCACCGACAACGAATATGAGATCGAAGAATTGGGTCATTTGGGACTCAAGTTTATGCCCAGAGCTGAACTGCTCACCGGCGAAGCGGGCTACATCATCGCCAATATCAAAGACGTGGCTGATGCGCGGGTGGGTGACACCATCACCTTGGCCAAAGGCGGCTGTACAGAGGCTTTACCCGGCTTTGAAGAACCTAAACCCATGGTCTTCAGCGGCATCTTCCCCATCAATGGCGAAGACTATGAAAACCTGGTGGAATCCATCGCCAAACTCAAGCTCAATGACGCTTCCCTCATCTATGAAAAGGAAAGTTCAGCCGCATTGGGTTATGGCTTCCGTTGCGGTTTTTTGGGCATGCTGCATCTGGAAATCGTCAAGGAGCGCATGTATCGGGAATACAACATCCCCATCATCGCCACCACACCCAGCGTCAGATTTCTCATCGCCTTGAAAAACGGCACCATGATTGAAGTCAACAACCCCATAGACTTCCCCGATCCCGTCTACATCGAGCACATTATGGAACCATTCATGGATACAGAAATCATCGTCCCCTCTGAATACATCGGCAACATCATCCGCCTGGTGCAGGAACGCCGCGGCATCCAAAAGAACATCCAATATCTGGACGAAAAGCGCGTCACCCTCACCTACGAAATGCCGCTGATAGAGATCATCTTCGACTTTTATGACAAGCTCAAGACCGTGAGCCGCGGCTATGCCTCGCTGGATTATCATTTCAAGGAATACAGAGTCTCGGACGTAGTCAAGGTGGACATCCTCATCAATGGCGAAAAGGTAGACGCCATGAGCTTTATCTGCCATGTCGACAAGGCGCATACCTGGGGCAAAAGCATCACCTCCACACTCTCTGAAGTGATTCCCCGCCACATGTTTAAGATCGCCCTGCAGGCATCCATCGGCGGTAAGATCATCGCCCGCAGCACCATCAACGCCTTGCGTAAAGACGTTTTGGCCAAATGCTACGGCGGTGACGTGAGCCGCAAACGCAAGCTGTTGGACAAGCAGAAAGAGGGCAAGAAGAGGATGAAGGAGATCGGCTCTGTCACCGTGCCTCAAGAAGCGTTTCTGGCAGTGTTGAAAGCGGATCGGGACTAAGGAATCAAGCGCCGGAATGGCTGAACTAATTGCACTCCTGAACAGATTTAAGCTATGAATCAGCCCCGCCAACTTTGCCTCCTGCTGCTCTGCCTCCTTTTTAGCATTCCACTGCTCTCTCTCGATATAGAAAGCCTCAGTTGGGAAGCCAATTTCCCCATAGATGAGGCTACCCTGAACCAAGCTTCCGGCTTGAAACTGCCGCAGCCATACGAACCCGCAGCGGTGCGCCAAGCCATGGACAACATCCAAAACTACCTCAGCGAAAAACAGCACCGCTATTTTGTCCGCATCCCTTTCCCTGAGCTGATTCCCGTGGCGGACAGCCTCATCCAGCTCCACTTCAAGCTCACCGAAGTAATGCCCTCAGATGGCGTCAAATTGCGCTTTTACGGCATGCGCTACTTCAGCGAAGCCCGGCTCAATGAGATGTTGATCATCTCAGACTCAAAGCGCTTCGCCTTGGCCGACATCGAGAAGGTAGCTTCAGAACTGCTTCAAATTTACCACCAGCGTGGCTTTCTCTTTGCCAAAGTGCAACTGGATTCGCTGGTGACGGACGAAGGGCTCACCGCCTGGATAAACGTCGATGAAGGCAAGGTCTTCAAGGCAGATACGATCCACTTTCAAGGCAACAAACACAGCCGTGACAAAGCCCTGCTCAAGCTTTCCGGACTCAACACCAACAAGACCATCACGCCCAAAGAGCTGGAAGAAGCCAGGCGCAAGCTGCTCAAAGCCCCTTACATCCAAGATGCGATTGTGGAACCGATAGACTATAATAGCCTGTTGATCAAGGTGCAGGAAGGCCGCATGACTTATCTGGAAGGCGTCTTGGGCTATGACGGCGCCAGGAAGCAGCTCAGCGGCAGGATACGCCTCAAATTTCTCAACCTCTGGGGCACAGACCGCTCGCTCGCTTTGAATTGGCAAAAGCAGCAATTGCAAAACCAACTGGAATTCAGCTATCATGAATCTGGCCCTTTTAGCTTTCCTCTGGAAGGCGACCTGCTTTTCACACGCAGCTCTCGTGACACGCTTTGGATCCAAAGCAAGCTCTCGGTCGCCGCTCACACCCGCTGGCAAGACCACAAACTGGGCATGGAATATGGCTTTGCAGACAATCTGATCGATGAATCTCTAACCAGAGGCGCATCAAAGCATCACATCAACCGCAGCTTGGCCGCCATCTGGCGCTACGACTCCGCCTTCCCCACCCAAAACCCACATAAAGGCTGGCAATCCCGCCTCGCCTACCGCTATATCTATACCCAGGAAAACAAGTGGGTGCGTGCCTTGGAGCTGGACAACAACATCTTCATCCCCTTGGGACGGCGGCCGGTATTGGCTCTGGGCATGCACTTCAGAGACTTGAACGACACCGAGGCCAAGAGCTGGGATCTATATCAAATGGGCGGCTATGAAAGCTTAAGAGGCTACAAACAGCAGGAGTTTTCTTCTTGGCGTTTGGGCTACTTGAGCTGGGAATTCAGATGGCTGCTGGATTCTGCCTCACGTTTACACCTCTTTTTTGACCACGGAGCGATCGCCGAAAAAGACAATAGCGATACTCGGTTAAAAATCGCTTACAAAAGTGATTTATTTGCCTTTGGTTTTGGTTTTAAAGTGCGAACTCGCATCGGAATTTTGGGAATAGATTACGCTCTTGCAAATACTCTAAAAGGGCTCTCCAAGCCGGCTAACGGCATGATACACGCTGGGCTGGACACAAGCTTCTAAAGATTTTACTTGCCAAAAAAGCGGGTGTGTATAATATGGCCCCCAACATATCAGCATATAGTTGTGAGCAAGGACTGTGTAAGCGTTTTAGTCGCTCTTACAGAACATCTAACTCGCTAACAAACAAAGCCTCCGACCTGGCTCTAAATGGGTCGAACCAAAACAAAAAACAAAATCGATTTCACTTAATGGAGGAATCAAAATGAAGAAAGTTCTTTTACTGACCCTTATCGCAATGTTGCTTTTCGGCATCATGGCATGCAAACCCAAAGTTGAAGAGCCCCCAGTGGAAGAAACCCCCGTGGAAGAAGCTCCCGTCGAAGAAGCTCCTGTAGAAGAAGCTCCCGTCGAAGGCCAAGCTGCACCCGCTGAAGCTCCCGCAACAAAGTAACTAAACAATCAATTGCCTAATTAGCGCAGTCCTTAAAAACGGCCACCTCCTTTTGGTGGTCGTTTTTTTTTGCTCATGATTTCCTCAAGGATATGACAGCCACTCTGAACTAAAGCGGTCGATGAATGACCCCACAACTCATGGCAGCTTCACTGCAGTTGCCAGTAAGCCTTCAGATATGGATGAGAAGTGCTGTGGAGGGGAAAGTGTTTGTGGATTACAAAAAAAGCCAGCGGTAGCTGGCCCTTTAATTCGTGTAATTCGTGGGAAAAAGAAAAAGCTCCAGAGCTGTGCGAGTCTTAGCCAAGAACACACGCATCTCTGAAGTTAGCGAAGCGGATCACAACTGCGTCGAAGCCGCCTCTTCCTCTTTCACAATCAGCTTATTTCCGTCTATGCCCAGAACCACGACACGGCTATCCACCTCGATTTCGCTCTCATCTTCACAGATTGCAGACCACTCTTCGCCGCCGATCTTCACTCTGCCCCTGCTTTGTGGGTAAATCTTTTGCGTCACCACTCCCGTCTTGCCTTTCAGCGCATAGACGTTCGTTTCCGCACCTGAATCTGCTAACACCTTTTTACCCAGTTTCCTCATCAGCAGGAAGGCTGCAAAGCTCAGCACCGCAAAGATAAGCAACTGTCCAAACAGGCTGTTGCGGATAAAGGGAGTGAGGCTGAGTAACGAGGTTGCTATCGCTCCCACTCCCAAAGCCAAAAAGAAGAATGCGGGATCAAAGATTTCGATGATCACGCTGATGATGCCGATGATCAGCCATACTGCCCAGGGTTCCAAGCCAAATAAAGACATGATGATTCCCTATTCTTCGGGTTTTTCTTCCCCTTCTCTCGGTGTGGTGGCCTTGTCTTTGTAGATGCGTTTTACTTTGCGTTTGCTGCTGCGCCCGTAGCCTTTGCTGGAGTAGTATCTCCCGCTATAGGAGCTATATCCACCGTATTGATAGGGGCTGAACATGCCACCTTTGCCCGTGATGCCTTTAAATCCCATGAGGGCGAGTAGATACATCAAGAGCCGCGTCCCGTAATAGATCAGGATGGATGTCACAAACAAGAATCCCAAGACAGTGAGGTAATATATCGCCATATCGCCGACACTTCGGATGGTGCTGGTTTGCTTGCCACTCGGGACCAGGCTTACATAGACCAGGAAGGAATCTGAACGTCTGAGGTCATCCAGCTTTTGCTGGCTGCGTCTGATCTGATCTCTGAGGCTTTCTTTGCGTCTGAGTTCCGCATCTGACGGGACTCTGATCTTATCCAGTTCGGCTAAGTCTTTTTCATAGGAAGCCAGGTTTGCGCTTTCGATCTCGACATTTGTATTCACCAGAGAGGTGTCCACAACCTCCAACTCCGAGCCTATAGAGCCGATCTTGCTCAGCTCGTTTCTCAGCGCATTGAGCCTGCTTTTTTCCAAACTAAAGACAAAAACACCATAATTGCCCTTGATATCACGCATATCCGTGCGCAAAGAATAGCTGTCCAGCAGTTGATTCATTTTGTCCAAAGACGCTTTAAGGTCACCGCTGCTGAGCTCAAAGCTGATCTTATTCAGCCAGTTACGTTTTTGAAACTCTGATTGTGGCTTTTTCAAATCTACGGAATGCTGCCCCTTGCCACCTCTGAAGTGGTATACGGTTATCAAGAGTGCCAAGAATACCAAGAAGACGGCTACTCCCTGAACTTTCCTTAATGTTGACGACTTCACAATTTCCTCTATTCCTTTAATTTTGTTTTTAGTAGTTGGTTTGCATGTTCCCGTGAAGCCTCCGTCACTTTTCCGGAAAGCATCCTGGCTAGTTCCAGTGTGCGCTCCGAATCGTTTAAGGGCTTCATTTTGATCACTGTTTTCAAGTCTTGGATCTGCTTTTCTATGGCGATGTGATGGTCAGCAGATGCCGCAATCACCGCCAAGTGCGTCACGCAAAACACCTGATGGTTAAAACTCAGCTCCCGAATGACAGCGGCGACAGCTTCGGCGGTTTTGCCACCCAGGCCGGCGTCAATCTCATCGAGGATCATCAAAAGTGGCTCCATGCGCCCTGCCAACACCTTTTTGATAGCCAGAAGCACGCGGGAAAGTTCTCCTCCCGAGGCAACTGATGCCAGAGGCGCAAGCTCCGTGCCAGGATTGGCACTAAAGCGAAACTCACAGCTCTCGGCTCCACTCAAAGAGATGGCAGCAAGGCACTCGGACGATAACAATTCATCTGTGGCTTTTCTGTCAATACTTATCTCAAAACGAGCGTTGGCAATTGCCAGACTGCGGATGGCGATTTGCAGCTCTGATGCGAGTCTATCCGCTGCAGCCTCTCTTTTTTTGCTCAATACAGTCTGAATATCTTTTAGCTTCGAGAAATCCACCTCAATCTGCTTACTCAGCTCCTCGATTCTCTCATCCAAACTGTCAAAATCCAAAATCGAAGCTCGTTTCTCTTTAAAAAGCTGCTCAAGCTCGACGGTATCCCGCACCCGATGCTTATAGAGCAGGGAGTTGATCTGATCCAAACGCTGCGTTATCTGCTCCAGACGCACCTCATCATCATCGCTCATGAAGGTCAGGCTATTCATCTCGCCCTCACAATCGCTGATGATCTGCGCCGCATCTGCGAGCGCCTGATACAATTGCGCTATTGTTTCGTCCAAGCCCTTCAGCCTATCAAGCGAAGACAAAGCAGAGCGGATCACGTCCATCACACTGCCCTCTGTCTCGTAAAACTCATACCCGATGCGCCCTCCCAGCTCCCGGATCTGCTGCAGATGTGAAATCCTTTCGTGTTCTTTGTCCAAGAGCTGCTCTTCGCCTGCTGAAATCGCTGCCGCTTCCAGCTCTTCCAGTTGAAACCGATACAGCTCTTCCAGTTGGCGGTTGCGCTCTTTCAGCTCTTTATGTTCCTCAAGTTGCCTGACCATAGAGCGCAGCTTTTGCAGTTGCGATGCGTGTTCTTTGCGCAATTCCGTGCTACCGGCATAGAGATCCAGCACCTCCAGTTGAAAGGAGGGCATGAGCAGCCGTTGTTGGTCTCTTTGATGGTGAAAGTCGATCAATAGCGGCCTGAGCTCCTGCATCAGGCTGGCCGTCACCTTGCGCCCATTGATAAAGTAGGACGAACGCCCATTTTCACTGACTCGTCTGGCCAAAGTGAGCTGCTCTGCGTCGTTATATTCCAGTTCTTCCAGCTTTTCCTGCAGAGCTTGATTGTCACCCAGCTCAAAATCCGCTTCCAAATAGACTGGTTTAGCGCCATCCCAGGGCTCAGCCGCAAAACCTTTATCTGCAAAGATCAGCGAGATCGCACCCACGAGGATGGTCTTGCCCGCTCCCGTCTCTCCCGTAAGCGCCGTCATGCCGGGCTCAAAATAAAGCTCCTGATCCGGCACAAAGAGATAGTTAGAGATTTTGATCCTGCTGAGCATTACTTACCTAAATGCAGTTTATTTCTCAAGGTGCGATAGAAGGTGCGGTCGGAGAGCTTGACAAAATCCACTTTCACATCTGCTTCCGTGACGATCACTTCGTCTCCCACCAGCATCTGATGCACGTTTTCACCATCCAGTTGCAGCCAGGCCGGCTCATGCAGCCCCGTCACCTTCAGGCAAATTTTGTTGGTGGAGGGAAAGACCATAGGCCGGATGGAAAGCAGATGAGGATTGAGGTGGCTCACCACGATTGCTCTCATCTCAGGCGTGAGCAGTGGCCCGCCCGCAGAGAGGTTGTAAGCCGTGGAACCCGTAGGTGTGCAGGCAATTGCGCCATCACAGCGCGCACTGAAGACAAAGCGCCCTTCGCTATAGGTGCGAATGTTGATCATCCGTGGCGTTTCCGCCTTGTAGATCACCGCATCATTGAGTGCCAGGCCCTCAAAGATCACCTTCCCCTCGCGCTTCAGCTTGCAATTGAGCAAGATTCGGCTGATCAACTTGTGCTTTTCGTGGATCAGGTATGGGATAAAGCTCTCCAGTTCTTTGAAGGTGGTTTCAGAGAGGAAGCCCAGCCAGCCCAGGTTGATGCCCAAAATTGGTGCTCTGGTGAGGATGGCGATAGTTTTGGCTCTGAGGATGGTTCCATCTCCGCCAAAAACGAGAACACATTCTATCCACGGCATCTTCCCATGATCATGATCGCAGCATGGCATTTTAGCGGGGAGGATGTCACGCTGTGCCTTGGTACCATAAAACCTGAGCCCAAAACGATCATTCAGCTCAGCCAAGAGCTTGAAGATGGGCTCGGTATCAAGATTGGGGTTGATATAGACGGCAAACTGTTGCATTATAAACTTTCCCTCAGTGCTAAATAGGAATCATATCTCTCGATGGGGATCACGCCTTCTTCCACCGCTTGTATCACGCCGCAATGCTCCTCATGAGTATGGCTGCAATCCCTGAAATGACAACTCGCCAAAAAGTGTGAAAACCCCGGGAACACACGTGGAATCTGATCCTTATCGTTAGCATGCAGATTGATGGTCTTGATGCCGGGTGTATCCAGCAGGTGTCCGCCAAAATCCCAAGGAATCAGCGTAGCACGGGTGGTGGTATGGCGGCCTTTTTCGTTGTATTTGCTCACCTGCGCTGTTTCCAGATCCAGTCCCGGCTGCAGGTAGTTGATCAACGAGCTCTTCCCCGTTCCAGACTGCCCGGAAAACACGCTATCCTTATCCTTGAGCGCTTTTCTCAGCTCCTCCATCCCCTCACCGCTTACGGTGGAGGTTGCAATCAAAGTATAGCCCATATCCAAGTAAAAACCGCTCAGCTCCTCAAAATCTTCCGGATACTCGCAGAGGTCGATTTTGTTGATCACGATGATGGGCTTGATCTCCTGCAGCGTGGCGATACAGATGTAGCGGTCGATCAGCCCGGCTTTGATATTGGGTTTGGCCCAAGAACTGGTGATGATCACTTGATCTATATTTGCCGCAATCAGGATTTCCTTTTGAAATGAGCCGGAGGTATAGCGCGAAAGCGTGTTTGTGCGCGGTAAAACCTGCTCGATCCGATAGTCCGGCTCGGTGGAAATATCCACCATCACCCGATCTCCCACCGCAGCAACGCCCAGGCTGTCATAGAGAAACTGCCTCAACCTGCCGCTCAAAGTGGCTTCATAAAAGACGCCATCTGCCTCCACGATGTAGTTGTAATTGGAGTGGATTTCACTGATGCGTGCTGGCACCAGCTCAGCATCCTGCTTGAAGCTGAGCTCCATCTTCTCCGCTATCCGCTTGCTTTTGTAGGGCGTAGCTTCTTTGAGATCGTCCAAAACCTCCACATCCGGCAGATTGATGGCTTTCAACCTGCCGTATCTGGTAGGTCTTTGTCTTCGCTTGGTTTTTTGTCTCAAGGCTGTTTCGGGTACATTGAGCTGATCTTGGTGAAGAGGTCAGCGTTTTCCTTTATCTTTTCTTCGTTGCCAAACACGCAGATATGGTCGTTCTTCATCAGGGCTTCGATCAAGCTGGCAGCCTTCCTCACGCCTTCCAAAGTGGTGGTAAGCACCTCGGTGCGCAACTGCTGTCTATCTTCTTGAGTAAAGCCGGTGATATAGTCCTCATCTCCCTGTGCGCCAACCTGTTCCGGCGTCTTGGGTCTATCCAGTTTGGAGATTTCACCGATGATGTATTTTTCCATTTCTCTGTCTGTTGCCGTGAATTCACGCAGCAGCTTTGGCACTTGGTTGTAGGTATTCAAGGTTTCTTTGAGGTTGGGGTCTCTGTAGGAGCAGAAATACAAAAATCCAGTAGGTGAGAAATTGCACATCGCACCGTAGGCTCCACCTTTCACTCTCAGCTCCTGATACAGCAGGTTGCTGGCGAGGATGTTGTTAACCACTCTCAGCTTGCCGGAGAAGGAGTAGCCCTTGTAGAAGAAGTTTCCACCTTTGGCTACAAATTGCACCTGCACCGGTGCGGTGATCCCTTCGGACTGCTTGATCGTCTCAAAAGGCGCATCCATCGGCTGGTAGGCCTCTTTGGAGATATTGGCCACCATGGGCACCAGATGACCGAAAGCCTTTTCTATCCCCGCCGCATCCGCAGTGAGGCTGATGATCAGGTTGTGCGAGGTGAAGAAGGTCTTTCTCACCCATTCCAGCTCTTCCACGATCTCCGTCATATCCTCGTCCATCTTCTTGTCCAGCTCACAGAGCCAATGGAAGAAAGCCAGGCCAGAGCTCAAATCACGCCACTTGAAAAGCTGACTGAAGCTGGCAAACATACGTGTGATTGCTATAGTATGTCCCTGCATCATGATCATGGCTTCCATGCGGTTTTTCAGCTCTTTGATCAGGGTGCGCAGGCGCTGATGATCCGTGAACTGAGGCTTGAATGCGTATTCGGAGATCAATCTCACCAATTGATCACACTTGTCGGTGACCGCTTTGCCGCTGAGCATGAATTTGGGCAGAATCTTATCCGGCTCTTGATAATCACTCCACATATTAAAGCGTAGGTCAATGCCTCCGGTGTGGATATCCATCTCATTGGAAAGCTCGGCAAAGCTATAGTTTTCGCTGTCCAGCCTGCCTGCCAGATAGGCATAGAGCGCCAGCCAGGGAATCTCCTCCTCATCCGTGTGCGCCAGATCAAAATAGGCTTTCAGATACACGATGCCGTTGGTATTGACCTCGTGTTTGAGCAGGGTAAATTCCTCCCAAGTCTCCACTTCCGTGGGGTATGACTCCGCTTCCGGATTGATGTCTGCCAGCGTGAGTGCGGGAATCTTGGCCAAATCTTCCGGGCTGTCCTTGGTCATCTGCCAGGCTTGCAGATCAGAATTGAACTGGATCAAATCCTGGATTTCCGCTTCGCTCATCGACGCCTTACGCTGCGCCAATTCTTCCCGGAGTTTTGCATCATCTTCTTGCAGCAAACCAGCTTTAGGCTTGAGCACCACGATGCTGTGATGCGGGTTTTTGAGCATCGAGGCTTCGATCAACTTTTCGTAATAGGGCTCGGTCAAACCCCTGCGCAGCTCCTTCAAAAGCGATTCAAACTTGAGCACATGCAGTGGATCCGCACCGTGAATCCAAGCGCCATACATCGTCCAGGCATAATACAGGCCTTTGGGGAAGCCCTGCATCTGCCCTTCACGGTAGAAGAATTCACGGCTGTTCAGCGTAGCTTCGATCAGCTTCTTATCAAATCCTTCCTTCACGATGAGCTCAAGCTCTGTGTTGATCAGCTCGATCAGCTGCTCGATGTTTGCTTCCTGCACGTGTTTGCACACGATGCTGAAGGTGGGCTGGAGGATGTCCAGATTTTGTGAACCATAGGATTCCCCCGCCAAACCGGACTCCATGATCTTGCGCTTCAAGGGCGAAGCTATGCCATTCATCAACATATCCACCATCACATCCATGGCGCTGACCTGATCCGTATCCGTCTGCATTCCCCAGGTGTAATTTAGGCTCAGGTGGCACAATCCCGGGCCAGGTTGCCCGTCTGCGGGATATTCTCTTTCCACCCGGATCGCTTTCTTGAAAGGCTCTTGCTTCCCCACTAACACGGGGACAGGGTCTTTGTCAAAATGGCTCAAATAATCCCTGTCCATCATCTCCAACATGGCGTCGATATCCAAATCTCCATAGAGCACCGTCTTGGAATTGGAGGGATGATAGTGCTTGCGATGGAAGTCTGTAAAGGCTTCGTAAGTGAGGTCGGGGATGTGTTTAGGATCGCCACCGGAGGAAACTCCATAGGTAGTTTCCGGAAATTGAGCTTCGTCAGCGGCATAACGTAAAAGCGCATCCGGACTGGAATACACGCCTTTCATCTCGTTGTAGACCACACCACGGATCGCCAGCTCGTCATCCTGATTGAAGAGCTCATAGTGCCAGCCTTCCTGATGCAAAATCTCAGGCTGCTCATAGATGCGTGGGAAAAACACTGCATCCATATACACGCGGCTCAGGTTCATAAAGTCCTGATCATTGGTGGATGCCACCGGATAAAGCGTTACATCCGCAGCGGTCATCGCATTTACAAAGGTATTGAGCGAACCCTTGATCAGCTCCATAAAAGAGTTTTTCGCCGGAAACAGACGTGAGCCATTCAGCACCGAGTGTTCAATGATATGAGGCACTCCTGTGCTATCCGTAGGCACTGTCTTGAAGGCCACACAAAACAGCTTGTTTGTATCTTCACAAGCCAGATGAATGAGCTGGGCTCCGCTCTTGACGTGCTCATACACATCCGCTCTCATCTTGAGCTCAGCGATCTCTTGGCTATCCTTGAGCAGGAAGCCGTGTTTGGTTTGCGCTTTTGTCATTTTATCTCCTGTAAAATAAGGGACCTGTGCCCCATTAAAATCACTTGATCAATCCGTAGGATCTCAGTACTTTAGCCAAAGCCTCACGATTTGCCGCTTGCAGATTGCACATCGGCAGGCGGAATTCGTTTTCTATCATGCCCATCATCGCCAGAGACTCCTTGGCGGGAATGGGATTGGTCTCGATAAACATTGCCCCGTTCAGAGCTTGCAGATGCCTGTGCTGCTCAGCGGCCTTCTGCATGTCGCCGCTCAAAGCCGTCTCGATGTGCTCACTCATCAGCTTGGGAACCACGTTGGCCGTCACGGAAATCGCACCCATGCCACCGATGGCAATCAGCGGGAAGTTGAGCGCATCCTCGCCGCTCATCACGCTAAAACCTTCAGGCGCATCACGCACGATCTGAGTGGCTTGCACCACGCTGCCACTGGCTTCTTTGATGGCCACTACGTTGGAATGCGCCTTGGCAATTTCCACCACGGCCGGCGGCAGGATATTCACGCCGGTGCGGCCCGGAACGTTGTAAATCACGATGGGCATATCCACCTTGGAGGCGATGTGCCCAAAGTATTCCACCAGACCCGCTTGCGTAGGCTTGATGTAATAGGGAGTGATCACCAGAGCGTAGTCTGCACCCAATTCCTTGGCTCTGGATGTGTTGCGCAAGGTGGTGCGCAGATTGTTTGTCCCCGTGCCAATCATCACTTTAGTCTTGCCGTCAATGCGGTTGATGGCAAAACGCAAGAGGGCTTCGCGCTCGTCAGATGCCAGAGCCGCTGCCTCTCCTGTAGTACCTAAAAGCAAAATCCCGTGCGTTCCATTCTCCAGATGGAAGTCGATCAGGGTTTCCAAAGCGGAATAATCTACCTCACCCTTTTTGAAGGGTGTAACCAGTGCCACAAAGCTACCTTTCAACATGGTCAACTCCTTATTATATCGTTAATTATCTATCGTTATTGTGGACTGCAAATCAAAGCGACAACAGCCCATTACACCAATATACTCAATTTGCGCCAAAGTTTAGAGAATCTCCATTTATGTCAATAAAAATGTACGGGCGGTCGCTGTAGGGTCGCTTGCAATAGCGACCCAAAATGTAGCCGGAGGTTGCTGAACCGCCGCAAGGTACGGTCGCTCGCCGGAGCGACCGCCCCCAAAGCTTCACGCATCCACAGCACAACTACTCACATCTCCCAACTGCAAACCACACCTAAAGCACTCGTATATCATTACTTGCGCCAGCACTCACAACTCACTACTCACTACTCACAACTGCCAGCTTGCTGGCCCCTCCCTCCATAATATACTCTGACGATGTTGCCCTGACGAAGAAAATCCCAAAAAACCAAGTCAGTAACTGCCTGATAACAGTAAGCATACGAAATGTGATAAATATTGTCTCTTTCTTTGCGGAAGTGTAATACATATGTGAACGTTCTCCTTATTAACTCGCCAACATTTAACAGCTATTCTATTACGCCACTGTTTACCCGTGTTCATAGTATATCTTCTCTGAGGAGAAACCCAATTGTCGAGCCACGTTCAAAAAGGAAATCAAGTATAGATATAACTTTTGCTTTAAGTATTCTATTGGTCTTTATTCTTCGTTTATTTAAAACTATAAAGCGTCTGATGAATTTCTCCATGTAGTATATCGTATCTGGTTCAAGATCATTGTAGTTATGGGTACTGATCATATCGCTTAGCCATATCACACCTTTTGATTGAAACCGGCTTCCGATATCATTCAGTACTTTTGCAATCGAGTATAGTACTACAGGTTCGTGCCCCTTCCTGTCTACAACCTTATCATAAAAGGATGCCTCTTTCTCTCTGACTGAATGCCACTCGGTAGTTCCTTGAGACCAATCTGTATCTGCTAGCAAATAACACTTAATTGTTCTAGTTGCAGTTCGATCTAGATCCTTTTTGTTGCTAAGGTCTGCCATTTTTTCAAAGAAAAGATCCCATAAATACCAGAAGTTTTCATACTGAGGCGATCTATCCTCGACGTAAATAAACCCAAATAATGCAGTAGGATTTCCTCAGTCCCTTTTTTAGGGGACTGTTTTTGGTTTAATTGGCGGAGTTTTTCTTCCGGAAAAGGTCGATTATTTAGTTCATAACGCCTCCCCATTTTCTACTGCATTGCAGTAGAAAA
>JAKQWO010000009.1 GCA_029561955.1 Candidatus Cloacimonadota bacterium
GGAGTGTTGTTGGTGCGTCTCACCGTGCCCACAATCATACCTGTCTGGACGTATTTATTCAGAACGTTGGAGAAACTGGCTAAGGAGGTGACACCGTTGGTATAGACAGCTTTTACAGCCCAACGGTAGTCTCCATTGGGAAGAGTTGCCCAGCCGGGATCGCTAACGTTTAATTCTGTGGTTGGATCGTCTGTCACGGCTATCCAAGCTGTTTCCTGATGTTCTTGTCCCGCCCTCAGTCTGTAAACCATGTAACCTGTAAGCACTCTTGTGGATTTACGTGTGAGGGAGGTATCCTGTGGACATGGTAATCTGGGCTCACAGCTCGTTTTGCCTTCTTCCATATCGCGAGACCTTGCTCTGAGGGGCATGGTGCCGCCAATCTGACGTTGAGCGGGCTCAGCGGATATAGCGGTAAAGTCGCTGAGGTCAAATCGCACAGCATCGGTGCTATTTCCGATGTAGACATTGTCTATAAACCAATTGTACTTAATACCAGTGTTGTCGAATGGGTCCTCAGCGTGGAATGCTATCTTCAACTGGTTCCCGCTGTAAGCGCTGAGATCCACAGTGATGGGTGATGAATATTCATTCCAACCACCTGTTTGAGTGGAGGCATCCCAGAGCACAGTCCAGTAGGTACCATTGTCTGTGGATACCTTTACGTAGTAGTGGTCACCGTATTCAGAACCGAGGAACACATATCCATCAAACCTGAGATACGCATTGGGCGGGCAGTTGAAGGACGGCGTGATCAGCCATTCATCTTGATGGCTGTAATCCCAATGCAGGCCAGTTTGGTGGAGTCCATCAGTTGGACTAATAATGTTTCCGGTAATGGTGACAACACCCACTCTGCACCAAGTGGGGTAGATTCCCAGAGTATTGGCCGGACCGTTGTTGGTGATGATTTGAGTCCAGTCCTCGGGCGGGAATTCTGCATCTTCAAAGCTTTCGACCACTTCCAGAGCAGTTGGGTCGGGAGCCAGCCAAGTAATATCCACAGTGTTGGTTGCATCATTGGGCTCAGCGACTACATCTATTGGCGCGTAAGCAACCTCGTGGAGGGTGATTTCGCCCATGTTGTAGTTTGTGGAACCCACGATAATCTGGCCGTTTTCTGAAGAATAGCCATCAGCGCGGATGTTGTAAGCGTAGGTATGATCAGTAAAGACGTTCGGGATGGTGAAAACGCCTGCCGCATTTGTGTTTGCGCTGTAGGGCTCATAACCACTGAGTAGTATCAATGCACCAGAGATTCCTGAACCGGTATCACTGGCCAGGATGGTTCCAGAAACGCTAACTTGAGGCAAGAGCTGTAAGGTCACATCTATAGTGAGCTCATCGTCTTCTTCCACCACGACGGTCTGAATGTGCTCATGGTAGCCATGTGCGTTGCAAGCCATAGTGTAGGTATCCGGTAAGACGTTGATCAGATGGTATTGTCCGTCAGCGTTTGTGGTAGCTTGGTAGGCGTTGTTGTTGAGGCTCACCGTTACACCGCTGATAGGCTGGTTGTTTGCGTCAGTCACTGTCCCAGAGATTTGTCCCACTCCACCTGGAATCACCAGGAAGTTGGTCTGGGGAAAGCTTGTTGTTGTGGTGCTTCCTGTGGGTGGATTATCCGGATCGTAGATGGTTGTATCATGATAGGCGTTCCGAGCCCGGTTGACAACCCCAGTTTGACCCAAGAAGCGATCTGCAGAGTTATAATAGTCAGTATCCATGGGACGATTGACCATCATCACCAGGTTTTGTCCATCCAGATACAGGTATGGTTCGTTGAAGATGATGGTGACAGATTGTCCGGGTCCCGCATTGAAATCCAGTGTGCCATCAAACACTTGGGTAAGCTGAGTGGCAGGGATCCAACCGCCGCTCAGATCAGCTTGCGTGGTGGTGCCAAGCCACACTTTACATTCTTTATCCACAAGTGTACTCAAAAAGTTGGTGTTGAATTTAATGCCGGTAATCTGGCCCCTAAATCCACCCATTTCATCCGGGTAGTATAGCGTTTCATAGAGTGAGTTATTGTAATAGAAGTCCATGGGCATACGCATTCCCTGGTCTCCATCACCGACCAACACGGTAAATTCGCCTGCAGGATTAACCACCAGGTTGAGGGTTTGAGTGCGGTTGTTGACATCAAATTCATCGCCAACCATTTCCACTCTGCCATAGATGGAGAAGTTTCCTGCTGTAGCGGGTACCCAGGGGATATCCACTTCCAGGACTTGCTGGCTGGTTATGGTTGGTCCGGCCATGCTGACCAATTCCTCATCATTGGGCCCCATCAGCTTCACGGTGTAAGTGTCCTGGGTTTCAGTGCCGTTGTTTTTGACGCGGACAGTGTAGACGGAAGTTATTCCCACGGTGGGAGATCTGCTTCCGCTAATGGACAGGGCGCCCAGGTCGTTTTCTATCAGAGCAGGGGTGTAGAGGAGGGTAGTTTTGGGGAACTGGCCGGTGAGGGTACCGGGGGCGGTGGGGTTGTTTGGGTCATAGGTTATGTAGTCTGCCATGACGTAGCGAGCTCTGGAGTTGCCAATAGTCTGACACTTGAAAAAGTTGGAGGCAGAATAGTATTGATCCTCCATGGGACGGTACACCATCATCACCAAGTTTCCCGGCGTATGTTCAAAAGGTGTCTGGAAAGAGATATTGATGACGTTTTCACCGACGGGATAGGTCACGGTTCCATTAAAGACCAAGGTGAGCTCAGTTGCAGGGATCCAGCCACCGCTTAAATCTGACTGGTTTGTGCTTCCCATGTAGATCTTTGTGTCTCCATTGGTAGGTTGGGTACTGAAGTTGTTGTAAAGGACTATACCGGAGATGGTTCCGCTTACAAAATCCAGTTCGTCTGTCATGTAAAGGCACTCATAGAGAGAGTTTTTGTAGTGAAAATCAATTGGGAAACGGGCGTTTTGGTCTCCAGTGCCGATGGTAACACTCTGAGTGCCCTCGGGAAAGACACTGATATTCATGGGAGTAGTTGCATCGTTATCAGCTACAGAGTCGGTAGACAAGACCACTTTACCAAAGATGGTCATTGGTCCCGATTCAGCAGGTGTCCAGGAAATGTTGAAGCTTTGCGTTGTGCCGGGTGCGATGTCCGCCCCAGGTACACTTGCCAATTCCTGGTCTCCGCGCATCAGTTTCACTGTGTAGGCTGTGCCCGATTGAGGATCTGTGCCCATGTTTTCCACCACTATTGTGTAAACGTAGGCAGACCCTTGTGTGGGTGCAAGTTCCCCGGTTATGGAGGTAGCAGCGAGGTCATTTCTCAGGACGCGCAGGTCGTTTGAGAAAGCAGTGGAGCTGTGTATATTGTTTGTGTAGACTGCTTTCACCGCCCACTTGTAAAATTCATCAGGCAACGTTGCCCAAGCGGGGTCTACAAAAGTGGTGTCTGTAATGGTATCTGTGGTAAGCAAAGTCCAGTTGTTCTCATTTGCTTCTTCACCTACGATAAGCCTCCATACTTTATAGCCCAGATGTGCTCGGTTACCCATCCTATCCGCAGGTCTATTGAGGCTGTATGTTGGTGTTTTCAAAGACTTCAGGCAGGCTTCTTCTTCCTCAGGCAAACCAGAATGGATTATTTTTCTGGGAGCATGGTTAGCAAAACTGGTGTGACGATCGAGGGCTTGACCTACATATACATCATCTATATACCAGCCTGCATATGATATGGTTGCAGTGGCAAACCATTCAAAGCTGATTTCCACTTCGGGGTTGTTTGCCCATTGGGAGAGATCAATTGTGAGCTCTTGCCAGGGCATGAAGACGGCTGCGTTGCTCGCTCCCCAGACGTGGGTTCCGTTTACTTTGATGATTCCATAGTCCCAGGTATTGAAACCATCCATGTAGTGCCAGAAGCTGAGCACAGGCTGCTGGATACCGGCGAAATTGAAGGTCTTACGCAGATAAGACCATGCACTGCTGTTGCTGTAACCACTATGGATCTTCGTGCCCCACATCCCGGTGCCGCTGTGAGCTGTTTGGGGTGGCTCGTCCGGGGAGGTGTCGATGTCTACATATTGGCTCACGTCATACTCATTTGTCCATTCCCAGTCGCCGTAACCACTTGATTCCCAACCTCCATCGTCCGATTCAAAGTCTTCTACAACCGTAATTCCTCCATGTAAGCTTGGAGGAAACCAGATGAGGTTAACTTGGGTGTCATCGGTAGATACCTGTGCGATCACGTTACGTGGAGGATTGGTAGTTTCCGGCATGATCAGAGTGCCCATACTGTAGTCAGTAGATCCAAGATGAACCGTTCCGTAGAGCGGATTATAGCCATCCAAGGTGATAGTGTAAAAGTAATCATCCCCACTCAGCACTTCTGCAATGCTAAAGTCGCCTTGGGCATCAGTCAACGCACTATAAGTGAGAGGACCATTCAAGGTCACTTCTGCACCTTCCAAGCCGATAGTTGTATCGTCACTGCCTACCACATGGCCGCTTACCGTGACGGTAACACTTTGTGTGAGGTTGAAATCCAAGACAGTGTTCTGACCTGCCACTATGGTTGCGGTGGCAGTTTGCGTTTCATAGCCAAACTTGGAGGCGGTTACTGTGTAGGTTCCAGCGTCGACATAGGGAAAAGCATATTCTCCCAGAGGCGTTGTGATCGTATTATAGACGGTATCATTGACCACTAACAAAACACCATCCAAAGGTTCTGTGCCACAGGTGACGGTTCCCTCCAAAGAGCCCGTATTAGAGACGTTTTGGCCAAATCTTGTGTTGGCACGGTTTCTGCTCCGGGCTGCGGTTGCAGTTGAGGTCTCGGCATTAACAGTGTCACTTTGGAATCTTAAGCAGGTGAAAGCTTCCGGAGTGACCGTGTAATAGACACAAGCGTTTTGGGTGTGAGCTTCAGAGATCATGGTGGTAACGATATCCACCAAAACATTTGATACTCCATCCCACACGAATGGAGTATCAAAATGGTGTGTGTTCCATCCTACCACTGGCCAATAGCCATCTTGGAAGAATACCTGAGTATAGTCGCCAATCTCAAAATTAGTGCTGAGCGTAGTCAGGCTTGTATGCTTGAGCCTGATCTTATAGTTTGGCATGGGTAAGCAGTTGTTCACGGACTGCACGTTAAATGCCACCGAGCTGATTGCACCCGGCACTGCTCCAGCATCAGAAAGCTCTTGTGCGGTGTAGAGGTATTGCTGACGAAAGTTCTTGTACCTTGTTCCGTAGGGAGTATCACCTCCCGTGGTAGTATTGGTCAAGGTGCCAGTTCCGATGGCGACAATTATCATACCAGATTCCTGAACCTCGACATATAGCGTGCCGGTCTGGTTGTTGCCGGCAATCTCATCGCCGTCCAAAACTACCTCACCATGGATACCAATGGTGCCAAGCTCAGCAGGCGTCCACGTCAAGGCAACATCCACGACCTCCAAGCTTTCGATGGCAGGTCCAGCAACACTAACCAGCTCCGTTCCATCAGAGTCTTTCAGTTTCACTTGGTAGTTGGTTTGAGTGTTAACACCATTGTTTCTAATGGTTACCAAGTATTGAGTGGGTGAATCCTGATTGGGGAGCACATTCCCGTTTATAGCAATAGCGCCAAGGTCATTGTAGATAGGCTGGTCTGAGTAAGTGATAGTGACTTGGGGAAATTGGCCGGTCAGAGTCCCAGCAGCCGGGTTATTCGGATCATATGTGGTGGAGTCGCTGCGCAGATAGCGAGCGCGCCCCGGATCAAGGGTCTGGCATTTGAAGTAGTTGGTTGAAGCATAGTACTGCGTGTCCATGGGACGGTTTGCCATGAGCACCAAGTTGCCCTGTGAGTATAAATAGGGCGCCTGTAAAGTGAAGGTAATTTCGTTGGTACCCATGGGGAAAGACATCACTCCATCGTACACCAGGGTAAGTTGGGTAGCCGGAATAAACCCGTCATCGAGATTGCCTTGTTGCGTGGTTCCCAGCCATATTTTGACGGGTTTATTCACAATGTCCGCGGATGTAAAGTTGTTGTAAAACGTCAACTGGGTGATTGTGCCGCTGGCGAATCCCAATTCATCCTGAAAATACAAGCACTGATAAAGTGAGTTCTTAACCCAGAAATCCAAGGGATAGCGGGCGTTTTGGTCTCCAGTGCCAATGGTCACTTCTGTGGCACGAAGCCCAGTTACAACTGGCAACAGTATGGCTAAGGCCATAATTAATAAAAGGATTCGGCGCATGGGAAATCTCCTTTTTGCTGTAATCAAAGTGTTGGCCGGAAGATAAAAACCGACCTCAATTGCTCAGGTTGCTTGAAGACAAGGGCAATGCATCACCAACCCAAATGTGATGGCATAGTTGAAGCGAACTATTTCACACTTATAATTCAACTCCATCGTGTCAAGAACTTTTAGACCTTAACTCCATTTTCTTTTAAGGCAGCCTTGGTGATGACGAGGTAATATGCCGATAATCAAGTAGTTATCTCAAATAACGCAGTAGCCTCAACGTGCCCTTTCCTACCTCTTCCTTGCTTAGCCGCCCGGCGATTACTCGGAGCCTCTCGGGATTTTCCCGAGTATCACCACGGCATCGCCCTGCGGGTAAGTAAGGTAGGGGGAGTCGCAGAACCGCCCAAACAGTTGTGCGTTACGGAGAAAAAGCTCAACTTGGGGAAGGGTTCCACTGCATTGTTAGGTATAAAAAGTGGGGACAATGCCGCCTGAATAGCTTTCGGCAGCGTGCCCTAACCCTCAATTTTTGCAGTATGTTACTAAAATTCCAGGCTTATGGTCACCGGCCCGTCGTTGACCAATTCCACCTGCATATCGGCGGCAAAGATACCGCTCTCGGTGTGCACACCTTTCTCTCTCAGCTTGGCTTTGAAGAGCTCAAAGAGGTGCGCCGCCTTGTCCGGATGCGCAGCATGGGTAAAATCCGGCCTGCGTCCACGGGTGCAATTTGCATAGAGCGTGAACTGCGAGATGGCTAAGATGGAGTATTTTTGATCCAAAAGCGAGAGATTGAGCTTGCCATTTTCATCCGAGAAGATGCGCAGATTGAGGATTTTATCCACGGCGGTATCCAGCACATCCTCTTCATCTTCACGTCCAAAGCCAACAAAAAGCAGGAGCCCATCTTTGATAGCTCCCACGGTCTTGCCTTCCACGCTCACGGAAGCACGCAAGACCCTTTGCATGATCACGCGCATCAATCTATCCTGAAGTGGTGCACCTTCCAGCAGCCAACGTCATCTATCCACACGGAACCGTCTTTAAATGGAGATATCATGATTGCTACACGGCCAAAGCTTACGCCAGGCTTGATAAAGCCCGCACTGATGGTACTCTTAGTCCAATCTTCCGTAGCACGAATCCTGCTTTTGATGCGGTTGTAGACCTTACCGTTTTCTTTGAAGCTGATAAACCTGAGCACGATGTCTGGATTGTCTGTGGAATTTGTGCGCACATTGGCTTTGATGAAGTAACCACCATAACGCACCACATCAAACGAATCCGAGATGATGATGGTAGCGTGTTTGGAGGCGTCAATACGCAGGCTGGTTTTACCCTCTGAGGCAACGTTTGTATCTATCACCACGTTGCTTTCTTTGATATCTGCCGGATCATGGTCTACCATCCAGCCTTTGAGTGCAGTAGCTGGGTCCAAAGAGTAGGGGTTGAAACCTGGGTTGAAGATAAGATTGGGCAGACCTTCGGTCTGAGATTCTTTAAAAACCAAGCTGGGGCTCACCACGCAGGAGCCCATCAGCAGCGTCATCACAACTACGGCGGCCAATAGTAACTTTCTCATTTAATAAATCCCCGTTCATTTAGATATTTTAAGACGACGCCCACTGCCAAGCTATTGATCAGCAGGCTGGAACCCCCATAGCTAATGAACAGCAAGGGAACTCCTGTGACTGGAACTATACCAACATTCATCCCAATGTTGATAAAGGTCTGAATCATAAGATAAGCCAAAATGCCAGCGGTGGCAACTTTTCTTTCTCGCACCTTTATCTCAGGAATAGCGTGCGCTATCCTTAAAAAGAAGAGCACAAACACCGTTAGAACCAACATACTGCCCAAAAAGCCAAACTCCTCTCCGATCACGCTGAAGATAAAATCCGTATGATGCTCCGGCAAGAAGTTCATATTTTTCTGTGTACCCATCAGCCAGCCCTTGCCCGTGAAGCCGCCGCTGCCGATGGCGATCTTGGCCTGGATGATCTGGTAACCCGTCCCCAAGGGATCACGCATGGGATCCAAAAAGGTGAGAATACGCTCCTGCTGATAGTCCTTGAGCCCATTCCAGAAAACGGGCATGATGAGCGCCAGGAAGACGTTGATCACGCCACTGATGGTGATGGCAACCCAGGAAAGCCCCATCCGGATGAGCAATAAGACAAACACCAGAATCCAGATCACCACAGCAATCCAATGCAGAGACGATACTACACTCAGCACCGGTGAGATGATCAAAAGGATGTAATAAAGAGGCACATCTGCAGCGATCAACATCGCCAGCAGCGAAAAGACAAAGACCAAAGAGGTGCCAAAATCCGGCTCCATCAGAATCAGCACTATAGGCACGAACATCAGGACAAAGCCATAGGCCACCTGTTGCAATTCGGTGATGTTTTCCCTGGTGATCACTCTGGCAACTAGGAGCACAGCAAGCAGCTTGGCACTCTCCGAAGGCTGGTAATGGAGCCCAAAGAAGCTGAACCAGCGGTGCGCTCCATTGACATCAGTCACAAACAGCACCCCTATCAAAGCCAGGATATTTATTATAAAGAGCGGCACGATAAGGATATCAAAGATCGGCATGGGCAATTTGAGCAGCAGCAAAACGGCCGAAAGTGAGATGACGGCAAAGATGATCTGCTTCCACCAGTGGTTTTGGGTGCTGTGATGCTTGCCGATGATGGTGGTGCTGGCCGAATAGATAGCAATGCAGCCCATCATGATGAGGATGATCAGCAGCGAAGCCAAGACCCAGTCAAACTTCTTGCGGTTAAACATCAGCCCGTCTCCTCTGTGGGAACCACAGCCGCAGGCTCTTCATGCGGACTGGGAATTGGGAAGACGTCTTCCGGCTCGTCTGTTTCCTGGCCCTCCAGTTCTCTAAACTGCTCTGGGATGGGCGCAGGAGCTTTGAAACGTTCGATATTGCCCACATAGTAGTTTGCAATACGGCTGGCAATCGGCGCAGCAACAGCTCCACCACCACCCGCATTCTCCAAAAAGACCGTGATCACGATTTCCGGTTTATCCGTCACGATGTAGCCACAAAACCAAGCGTGCGTGGTCTTCCCCATCGAATTCTCAGCGGAACCGGTCTTGCCGTAGGTAGTGACGCCGGGCACATTGAAAGCTCGGCCTGTGCCGCCGGGCGCATTGGTCACAGCCCAAAGCCCGTCCTGAATGGCTTTTACCGTGCTCTGACTCCAGCCAAAGCTATGTTTATCTATAGGCTGCACCTGCTCACGACTCACCCTACCACGCCCCAAAGTCCTCACCATAAAGTGGGGCTGAATCCAGTATCCGCCCCTGGCGATGGCTGCATAAAAGGCATTCATCTGCAAAGGAGTGGTGAGCACTTCGCCCTGCCCGATGGAGAGATTGGCTTTATAACCCTGCAGACTGCCAGCGCGGCCAAGCCGTTTCTTAAACCATTCCTTGTTTGGATACAAGCCGGCACGCTCACCCGGAAGATCAATCCCTGTGCGGTTTACCACGCCACAGGAAACGGCATGCCGCCAAGCATCATCCAAAGAAATCCTGCTGATGAGATCATAGAAAAAGACGTCACAGGAGACCCGGAGTGCATCCACCACGTTGGTGCGTCCATGTCCCCCACTTGACCAACACTTGAAAAACCTGTTGCCTATCTTGAGCCCGCCTGTACAGGAGGCCAAAAGTGTGCTCCTGTTGATGATCCCGGCTTGAAGGCCCTCCGCAGCGGTCACAGGTTTGAAGACAGATCCCGGAGGATAGGCACCCTGTGAGGCTCGATCCAAAAGCGGCCTTTCACGGCGGTTGAGCTCAGCCCACAAATCTGGACTGATCCGCTGCATGAAGACGTTGGGATCGTAGCTGGGGTTGCTGGCATAGGCCAAAATCCCGCCATCCTTAATGTTGGAAACCACGATGGCTCCCCGACTGCCAGCAGGAAAGCTTTCATGGACAAAGGTTTGCAGGTCGTTGTCTATACTCAAAACCAAGGAAAGACCATTGATCGGCGCCACTTCTGCATCGCTGCGGAAAAAGCCCAAGTTCTGCCCCCGGGCGTCCACCTGAATAATCTGCTTCCCGTCTTTACCGCGCAGCAAAATCTCGTAGTATTTCTCCAGTCCACCCTTGCCGATGTAGCCGTTGAGCGAGTAATCCTCCTGACGATAGCGCCTGAATTCATCCTCATTGATGCGTCCCACATAGCCGGTAAAGTGGTTTGGATAGAGGTATTCACGTGTGGTTCCACTTCGGAAGACCAGCTCCGGAAAGTAGTTCAGCTTCTCAGAAAGCGCCAGCATCGTCTCGTAGGAAATGTTATCCACCAACATGATCTCTTCATAGGTCTTAAAGCGTTGCTGGAAAATGAGATCGTGCAGCTCTTCCTTTTCGATGCCAAAGTGCATCTTCAGAAAGACGCTCAGCGCATCGATGTTTTTGACCTTGCCGCTGATCAGATAGAGGTCATGCGAGGGGATGTTGATAACGATGGGGCGATACTTGACATCATAAATCTCGCCTCGGGTGGCAGTTACCCGGCGGATACGCACAAAGTTATTTTCGGCGATGCGGCGATAATAGCTACCTTTGACCACCTGCAAGCGAAAAAGAGCAACGAAGAGAAAGAGAAAAAGCAGGCAGAGCAGTATCCTCAGGTAAAAAGCGGAAGTGCTTCTATTCATCGACTCTCACCAATCTCAAGCGCGAGACGTAATACAGCAGCCAAAACACGATGAAACTGATGACGAGATTGTAGATGAAAGCGATCAGGTTCATGGTAGCCAGGCGCACGGAAAAGCCGTTTGTGATCCCCAAAGCCAGCCACAGCGCCAAAAACCAGATCAGATTTGCCATCACCAAAGAGATCATCATCGCCGCCTTGCTTTCTGCCTCAAAAGGTTTGCGCACCTCACTGATAGACAGGCCGATAATCAAAAACATCAGCGGACTGTAGCCAAAGAGACCGGGCTGCGTGGTGTCATACATCACCATGATAATAAAACTCACGATCAGAGCCATGTCCCGCGGCCTGGTCCAGATCAAAAACACCGCCCAGGGAAGCAGGATATTGGGAATCCAGTCTGCGATGCCGATCATGGGCATCAGCATGATCTGAATATAGAGGAAGATCAGGCCGAAAATCCAAGACCAGAGCGCTTTCAGGATCATTTGTGCCTCCTGAGCACAAAGACATGCTCCAGGTTTTCCACCTGCGTGAAAGGAGCCAATTCGGCGCTGATAAAGAGGTTGTCGCTGGATTCCTTGATCCTCATCACTGTTCCCACGGGATATGCCTTGGGATAAAGCTGTGACAGATTGGAGGTTACGATCGTATCGCCCACGCTGATCTGAGAACCGATCTTGATCATATTCATACTCACCGAGCCGCGGATGTCGGATTGTAAAATCCCCTGAACGCTGGTGTTTTGATCCATCACCGGCATCTGAAAATCCGGATTGCTAAAAGGCATCACCACGCAGTGAGTCGGGGCGACGCTGATCACCTTACCCACAATGCCCGTGGCGGAAACCACTGGACTCTCAATCTTTATCCCTTTGAGCGAACCCTTGTTTACGATCAGGTTGCGCATTTGGAAGGCCCCCGCATAGCCGATCACCTCACAGGTTTCAAAATCGCTCAGACCCTCATCCATAGCCACTGTAGCCGCCCAATCATACAGCTTCAGTTCGTTTTGCAATCTCAGGTTTTTGAGTGTCTCGCTGGCAAGTTGCTCCCGCAGCTTGGTCAGCTCGGTTTTCAGCTCCTTATTGCTACGCATGGTGTGGATGGAATGCGTAAAGGGATAAAACACGGTTTTGCCCAAAAACGCCGCCCTGGCGCTCCGACTCTCGACCGAGCCGATCAGCATCACCAAGCAGAGGATGAACAGAATAATCGGAACCAGATACTGCTTGATCATCCGGTTACAATCCCGCTGTTAATGCTGTGTTGCCAAGTGTTTCCATGCACATCTTTGGACTAAAGAATCACCTAATCTTCAATCCGCTTGATCAACACCTTCTTATAGCGATCCACATCGTCCAACACTCTGCCGGCACCCTTCACCACACATTCCAGCGGATCGGGAACCACATGCACGGGCAGGTCGACAGTCTTGCAAATCTTTTCGTCCAAACCTTTTAGCAAGGCTCCACCGCCGGTGAGGAAGATGCCGTGTTCAGCAATATCTGCCGAAAGTTCCGGAGCGGTGCGCTCCAGCAGACGCTTGATTGCATCTATCATGGTGGCAATGGTTTCGCTGATGGCTTCACGAATCTCTTCCGAGGAAATCTTGAGCGTCACGGGGAAGCCGCTCACCACGTCTCTACCACGCACATCCATGCTCAGCTCTTCTTTGAGCGGATAGGCTGATCCGATCTGCATTTTGATCTGCTCAGCGGTCTGCAAACCCACGTGGAGATTGTTTTTCTTGCGCAGGTAGTTGATGATGTCGATGTCCAGCTTATCTCCACCCACACGGATGGAATTGTGAACCACGATGTGCGAGAGCGAAATCACGGCAATCTCACTGGTGCCGCCACCTATGTCCATCACCATGTTTCCGCAGGCCTGCTCGATGGGCAAATCCGCTCCAATAGCGGAAGCCACCGGCTCGCTGATCAGATAAACTTCACGTGCACCCGCATGTAGCGCACTATCTCTCACGGCACGCTTTTCCACTTCCGTGATGCCGGAAGGAACACAAACTATCACCCGCGGACGCACCAAAAGACGCCTCTTCTGAGCCCGCATGATCAGGTTGCGAAGCAGCAGCTCGGTGACCTGAAAATCTGCTATCACACCGTCTTTGAGGGGCTTAATCACCCTCACCTCGTCTGGATTTTTGCCCAACATCGCCTTGGCTTGCTGACCAATGGCGATGATCTTCTTGTTGTCCGTGGATACCGCAACCACGGAGGGCTCATTGATCACAACACCGGACGTCTTTTTGTATACAAGCGTGTTCGCCGTGCCAAGATCGATGGCAACATCGTTTGTCATGTGTCCAAATATATTGAAAAAAGACATTAAAACCTCTTTATTTGGGGCATGCGTGGACGGACACACGTTCCCCATAATTGATAATTCTTCTTTGATTACCATCCTTTTTAGCAGCCTTTGAATGTCAAGCGAAAAAGACAAATCGGAGCGGGTTTTCCAAAAGAAGTGTCATTTTCCTTATCTTAACCTCCTCGAAAACCCCAAAATGTACCAGCGGGCCATACCACCCAAACGCATAACCTATTGGTTTCCCATGCCGTTCTTGCTCCACGGAGTAAGAGCCAAGCAAGAGCGGTATTGGAACACCGCATGAACAGTGGCGGTTCGGAGAGCGACCGTACAAGTGATAAAATGTTGTCAACTTGGTCGGTCCGGCAACCGACCCTGCTTCCTCCTTGCTTAGCCGCCCGGTGATTACTCGGAGCCACTCGGGAAAAACCCGAGTATCACCACGGCATCGCCCTGCGGCTAAGCAAGGGCGAAGCGGGCGCCAGGACGGCTGCGCCGCAATTGTGAGCCTCTGCACCGGTTCCTGAGATGGGCGTGCTATTGGGGCCAAACGAGGAAAAGTTTGGCAATTATCTGCTTTTTCTACTCCTTAGCTGGGGGTGAAAGTTTAAAAAGTTGCAAGAATGTACCAACTTTTTCACACAGCTATCTGAAGCCATATCAATTCCTTACCAAGCCCCATACCTCAATCGCTACAAAAATATCGAAATACTGCTTGACAAAAAAGGCCCCTTCATTTCAGTCGCTATAAATTTATCGAATGACTACTAAAGCTATAGGAGATTAGATGATATCCATACCGGTGCTAACGCTGAAAAGACTACCTCAATACTTGGAACTGCTTTACGGTTTCGAGCAGGAGGGTCAAGACACGATATCCGCCACACGCTTGGCAGAGCTTACTGGAGTTCATATGACTCAGGTTCGCAAGGATATAGCGTTGACTGGTGTGGTTGGCATCCCCAAGGTGGGTCACAAGATCAAGGATTTGATCGAATCCATCGAATCTTGTCTCAATTGGAAAGACCTCAGTTCCGCCTTTTTGGTGGGCGTGGGTCGCTTGGGATCTTCACTATTGGGTTATTCCGAGCTCAAGCGCAAGGGTTTGAACATCATCGCCGGTTTTGACAGCGATCCAGCAGTCGCTGGCACACTTGTAGATGGCGTGATAATCCACTCTATGGACAAATTTGCCGATCTTTGCCGCAGGATGAAGGTTCACATCGGCATCTTGACGGTTCCGGCGGATCAGGCTCAAGCCACGGCGGAGTTGATGGTGGAAAGCGGCATTTTGGCCATTTGGAATTTCACATCGGCACTCTTGCAGTTGGATGAAAAGATCATCGTGGAAGATATGGATATGAGCGCATCTTTGGCGGTGCTTTCGCGTCGTTTGAGCGAGAAATATGAGTCTGACAGCGAACCAAAGAGAAAAACCAAAAACTATAAAAATAAAATAGATCAGGAGAAACAATGAGCAACGACAACACTGCTGCCCGCAGTTTCACCAAAGTCCTGGAGATTTTGGAAGAGCATGATTTTGACGAACACAGAATCGTGTCTATCCTTCAGGCAGTTCAAGCAGAGTATCGCTATCTTCCTCAGGAGGTACTCACATTTGTAGCCACTTCTCTGAAAGTGTCACCGGCCCGCCTCTATGGTGTCGCCACTTTTTACAGCCACTTTTCTTTGGAGCCCAAAGGCAAGCACATCATCAAGATGTGCGACGGAACCGCCTGCCACGTGCGCGGCTCCAAGGCCGTGATTGATGCCGTGAGAGAAAAACTCGGTCTTAGCGAGACGAAGATCACCACAAACGATTTGATGTTCACCTTCGAGACGGTAGCCTGTTTGGGTGCCTGTGGCTTGGCGCCCGTGATGGTTATCGACGAAGAAGTTCACGGAATGGTGACTCCGGAAGAAGCCATAAAACTTATTGAAGCCATAATGGAGACTGAAAATGCTTAGTTTGGAACAAATTAAAAAAGAATATCTGGAAGCTGCTTCTCATTTTAAGAAGCGCATAGTCGTTTGTGCAGGAACAGGATGCATCGCCAATGGATCGATGAAGGTTTTTAAAAGCCTCAAAAACGCTGCCGCCATGCATTCTCTTGATGTCTGCGTGGAGTTTAAGCCCTGCGATAGTAAGGATCATGACATTCTCCTTTCCGGTAGCGGTTGCCAAGGCTTTTGTCAGGTGGGACCACTGGTCACCATCGAGCCGGATGGCATTCTCTACACTCACGTGAAGCCTGAAGATGCTGAAGAGATCATCGAAAAGACCGTGATTAACGGTGATATGATCGAGCGCCTCTTGTATCTTGACCAAAACACCGGCAAACACTGCCATGGTGCAGACGACATCCCCTTCTATACACTGCAACAGCGTACCGCCCTCAAGGAATGCGGACACGTTGATCCCGAAAACATCAGAGAATATATCAGCCACGACGGCTATTTTGCCGCACGTGATGCATATCTAAACTATACCGCCGAAGAAATCTGCAAGAGAGTGGAAGATGCGGGTCTGCGTGGACGCGGTGGTGGTGGTTTCCCGACCGGACGTAAATGGCACTTTGCCCGCATCGAAAAAGAACCCAAGAAATACGTTGTCTGCAATGGTGACGAAGGCGACCCAGGCGCATTTATGGATCGTAGCATCTTGGAAGGTAACCCGCACAGCGTGATCGAAGGAATGATGATCGCAGCCAAAGCCATCGGAGCAGATGAGGGCTACGTCTACGTGCGAATGGAGTATCCTCTGGCTTGCAGTCGCATCCGCAAGGCCATCAGAGATGCTGAAGAGCTTGGCATCCTCGGCAATGACGTCTTTGGCACAGGTCAGGCTTTTGACATCCATGTGGTCGAAGGCGCAGGCGCTTTTGTTTGCGGTGAAGAGACAGCGCTGCTGGCTTCCATCGAAGGCAAGCGCGGCATGCCCACACCCAAACCACCCTTCCCAGCTCAGCAAGGCCTTTTTGGCAAACCCACAGTGATCAACAACGTGGAAACCCTGGCTTTGGTGCCCGTGGTCATGAAACAAACACCGGAAGAATACCGCAAAATCGGAAGCCCCAAATCCCCCGGAACCAAGACCTTCGCCCTCACCGGACACGTGGTCAACACCGGCCTCATCGAAGTCCCCTTTGGAACCACGCTGCGCCAGATCGTGTTTGAAATCGGTGGCGGAGTGCTGGATAAAGACGGCAAGATCAACAATGACGCCTTCAAGGCTGTTCAGATCGGTGGCCCTTCAGGCGGCTGCCTCACCAAGGAACACCTTGACCTTCCCCTGCACTATGACTCACTCGCTGAGGTGGGAGCAATGGTTGGATCAGGTGGTTTGGTGGTGATGAACGATAGCACCTGCATGGTCAAGATCGCCAGCTATTTTATGGGCTTTACGCAGATGGAATCTTGCGGAAAGTGCGTTCCCTGCCGTGAAGGAACCCGCCAGATGAAAGAGATTTTGGATGACATCAGCGAAGGTAAAGGCACAGAAGAGAGCCTGGAGCTGCTGGAAGAATTGGGCAAAGCCATCAAGATCACCTCACTCTGTGGTCTGGGCAAATCAGCTCCCAACCCCGGCCTCAGCACCCTGCGCTTTTTCCGTGACGAATATCTGGCACACGTGAAGGCCGGCTACTGCCCTACCGGACAGTGCAAAGCCCTCACCGCTATTACAATTGATCCCGAGGCTTGCCGTGGCTGCACCCTTTGCAAAAGAGTGTGCCCCGTTGGAGCCATCAGCGGCGAAGTGAAACAACCCCACAAGATCGACCCCATGGTCTGCATCAAATGCGGTGCCTGTATCAACGCCTGTAAATTTAAAGCCATATCCTAAAGGAGCATAAGACTAATGAAAAGCGAAAAATATGTATATATAAACAATCGTCCCGTGCTTTGGGAAGATGAGCCCAACATCCTCGCTTTGGCTCGCAAAGCACACATCACTATTCCCACCTTCTGCTACCATTCTGAGCTCAGCGTCTACGGCGCTTGCAGAATGTGCCTGGTCGAAGTGGAGGGGCGTGGCTTGGTAACCTCATGTTCCACTGCTCCTTTTGAAGGAATGCGGGTGAAAACCCACACCAACCAGATACTTAAACTGCGCAAGATCATCATTGAGATGTTGCTTGCCAACCATGATAGAGAATGCACCCAATGCGATAGGTCTGCAGATTGTAAACTGAGAGAAATCTCCTATCAATTGGGCGTCAACGACCTGCGCTTACGCAAAACCCGCGAGCCCAGAGAAATTGATACCGGCTCTCCCAGCTTGGTGAGAGACCCCAACAAGTGCGTGCTCTGCGGTGACTGCGTGCGATATTGCAAGGAAATACAGGGCATAGGCGCAATCGACTTCGCGAATCGCGGCAGCGATACTATTGTCAGCCCGGCGTTCAATCGCGGACTTGGCGATGTGGAATGCGTGAATTGTGGCCAGTGTGCGGCAGTCTGCCCGACCGGCGCAATAACACCGCGCGTCGATGTGGCGAAAGCATGGAAAGCACTCGATGACACGGAAAAAACCGTCGTCGTACAGGTGGCCCCGGCAGTGCGGGTGGCGCTGGGTGAAAGGTTCGGCGTATCCGCAGGCGAGAAC
>JAKQWO010000012.1 GCA_029561955.1 Candidatus Cloacimonadota bacterium
GTAGCTACCACTGCCCCGACCGAGGCCGTGAAACCCACCACCACCAAACCCCCTGTGAAACCCACCCAACCTGCCGAGAACTCTCTCGACAAGTTCCTGGATGACTACGAAGCCACCGTCGTGATGTGGGAGAAAAAGGCCGCCGGCCCGCTCACACCCGAAGAGATCGTCGAGATTGGCAAAAAGTATTCGGACATGAGCAAGAACGCCCAAAGCGGAGATTTCTCCAAGAAAGCCACTCTGTCACAGCTTTCCCGCATGGCCCAACTCAACCTCAGACTCTCCAAAGTGGTCAAGAAAGTCGGCGCCTCCGGCAGAACCGGCAGATTCTAAGTCTCAGAAGACCAATCAAACTTGCGCGGAACTCAGCTTCCGCGCTTTTTTTTGCGCTAAACCAGCCGGATACTTCGCCCGGAGGTCAGCGGGGCATCAGTGGGACATCGAGGTATGGGAACGGAGTCGCATAGGATGTCCGACCACCCGAGCCCGAAACAAAGCCCCCCCAGACTCCACACCGTGTCATCACGGCCTACCGGGGTCCTCGCCGGATCGGTAACGATCCGGTGGGGTGGTTTGAGCCGTGATCCAGTCTTTTAGCTGTTGTGAGCCACTCTCACTTAATCAGCATCATCTTACGGCTCAGGCTCTTTCCTCCAGCCCGGAGGCAGGTGAGATACATGCCCGTTGCCACCTCGCGTCCGGCCTTGTCTTTGCCATCCCAGGAGTAGCTGTGCTTTCCCGCGCTCAGAAATGTGTCTGACAGCAACGTCTTAACGAGCTGGCCTTTGGCATTGTAGATCGTCAAGCTGGCTGAAGAAGCTTGTGCCAGATGGAACGCTATGGTGGTGGAGGGGTTGAAGGGATTGGGATAGTTGGGATAGAGCGTGACTGCCACAGGTATGGACAGCTCGTCTGAGTTTGGCAGGGGGTACCACTCCCACTGGTACCAAGTGCTACTTGAAGACCCGTGCCATTCGTTTGAATAGCTTTTGTAATGGCGACGTATCTTCCCATTGGGATAGAAGACCAGATTCTCGAGGTTGGAGTCAGATTCATCTTGATATGTCCAGTCATAACTGAAGTTTCCTTCGCTGTCGCTATAGCCGATCGCCCAGGAAGAGGGAACTCCGGATGCGCGGTAAAACTCAAGCAGGCTCACCCGCTCCTGCTTGTCCAGCATCAAAGCCAGGCGACGCATACATCCATGTTCTGGTCCCACTTGTTCAGTATCGATTGGAAAGGGCAGGGAGCCGTCAAAGCTGTTTTGGTAGTAACCCACATATTCCCAGGGATTGCTGCCTGAGCGGGAATATTTATATCCCCTGAAGCGTCTGCCTTGGCTATCATATTCATATATGAGCTTGGTGTAGGAGACATTTGTGCCAATTTGCCATCTGTATTCCAGGCTGTCTGCTCTCCAGCCAGGTCCATCGGGATAGTAGCGGGTGATATCGTTCCCATCTTTGTATTCATAGACTTTTCTGCCCCAAACGTCAGTCTCGTAGCCCTCGCTGTGTAACTGAGTGCCATTGGGACGATAGAAGATGTAATCATAGCGGCAATGGCCCGGCGCGGGATAAGTAACCGTTGTTTGGCAGGTGTAAGTGGTTAAATACGGACCGCCCCAAAAAGTTTTTGTACTAAGAACCACGCTGTCCACTACGGCAAAGCTATCCGGAGCATAGTGATATGTGTAAGTATCGGAATTCCAGTTAAAGGGCTCAGTGAAAGATGATTCTCCGAAGATTTTAATGCGCAGCCCATTAGAGGCTTCCAGCCTAACAAACAATACTGCCAGCAAGCTCAGCAGCAGGATAAGTCCTCTGTTTTTCATAGCGATCTCCTTTTGCTTAATAGTATTGGTAATACAAGCAATTTTTATGCCATAGTTATATTAAATTACACCAATTCTCTTTCTTTCACCAAGCCAAATTAAGCCCTTTGGAATTGGTCATTCTCTCGCCAGGGCAGTGGAAGAGTGGAATGGTGAAATGGATAATTGAACGCTTATGTTTTCCGTGACAAGTCCCACCTGACCCCAAAACAAAGCACCTCAGACTATATACCCTGTCATCACGGGCAAGCTATGCTTGACCCGTGATCCAGTCTTTTGGAAGCAACCACCAGACTACATTCTGTGTCATCCCGGTCAGTGCCCGTGATCCACTGCCCAGAGGTGGCAAAGTCCGTTTGCCACAGAGACCGGAGGTCTCTTCCAAACAGACAACTCCGTTGCCTCTGCCGAACAGGCTTCGGCAGCCCTTAAATCACACAAATATCATCATTTCGTCTTCCCACGATCTTTTCATAGCACCTATATATTATAGAGGGATGGGCCTCATTTGCATCACCCTCTCCGGTGTGGGTCTTCCTGGGGTCAACCTTATAATTTATAAGGATGACCTAAGGATGATGGCTTAACAGCATGTGGCGCCAAAGGATAGGGGAATGGGGTGCAGGTGCGGAAACCAGGGTCAGGATAGCGGGAATTTGCGGGTTTGGCGCGGGCATCCTGGTGCGTTTCCTGGCTTTGCCATTGTTGCGGGCACTTGCTTTACCCGAGACTTTACGACTCTTTTCTATTGACAAAATCCGCATAAGAAATCTTGTTACATAGCAGTATAAAGCTTATAAGACACAAGCTCTGCATTCCCAAACTGGAGTAGATATGAAGATACTAATCACAGGTGGCGCCGGATTTATCGGCTCGCATCTGGCGGAACGGCTTTTGGCCGATGGACATCAGGTTGCCATCATCGACAACCTTTCCACCGGCAGCCTGGATAATATAGAGAGTTTCAAAGACAATGCCAACTTCCACTATACCATCGGCTCCATCCTCAACCGCGAGCTGCTGGAC
>JAKQWO010000028.1 GCA_029561955.1 Candidatus Cloacimonadota bacterium
TTCCTATTACAGATTAAGCCAAGTATCGCAGATCATCTTCCTATGGATCAAACACTATAACAAATCACCATATAGAGCCGATAAGATTGAGCCATGGCAAATGAAAATCAGGCTGTTATGAAAAATGGGGGAACCCCCCCATCCAATTTAGGCTATTGACAAACTGGAGCACTTTTAAAAAACTGTCTTTGGATGCTCAGACCTTTTGTATCCGGTTGCTAAGCTTCTATGTGTCAACCGGGAACAGTACACTTAGCTTCCATGTGGATAAGATGTGGATAACTGTGAATATCTGCTTCACAATACCCTAAAATCTCTATCCGCTAACCAATTGATAATATCGCCACTTAGCTTTCAAGGTTGGCTTCAATGCTTGCTTTGGCGGCTTTGTGGATAAAATACTTTATAAACAGGACTAAGACACAATGGATCAGGATATTTGGCAGAACATTTTAGACAAGCTCGAAGAGAACATCAATGCGCAGAGTTTTCGCACTTGGTTTTCCAATACCAAGCTGGTTGATCTTTCGGATACCGAGATCACGATCATGGTTCCCACCAGTTTTGCGGCGGATTATCTCAATCAAAACTACACGCAGACCTTGGAGGAAATCGCTAAGCTTTTGTATAGCAGGCCCTATGCGGTAAAATTCAATAGCGAGCCGCCCACTCCTCCGGAGGAGAGTTTTCAAGCGAGCAAATCACACCAGCAAAATCGGGTAATGATCAACACGCAACTCAATGACCGCTTTAGCTTTGAGGAATTTGTAGTGGGTGCAAACAGCAACTTTGCCTACAGTGCGGCACGTGCGGTGGCGGAATCCCCAGGCTATACCTACAATCCGCTCTTTATCTACGGCGAAAGCGGCATGGGCAAGACACATCTCATGCAGGCGGTGGGCAACTTCATCAAGACAGACGGCCGCAATTGCAGCATCTATTACACTACCACGGAAGCTTTTACCAATGAGATGATCGAGTGTATCCGCTCAAATAAGATGCCGGATTTTCGGGAGAAATTTCGTAAGGTTGACCTGCTTTTGGTGGACGATATCCACTTCCTCAGCGGCAAGGAAAGCACGCAGGAGGAGTTTTTCCACACCTTCAACGCCCTCTTTGACAGCCGTAAGCAGATCGTGATCACCTCAGACCGTCCGCCCAAAGACATTCCGGATTTGGAAAACAGGCTGGTAACGCGCTTTGAGAGCGGGCTGTTGTGCGATCTCAAGAGTCCGGATTTTGAGACTCGGGTGGCGATCCTGCGCAAGAAAGCGGAACCGGACAACCTGGTGCTAAAAGATGAGGTCTTCACCTTCATCGCCGAAAACATCTTAAGCAGCGTTCGTGCTCTGGAAGGTTCGCTGATCCGCATTATGGCTTATGCCAGCTACAACAAGCTGAGTCCGGAAGACATCACCAAAGAGATGGCGGCGAATATCCTCAGCGATTTGATCACGGAAAACCGCAAGGAAATCACGCTGGATATGATTGCCAATGAAGTTTGCCGTCATTGGGGACTCACTCGCGCCATGCTGATGGAAAAAAGCCGGCGCATCGCAGTGGCTTTCCCGCGTCAGGTGGCAATGTATCTGGCAAATCTGCTCATTCCGCAGCTTTCGCTCAAGGAAATAGCTATCTACTTCAACCGGAAAGACCATACCACCGTGATCCACGCCAAGCGGCTGATCGAAACTCAATTTCGGGAGGACAGAAACCTGCGTTCTCAGATTGAGTTGCTGATCACCAATATCCGCAGTTAAATCATGCTTTGTAATAGTTTTGGCTTTATTGATTCTAGCTTGCCCACACCTGTGGATGGATATGTGTGGAAGGTTGTGGATAAATCACTTTTTTGGGGGCTTTTTGAAAAGGCTGTGGATAAGCTAAGAAATTTGGGCTCGCTTATGCACGGCTTATCCACCTGTGCATGGTTTTTGTTATCTCTTGGAAGGCAGAGCTTAAAAAAAGAGCTTGACCATTTATCCACATATCCACAGCGTCTACTATTACTACTTGAGAAATCATAAATATTATTTGGATATAGCATTATGGAAAGAACCATTCAGATTTTCATGCTGCTTTTTTGCCTTTTTTTGGCTCTAACAGCATGCACCAAAAAAGATAATCTCACCGGAGATAACTTCAGTGATGTGAGGCCACAGACCTTCTTTTATGATGGCTTTGATCTGGGATTTAGCTTTGGCGACAGCGTGGCCGTCAAAGGCAATGAAAAGGTGCTCCTCTGCGGGCATAGCGGTGAGGTGGAGGCGGTTACTGTCCTGCATTTCAATACGCTTCCCAAGGATTTTACCATCCCTGAATCCTATCAGGATACCACCTGGGTTCAGCTTTCCATAATTAGATCAAATAAATCCCTGCGAAATAGCACCGTGCTGCAGCTCTACTCCATTGAGCAACATTGGCTGGAAGATGCAGCGCAAGAGCTGGATCTGAGTGCGATGACGCCTATCGGCGAGACATTTACCCTGCCGGATAGCATCGGAAGTCAAGGCACGATAGTGAAGCTGCCGCTCTCGGTGGAGTTTTTGAATCAGCTCTCAACAGCGGGAAAGGACAGCCTCAGCATCGGTATTAAAGCGGCTGATGGCACTTGGTGTGAGATAGATTCACGCAGCACAGGTAAAGGGCCGCGCATCAGCTTCAAATATGAGAAGCCGGAGAGCAAACAGATGCTTACCTTCGACATGTTGGCTGCACGGGACAGCTACGTCGTGACGGGTGCACAATCTACTATCCAAGCGGATAAATGGGTGATCAACAACCTCCACCCCAGCAGAATCTATGTGCATTGGTTGAATGACTGGAACCTGTTTAAGGATATGGAAGGCAATACTTTGGATGAAGCACAACGCAAGCGGGTCACGATCAACAAGGCGGAGCTCATCTTCCATCTCAAAGAAAATCCATACTATAAGGCTGGAGTGCCCTATAGTCTCAAACCAATCTGGGTGGAAAAGGATAGCGTTGAAGTCGCTATGCAGCTCACAGGCAGCGATCTTGGCAGCGGAACCTTGCCCACAACAGGCTTTGTTAAAGGCGATTCCTTGGTGGTGGATATCACTCCTTTCATGCAGGGATATGCCAATGGCAAGAAGATCAATAAGGGCCTGATCATCAAAAGCGAGCAGGAGATGCAAAGCTTTGGCCAGATGGAATTTTATCACTTTACCTCACCAAGCAATAAACCCAAGCTGCGGGTGGTCTATACAGTTCCCTGGTTGTGATGAAGCTTAGACCCATTCTGATTCTACTTACCGGCCTAATGCTGCTGGGCTTTGGATGCAAAAAGGATAAACAGCCCCAAGGCACGATTTTGGCTCAGGTGGGCGATGACAAGCTCTATGAAGAGAGCTTCAAAAGCGTGTTCAGCGAGGAAGAATGGGCCAATATGGATAGCGCAACCCGTAAGAAGTATATTCAGGATTGGGTCAATCTTACGCTTTTGGCGCAGGAATTTCAGAAATCTGGTCTGGATAACTCGCTGGAAGTGAAGCAGAAGCTGGATTTTGCCACCAAGAAAGTAAAGGCCAATGCGCTGATTGCCGATAGGATGGCTGATCTGGAGATTTCTGAGGATGCGCTTTTTGCCTACTATCGCATCCATAAGGGTGAATTTGACGCCAAAGCCTTGGAATACAACGTTCAGAGGATCTATCTTGAGGATCAGCACAAGGCGCAACAACTGCTCATCGAGCTACAAAATGGCGCCGATTTCGATCTCTTAGTAAAGCATAATTCACAGGAGCTGCTGCGTGATAAGCTGGGGCACATGGGTTTTGTCAGCCCCGGCACCCAGGATTCTCTCTTCTGGAATCAGGCCAGAGAGCTGCAGACGGGTGAGTATGGGATGTTTGCCGCCGAGGGTGGTTGGTATATCATCCGTCAGATAGGCTCTCGGGAATCGGATAAAGACTTGATGTTTGATGATCTGCGAGCGCAGATCCGCTCACGTATCCTGGCGGAGCGGCAGCAGAGCATCTATGAGGATTTGCTCAAGCAAATCAAGAGCAAACACACGGACGTTTATTACTATTAAGACATAGAACTATAGGAAGTTATAGATGAAGAGATTTATATTGATGATGCTGGCACTCTGCCTTTTCATCAGCTTTGCAAGCGCTGAGCTGGTGGATAGGATTGTGGCCAAAGTGGGCGGTGAGATCATCCTGCTCAGCGATATCCAGAAGATGCTTTTACAGATGCGTGCCGCGGGACTGGATGTAGAAAAGGTAACTCCTGCCGAAATCCTGCAAGAGCTGATCGAGCAGCGCTTGATCCTCCAAAAGGCAAAGGAACTGGATATCCGCCTGAATGAGGATAGCATCAGGAAATATGCCGAAAACTACATCAAACAGCTCAAAAGCCAATATCCTTCCGAGGCGGAATTCAGGCAGGACTTAGCCAAGAGTCAGACCACGGAAAACGAGCTGCTGGAATACTACATCGACAAATTGAGGGAAAATGCACTCACCGAGCAGTTGGTGGAGAGATTTGTCAGCGCCAAGGCTGTGGTATCCGAAACTGAGATGCGTAACTTTTATGAAGCGCACAAGGATAGCCTGGCCGTGCGTCCCATCACTTGGGAGACGGGTATGATCCTAAAGAATATCAAAGCCAGCCAAAAGGCCGAAAACCAGAAGCTGAGCGAGATTCGAGCCATCTATCAGCGCATCATGAACGGTGAAGACTTCGCCGCAGTGGCATCTACAGATAGTGATTGTCCCAGCAAAGCCAGAGGTGGAGACTTGGGCTTCTTTTCCAAAGGCATGATGGTTAAACCCTTTGAAGATGCTGCTTTTACTCTAAATGTAGGTGAAGTGAGCGACATCGTGAAGACCCAGTTTGGCTACCACATCATCAAGCTGGAAGAGAAGCGGGCTAACGAGCTGCGCGCACGTCACATACTCAAGATCATTGAGCCTACAATGCAGGATACTGTCCAGACACGTGAGCTCATGGAAAATGTGAGAGAAAGGCTGATTCAGGGCGAATCTTTGGCCACTCTGGCCAGTGAGGTGAGTGACGATGAGCAATCAAAGGCCGAAGGTGGCATCGTGGGCGAATATGATGCCGACGGCATGCCCGAGTTTTTCAGAGCAGCCATCATGGCTACACCTGTGGGAGAACCAACCGCCGTGCTGGAAAACGAAGGCACCCTCTATATCTTCATCCGCACCAAAGAGATACCCTCACGTCTCTACAGCTACGATGAGGTAAAAGACTCAGTTGGTGCCCTCTTGGCTCGTGAAAAACAGATCGAAGCATATGGGGACTGGATCAAGGAACTGATGGAAGAAAGCTATGTGGAGATAGTCCAATAGAATTCGGATAGTCCAATGAAGAAGAGCTCAATCATCAACCCCATCAACTTCATCGCCTCTCTGGCAGGTAGCGGCTTTTTGCCCAAAGCGCCAGGCACCTGGGGTTCGCTGTTTTCGCTGGCTATCTATCTGCTCTTGCCCGCAGCCTGGTTTGAACTGCCGGCGCACTTCATCTTTACCGGAGCGCTGCTGATAATCTGCTTCTTTAGCGTGTGGATCAGCACCCTGGCGGAGAAGAACCTCGGGCATGATGCGCCTCAGATCGTGATTGATGAGTTTTGCGGCTTCTTCGTCAGCGTGCTTTTTTTGCCTAAAGGCATCTTGGTGGGTATCTGGGCTTTCATCCTCTTCAGAGCTTTCGACATCGCAAAACCGCTTTTTGTGGGAAAAGCGCAAAAGCTGCCCCGCGGCTGGGGAGTGGTGGCAGATGACATCGCTGCCGGCCTCATCTCTAACCTGATCCTACAAGTTTTGGTGCGTGTTGCACCCCATTTTTTTGCCATAATCTAAGAACAAACAAGGAGTAACTAAATGCAATATATCCTCTTACAAGCAGCACCCGCTGCAGGCCAACAAGCCTCCGGTGGAGGTGGATCCATGCTGATCATGATGGTAGCCATGTTTGCCATCCTCTACTTCCTGATGATCCGTCCTCAACAGAAGCGTCAGAAAGAAGTGCAGAAAATGTTGGACGCCCTGCAGGTAAACAACAAAGTGATCACCACTTCAGGCATTTACGGCCGCATCGTCAGCATCAAACCGGACAAAAACATCGTAGTCATCGAGATCGACGACACCAACAAGGTGAGAGTGGATTTTCAGCGTTCTGCCGTAGCCATGGTAATCACACCCGAAAAGAGCGAAACCACCACAAGCTAATCCGGCATGAAAAAAGAGCCAACCCTATTACCCATCCGCATCTTGGGTGATGATATCCTGAGGCAAAAGGCTGCCGAAGTGGCCGAAATCGACCCCGAAATCAAGGATTTTGCCCAAGATTTGACCTATACCATGTATCTCAAAGACGGTGTGGGCTTGGCTGCGCCTCAGGTGGGCAAAAGCATCCGGATGTTTGTGATCGATCCGGGCAGACGTGACAATGACAAGGCCCAAAACCCCATTGTGATAATCAATCCCGTGATCGAAGAAAAGTCCGGCGAGAGCGTCAGTGACGAAGGCTGCATCAGCGTTCCTGACGTCTTTGCCGAGGTGAAGCGCTTTGAAAAGCTCAAGATCAGCTACACCGATCTGGAAGGAAAGCGGCACACAGAGGAAGTGAGCGGCTTTGTCGCTACCGTGATCCAACACGAAAATGACCACCTCGATGGCGTGCTCTTTATCGACCGCATCAGTGCTCTGGCCAAGCTCAAAAACTCCGCCAAGATACGTCAAATCCTCAGCAAGGCCGTGGATGGAGTAAACATCCTTTCAAAAGAGAAGTAAAAGGTGAAAAACCGGCGTCTAATCTTCTGTGGAGCCTCAGAATTTGCCCTGCCTGCCCTGAAAGCTTTAGCGATGGTGGACTATCCCCTGATGGTGATCAGCATCCCGCCCAAAGCCATGGGCAGAAGGTTGAAGGTTCAGGAAAACGTGGTGGCTCAAGCAGCCAAAGAGCTGAATCTACCGCTTTTTTGCCCTGAGGACGTGAATTCAGAGGAGAGCCTGCAGGAGATTAGGTCTTTTGAGCCGGATATAATCATCACCGCCAGCTTTGGCGCTTTTTTGGGCAAAAGACTCAGAGAGCTCTGTCTCTGCATTAACCTGCATCCCTCACTTCTACCTCTGCTCCGAGGTGCAACGCCCATTCAATCCTCCCTTTTGCAAGGCTTTGACCGCACCGGTGTGAGCATCTTTGAGATGGTGAAAAAGATGGACGCAGGGTCAATCCGCATGCAAAAAGAGCTGCTCATCCTTGATGAGGACAACTACAGCTCCCTGCACGAGAAACTCAGCGAACTTGCCGCCTCTATACTGCTGGACTTTCTGGACAATCCTGCATCCTATCCTGCTATAGAGCAAGATGATACACGTGCCACCTATTGCAGTAAGATCGACACTTCAGACCTTGAGATCGACTGGAATCAGGATGCCCAAACCATTTGCAATCAGGTGAGAGCTTTTTCCACCGATCCCGGTGCACGCACTTTCAGACAGGGTAAGATGCTCAAGATCCTCTCTACCAGCGTCTCTAACGAAGCTATCAACTCAGAGCCGGGCACTCTGCACAGCATTGTCAAAAACACCGGCTTTATCATTAATTGTGGCTCTGGCACTTTACTCATCAACCAAGTGCAAGCCCAGGGGAAGAAGCAGATGTCCGCCCACAGCTACGTCTTGGGTGCGCGGCTTGAGCCCCATGAACTATTTGGAAGTTAACTTATGAAAACCCAATTCTTTTCCGTGATCAAATTCCCCTTATTTGTGAGCATCGCCCTCACCATCATCTTTGCCATTGCCTTCGTCCTGGTGTATCAGGCTTATGGCGCATTATTGGGCTGGAGTTTGGGCAAAAAGATACTCTATACCGGCATCATCGTGGTCGTTGCCTGGCTGGTCGTCACTTGGCTACTGATTTTGGCCTCCACCACCAAAAGGTTCAAATCGGCTGCCTTCCGCAAGTATCTGAAATGGATGCTATTCCACGTCTATTACAGGATTTCCCGCTGGATGAACACCCTTTTTTTCCAGAGGACAAGAGGCTTTCGCGAGAGCTTTTTGAACTTCAACAACGAGATCATCCTCACCAATTACTCCCACCTCCCCAACCAAAAAATACTGCTGCTGTTGCCGCATTGCCTGCAAAACTCCAAATGCAAGATCAGAGTGACTGCCAACATCATCTACTGTGAGGAATGTGGCAAATGCGATGTGGCTGCGCTGAAGCAGATGAGCCTGGAAAACAATGTCCAAGCCGCTTTGGCTAGCGGAGGCAGCATGGCGCGCAAGGTGATCAAAGACCACGATCCAGACGTGGTGGTAGCTGTAGCCTGTCATCGAGACCTGATCGAAGGCGTGCGCGATGCGTGGAGACTGCCAATTTTTGCCATCCTCAACGAGCGTCCCAATGGGCCTTGTTTTGAGACCACGGTCAATCTGGCCGACGTGCAATTTGCACTCAACAAATTCATCTAAGAGGTGAGCTAACATGAAGCCACGTGCAATCTTATGGCTCCTTATCGTTGTGATAATCATCAATGCAGGCATCACCATGGTGCTCATCAACCAAAAACAGGGTTTTGGCAGACCTGCAGCGATCAACAAGACGGATATCGCCACGCGCAGCAATGCCATCACCGCCGCTGTGGAAGCCGTAGAACCCGCTGTCGTAAGCGTTAACGTGATCAAGACGGAAGTGATCCGCAGAGGTGGCCCCTTTGGCTTTGGCTTCTTTGATTTCTTCGGCTCCATCCCCATGCAGCGTCAGGTGCAGAGCATTGGAACCGGCGTAATCTATGATCCGCAAGGCTTTATCATCACCAATGCGCATGTGGTGAATGGTGCCACAGACATCAAGGTGGTGCTGCCCGATAAGCGTGAATTTGACGCCCTCATCGTGGGTATTGACAACACTCACGACATCGCCAAACTCAAGATAGAAGGCGCTCGCCTGCCGCATGCCAAGCTGGGAACTTCCAAAAACCTGATCATCGGCGAATGGTCTATCGCTCTGGGCAACCCCTACGGCTTTTTGATGAACGATTCCAAGCCCAGCGTGAGCGTCGGAGTGATCTCAGCCGTGAATCGCAGCTTTGCTCCACGGGACGACAGACGCAGCTATCGTAATATGATTCAGACAGATGCAGCCATCAACCCCGGCAATAGCGGCGGCCCACTCACCAATATCAACGGCGAGGTGATCGGCATCAATACCTTTATCTTTAGCGAAAATGGCGGCAATATCGGCATCGGTTTTGCCATCCCGATCGATAGGGTAAAGTCCATCTTGGCGCAAATATAGATTGACGGAAAACTGAGCTTTATCACACTGGTTCCGACAAGCTTAATTAAGACATAAGGAGCCAAGAATGATAAGCCAAGAGATTGCAGACAAGATGCTGCAAGTTCCCAAGAAGGTGTACGAAAAGGACACTCATCTGGACAGCTATGATGTGAAATATGACGTTATAATGAGATTCCGTATACCCATGGCTTCTTTTCCTAACTTGGAATATAGATACTTTTTAGAAGTTAACCAAAGTGAGAAAAACAGACTCAAGATTACCCTGCATTTTCATAACTTAGATGCATCGCTACCCTTA
>JAKQWO010000055.1 GCA_029561955.1 Candidatus Cloacimonadota bacterium
TTAGATATTTGTCAAGCCTTATTTTGCCCAAAATCTCAATGACCTCAGGAAATCTGCATCAGGAGCGGCGTTCTTTGTTATCTAGGGATAAGGCTGCTGCTTTTTTCCAGCGAAGGGAGCAAAAAAGAGGTTACCCCCGGAGGCGATGGAGATACTGCAGAGGAGCATGTAGGGTCGCTTCGGCGAGCGACCGTACAAGCAAGCGGCACCTTCGCGGGTATGTATACAGAAGCGGCGGTTCAGCGACCGCCCGTACAATCAAGGGGAAACCCTGCAAATGCGGAAGCCTATGCTGTAGTCCCAACAGGAAGCGGGGAAGTTGCCACGATACGAAACTGTGCAGGTGTCGGATCTGCTGAACAAGCAACCGCCGCGTCTAACACGGAGGGGACCGCTCGTAGCACCATGCGGATCAGTCTGTGCTTCACTGGGATAGCTGTCATAAATATCCCAAACCAATTCCCACACATTTCCACTCATATCGTAGATACCAAGCTCGTTGGCGGCCTTGCTACCAACCGTATGGGTGGTTTCTCCGGCATTGTCCCAATACCAGGCAACTGCGTCAATATAGTTGCTGCCGCTATAGGTGTAGCCCTGGCTCTGGTTGCCTCCCTTGGCAGCAAACATCCACTCCATCTCAGTGGGCAGACGATAGCCATTAGCACCCCAATTACAGGAGATATTGGTATGATTGCCACTGTTGGTGTGCCACTGGAAAGGCCAAGTGTCGGGATTGGTGCCATAATTGAGGTAGCTATAACAGGGAGTCAGTCCCTCCTGCACGCTGCGCCGGTTGCAGTATATAATGGCATAAAACCAAGATACACGCTCCACAGGGCCATTGGTAACACCTGTATGGTAAGAAGGATTGTTGCCCATCACGGCCTGATATTCAGCCTGAGTCAGCTCGTATTTATCGATGTAGAAGCTGCTGATGGTCACATCGGAGATGCCGTTGTGGAAAGTACCACCTTCCACCAAAACGAAGTTCTCCGGTATGGGCGGGAGTGCGTTGATTGTATAGGTCGCAGAGGCAGTGCTGCTGGGTGTCCAGCCATCCTTGAAGCCCTTGGCCTTGATGGTGGTTGTTGAGGATACATTGATCGGGCTGCTGTAGGTGGGAGAATCTGCAGTCGGCTCCGTACCGTTGGTAGTGTAATGGACCGTGGCTCCGGGCGTAGCGCAGGATATGCTGACATTCTGTGCTGAGGTGTAGGTTCCTTCTGGCGGGCTGAATGTGGGCGTAGCTACGGTATCAGGCGTTATGTTGATGGTATAGTTCGCGGATGCGATTTGACTGTCCGTCCAGCCTGATTTGGTAGCCTTGGCCTTTAAAGTTGCCGTGGATGCGATAGTTACCGGCCCGGTGTATCGGGTGGAGGGTGCCGAACCGTCAATAGAGTAGTAGACCGTGGCTCCGGGTGTGGCACAGGATATGCTGACATTCTGTGCTGAGGTGTAGGTTCCTTCGGGCGGGCTGAATGTGGGCGTGGCAACGGTTTCTTCATCGGGTTCGGTGGTTTTTTTGCCACAACTCACTGCTGTTAATACAAGCATAACAGCGACAACAAAGATCAAAGCTAATCTCATCTTTCTCATTTTGTACCTCCTGTACTTGAGAGTTGAATCTCTAACGTTAGTTTAAATATCAAATCACCGTTTTCTTTTCTACTCGAGTGCATCTTGCATACCTCTCTATATCATAATCTTTTGGAATTTGAAAGACTGGCTGCACTATATTCGTTCTTAGATATTTGTCAAGCCTTATTTTGCCAAAATCCCAATGACCTCAGGAAATCTGCATCAGAAGCGGCGTTCTTTGTTATCTAGGGAAAGGCTGCTGCTTTTTTCCAGCGAAGGGAGCAAAAAAGAGGTTACCCCCGGAAGCGATGGAGATACTGCAGAGGAGCATGTAGGGTCGGTCGCTGAACCGACCAGGTACAGGCAATCCCCGTACGGGCGGTCGCCGAACCGCCGTTGTTCAGGAGGTTATAAATGTGCAGACCAGCAGAACATGGTCGGTCCAGCGACCGACCCTACAGCGGCGCTTCGGCGAGCGCCCGTACTCAAGGGAAAACCCTGCAGACGCGGAAGCCTATAACGTTGTACCTGGCGTTCGCATTTAAGTTGTGACGACAATAAACGGTGCAGCCTCCGGTATAGGGGTTAGCTCTACAGCCGCCGCGTAGCACACGTCTGGAACCGCTCGCTGGGCCGGTAGGGTTATCCTGTGGGCTGCCGCCATAGCTGCCAAACCAGTCCCAGCACCATTCAAGAACGTTGCCGCTCATGTCGTAAGTGCCGATGCCATTAGGGGCCTTAGTCCCAACACGGTGAGTGGTACCTCCCGAATTGCCCCCATACCAGGCCACGGCATTGATATCGTCAGAGCCAGAGTAGATGTAATCTGGATCATTGGTAGTCCCTCGGGCGGCGTATTCCCACTCTGCTTCGGTTGGCAATCTGTAGCCTTTGGCATTCCAATCACAGATCACCTCGTCCCACGTAGAGTCACTGGAGAAGGGCACCCCTCCCCAATCGGCAGGATCGGTGCTGCCGTTTATCGTGTAACAGGGAGTGAGCCCCTCTGCCATACTTCGCAGATTGCAGTATTTGAGGGCAGCGTACCAGGAGACATAATAGGCGGGATAATTATCACCCAAGCCATATTCACTTATCCAGCTTGAACCTTGCTGCATATAAATGGAATACTCAGCTTGGGTAACCTCGTATTTACCGATGTAAAAAGAGTTGAGGGTGACTGTGTGGGTTGGCACTTCATCAGGCCATCCCCATTTATAACCCATAGTGAATTTACCGCCGGGCACGTAGATCATCTGGCCGGGCGGGAATGAGTTGATAATGTAATTGATAGAAGCTGTGGAACTGGGTGTCCAGCCATTCTTGAAGCCCTTGGCTTTGAGGGTTGTTGTAGAGGACACATTGATCGGGCTGCTGTAGGTGGGGGAGCTGAGTGTCGGCTCCCTACCATTGGTAGTATAACGGATCGTGGCTCCGGGCGTTGCGCAGGATATGGTGACATTTTGTGCTGAGGTATAGATCCCACTCGGTGGGCTGAAAGTGGGAGTAGCCACGGTGTCGGGCGGTATTATGTTGATGGTATAGGTCGCAGATGCGCTTTGACTTACCGTCCAACCCGCTTTAATGGCAAAAGCTTCCAAGGTTGCAGTGGATGCGATTCTTACCGGCCTGGTGTATCGGGTGGAAGGTGATGATCCATCAGTAGAGTAATAGATCGTGGCTCCGGGTGTGGAGCAAGATATAGTGACATTCTGTGCTGAGGTGTAGGTGCCTCCAGGTGGGCTGAAAGTGGGAGTAGCCACGGTATTGGGCGTTATGTTGATGGTATAGGTCGCGGATGCGATTGGGCTGTCCGTCCAGCCTGATTTGGTAGCCTTGGCCTTTAAAGTTGCCGTGGATGCGATATTTACCGGTACAGTATACTGGGTGGAGGGTGTAGAGCCGTCAGTAGAGTAGTAGATCGTGGCTCCGTGTGTGGAGCAAGATATAGTGACATTTTGGGCTGAGGTGTAGGCTCCTTCTGGCGGGCTGAAAGTGGGATTGGCAACAGTCTCTTCATTGGGTTCGGTGGTTTTTTCCTGACAACTCGCCGCCACCATAATTAGCATAACAGTAACAACGAAGATCAGAACTAATCTCATCTTACTCATTTTGTACCTCCTGTACTTGAACGTTGAATCACTAACGTTAGTTTGAATACCAAATCATCGTCTTCTTTTCTACTCGAGTGCATCTTGCATACCTCTCTATATCATAATCTTTTGGAATTTGAAAGACTGGCTGCATTGTATTCGTTCTTAGATATTAGTCAAGCTCTAATTTGATTCGATTCTCATAAACGTCAGGAAATCTGCATCAGAAGCGGCGTTCTTTGTTATCTAGGGAGAAGGCTGATGCTTTTTCCCAGCGAAGGGAGCAAAAAAGAGGTTACCCCCGGAGGCGATGGAGATACTGCAGAGGAGCATGTACGGCGGTCGCTGAACCGCCGATCTCTGGAGCAGCGGATGCTTTTCAGCGGCACTCAGCGAGTGCCGTTAAGGTCGCTATGGCAAGAGACCATACATTCTTGGTCGCTCCGGCGAGCGACCGTACAGCGGCGGTTCAGCGACCGCCCGTACAGAGATGCAGCGCTTCGGCGAGCGGCCGTACAAAGGTATTACACTTCGGCAAAGAAAGAGACAATATTTGACCGACTTCGTATCGTTAGTGTTAACAAGGGGTTGCGAGATCGGAATTTTGGTATTTTTGTCATCACGGCAACATCGTCAGAGTATATTTTAGGGGGAGGGGGGCAGCAAAGCTGAAGTTGTGAGTTGTGAGTAGCGGCCAAAGGTAGATGGGAAGCGTTTTTCTGGGGACGAGAGGGAGAGAGTGAGAGAGGGTGGCTTCGCTGGTAGTTGGGCAGGGAAAAGCAAGCGAAGGAAAGGGGCGAAATTCGTCCGCCCCCTGATATGTTAAGATTATAGGTTTAGCCTTAGACTTCCATGATTTCCTTTTCTTTGGCTTTTTCGGCTTCATCCATCTTATTGATCCATTCATCGGTGATTTCCTGTAGGTCTTTGAGCAGTTTATGCTGTTGGTCTTCACTGATCTCGGAATCCTTTTCCATCTTCTTGGCCTGGTCGTTAGATTCGCGGCGGATATTTCTTACAGAGATTCTCGCTTCTTCGGTGAGCTTTTTCAATCCTTTCACGATGTCTTTGCGTTTCTCTTCTGTAAGTGGCTGGAAAGGCAGGCGGATCACGTTGCCGTCGTTTTCCGGGGTGACGCCCAGGTTGGCGGCCAGGATGGCTTTTTCGATGTCGGCCAAGGTGGTTTTATCCCAGGGTTGGATCACGATGAGCCTTGCTTCGGGAATGGAGATATTGGCGAGCTGTTTGACAGCTTGGGGTTGGCCATAGTAGTTGATATGGATATCGTCCAAGACGGAAGCGCTTGCTCTGCCGGTGCGCACCTTTGAGTATTGGTGCAGCAGGCTTTCGAAGGCTTTTTGCATCTTTTCACGAGTTTCTTGCTTGAGAGTTTCCATTTTTATACCTCTTTTGGCTCGGTTAAGGGTGGATATAGGTTCCCACGTTGGCTTCGGTGATGGCTTCCTTGAGCATGTTGATGTTGCATACTTTGAGGGGCAGCTTGTTTTCCTGAGCCAGGGAAAAGGCTGTCATATCCATCACACCCAGTCCTTGCGTGATACATTCTTGATAGCTGGCACAAGGGATAAACTGCGCATTTTTATCTGTCGCGGGATCGCCGGTGTAGAGTCCATCCACCTTGGTGGCTTTGAGCATCAAATCCATCTTGAGCTCAATGGCGCGCAGCACGGCGGCGGTGTCAGTGGTGAAAAAGGGTGCACTCGTGCCACCGGCTAGGAAGCAGATCTGTCCTTCAGCCAGGGCCTGTCTTGCCGCTTTCGGAGTGTAGAATCTCGCCACTTTGTCCATCTGCAATGCGCTGAACACGGCGGCGGGGTAGTTTTTGTTTTTCAGGATTTCAGCCAAATAGAGCGCATTCTGGATGGTGGCAAGCATGCCGATATTGTCCAAAGTGCATCTATCCAAGCTTTGGTTTTTCCACTTTCCACCCCTGAAGATGTTGCCTCCACCGATCACGATGCCCAGGCTGTAGCCTTCGCGTTTGATGGCGATAATCTCGCTGGTGAGCTTGTCTACCACAGCATCGTCAAAGCCGAAACCTTTGCTGCCAGCCAAGACCTCGCCGCTCAGCTTGAGCATGACGCTGTGGACATTCTGGGGTTGATATACTGGATTTGACATGATTAGACCGTGTTCCTTATCAGCGACGGTTCAGCGACCACCCATATAGGGTTTATTCACCCAAGGCGAATCTGGCAAAGCGGGCAATCTGGATGTTTTCACCTGTGGAAGTGATGGCATCGGTGATCAGGTCTTTGACGGTGCGCTTCTCTTGGCTGATCAGCTCTTGATCCATGAGAGAGTGCTCGGTGCAGAACTTTCTGATGTGGCCTTCCACGATCTTATCCATAAACTCGGGCTTTTTGCCATCGAGGACGGCTTTGTTGTGGGCGATTTCCCGCTCCCTTTCCAAGATTGCAGGGTCTATTTGATCGGCAGAAACAGCCAAGGGATCGGTTGCTGCGATCTGCAGACAGATTTCTTCTGCGAGGGCTTTAAACTGGTCGGTTCTGGCTACGAAGTCAGTCTCACAATTGAGCTCCAAGAGCACTCCCACCTTGCTGTTGAAGTGGATGTAGGAGTGGATGAGACCTTCTTTGGTGGCGCGGGAGGCTCTGCTTTCGGCTTTGGTGATGCCTCTTTCACGCAGATATTTGATGGCTTCGTCGATGTTGCCATTGGTCTCTTTCAAAGCGTTGCGACACTCCATCATGCCGACACCGGTGCGGTCACGCAGTTCTTTTACCATGGTTGCAGTAATTTCAGACATTGTTTCTCCTTAAAGTTGTGTATTAAGGCGGGCTACTTCTTGCAAAGCGCCCGCCTGAGGTTAAATCTGGGGTTATTCCGCTTCTAAAACGGGGACTTCTGCCTGCTCGGCAGCGGCTAAGACTTCTTCATCAAAGCGTTCGGCTTCTTCATCTACTTCTTCGCCTTCAGCTTCGGTAAAATCAGCACCTTCGGTGGAGATGTTGCGTCCTTCCAAGACGGCGTTGGCCATGATGTCCGAGATCAGACAGATGGCTCTCGTGGCATCGTCGTTGGAGGGGATCACATAGTCCACTTCGTCTGGATTGCAGTTGGTATCCACCATGCCAATGATGGGAATGCCCAAGATGCGGGCTTCATGGACGGCGATGTCTTCATAATTGGTGTCCACCACGAAGACTGCCGCTGGCTTGGCGTCCATTTCACGGATGCCGCCCAGAGAGAAGTCGATTTTGTCATACATGCGTTTCATCTTCTGCTGTTCCAGCTTGGTGTAGTTGTTGATGGTTCCATCAGCCACGATGTCTTCATAGACTTTCAGCTTTTCGATGCTCTGGCGGATGGTGGCCATATTGGTGAGCATGCCGCCATACCAGCGTTGGTTCACGTAGAAGACGCTGGCTTTTTCGGCTGCGTCCTTGATGGCGGCTTGGGCTTGCTTTTTGGTGCCTACGAAGAGGATGTATTCGCCTCTGGAGGCCAATTCTTTCACAAATTGATATGCTTCATTGATGGCATCGACGGTCTGTTTGAGGTCGATGATGTGGATCCCGTTGCGTTTGAGGAAGATATACTTCTTCATCTTGGGGTTCCATTTGTAGGTCTGGTGCCCGAAGTGGACGCCAGCCTCAAGTAGTTGCTTCATGGTAACTACTGACATTATGTTCTCCTATAAGTAGATACGGTTAATTCTGTCACGGCAGGATATAAGCAATTCAGAAGAGCCCCGCTCTTCACCGCCTCGCAAATCCTGCTGCGGCGTAATGGGTTTGTTTGTGGTCATGTTTTCCATGTGTCTGCATGGGGCTGTTAAACCCCATGATCCCAATATATGATTAACGTTTTGAGAATTGGAATTTCTTCCTGGCTCCGGGCTGACCGCTCTTTTTACGCTCAACCATCCTGGGATCACGAGTGAGAAAACCACGTGCCTTGAGGGCGGGTCTGAGGCTTTCATCATAATCTACCAATGCACGGGCAAGACCATGACGGATGGCTCCAGCTTGACCGCTGAGGCCGCCACCGCTCACGTTTGCATAGACGTCAAAATTGTCGCTCAAACCGAGCTCTTGGAGGGGCTGTTCCACCACCATCTCAAGGGTCTCACGTTGGAGATATTTCTTCATCTGCACATTGTTGATGATGCGTTTTCCGGTGCCGGGAGTGATTCTCACTCTGGCCACTGCGTTTTTTCTTCTGCCAACGGCGATAAATGTCTGCATAAATTAGTTCTCCTTGAGGTCAAGCACCATGGGCTTTTGCGCCGCATGAGGGTGCTCGCTGCCTGCGTAAACTTTTAGTTTTTTAAACATTGCTCTCCCCAGAATGGTCTTGGGCAACATGCCTTTGACGGCGTGCTCAATGATCTGCTGAGGATGCTTTTCCAACATTCTGGCAAAGGGAGTCTCTTTGAGGCCTCCAGGGTAGCCACTAAAGCTTTTGTAGAGCTTCTGCTCGGCTTTGAGACCGGTCAGCTTCACCTTTTCGGCGTTGATGACGATCACAAAGTCGCCACAGTCGATATTGGGGGCGAAATAGGGTTTGTTCTTTCCCCTCAAAATCGAGGCTACTTGTGTGGATAAACGGCCTAAAGAAACACCCGTGGCATCCACCACATACCAGTCCTGCTGGATGTCTTGAGGACTTGGGGTAAGGGTCTTCATTGGGTCTCCTTATACGTTATTTTTCTTCGAGTGCACCATGATTTTGAGAGGGGCAATAGTGTCAAGCGATTTCAATCCTTTAGTGCAAATATCGCCTGTGGAATAGCGGGCCGAAAGGCTGATAAATCCTGCTCCTATACCTCCGGATTCGATTACTTTCTTTTCTTCCAAAAAACAGTCAGTCCGATCAATGCCGGTAGCACATCCTGGATCAAAAAGAGGCTGAGCGTGGCAGAGATGGCCTGAGATGCCACGAAACCTGCTTCTTTGAGGAAGTGGATGGCAAAGGACTCTCTCAAACCCAAGCCTGCCAAGGTGATGGGCAGGGTGTTGGAGAAGTTTGTCAGGCTCATGAGCTTGAAATTGTCCAGCCAAGAGATGCTACCGATGCTATTGAGGATCAGCCAATACTGACTGAGTGCGATCAGGGCGGCGACCACCTGCAATAGTGCTAAGAGGGGCGCAGATTTGGTATATTGGTTGCGGTAAGGCTCGCCCTGTTTCCAGAAGTGAAAGAGGTATCTTGACCATAGGGGCAAAGTGATGAGCAACAGATAGATAGGCAGTCCCCACAGTGGCGAGATGCCGGGAAAGTGCAGCATCGCTGCGGTGGCGGCAAAAGTCACCATCGCCCAGGTGAGGATGGCCCTTTCCACCACGAAAGAAAGTGCGGAAGCGACATGCGAGGTATTTTTGACCCACAATATCCTCCCCATGCTGGCAAATCCACCGGGAAAGATGAAGGCCAGCGGCAAGCCGATCAGATATGAGTGCAGCTCGGCACTGGCATCCGGAACGTAGTCGGGGTTTATCCTGAGTGCAAGCTTCCAGGCTGTGAGCTGGATCAGATGCCTCAAAAACGAACCCAAGATCAGCAGCAGAATCACGCCCAATGAGAGCTTCTGCATGCTTTCAAGCACCAAGCGCAGCTCAATCCCTCTAAACACAAAATAGAGGATCACCGCTGTCAGCAGCAGCTTGAGAATGTAGGAGACGAGCTTGAAGCGCGGGTGTTTGCTGAACTGACTGACCCTGCACCAAGTGTCATTGAGTGTGGATCGTTTAGCTATCAATCCCACAGTCTTTCAGTGCTTGAGCGATGAGTTCATCCGGAATGGCACCGATAAAGCCTTTATCCATCATCAGATGCGTGAGCTCCCGAGCGGAATTGATGTCGCTGAGCGCAGTGTCAAAAGCCTGCTCACGGCTGAGCTTCTGCCGGGCAACTCCATCCTCGGTCGCCTGCATCGCCACATCCGCAGCCACATGCGCAAACACTTCAGTTTCATCCATCTTGGGCACGATGTTCTCGCTATCAATGCCTCGATTTTGGGCAAAAGTGGCCAAAGAATGAGCCGCTGCGATGGCCATAGAGTCGGTGATCTGAGTGGCCTGCACCATCAAAGCACCCTTGAGGATGCCGGGGAAGCCCACGGAGTTGTTGATCTGATTGGGGAAGTCGCCTCTGCCGGTAGCCACGATGTAAGCACCTGCGGCTTTGGCTTCATGGGGATAGATTTCCGGCACGGGATTGGCGCAGCTAAACACGATCGCCTTATCCGCCATCAGCTTGATCCATTCAGGCTTGATCACGTTAGGCCCCGGTTTTGAAAGAGCGATCAACACATCTGCCCCATCCATCGCCTCTTCCATGGTGTTATATTCATTGGGATTGGTCTTTTGAGCCAATTCCCACTGCTTGAACCGCTTGGGATTGTCTCTCGTGTCCAATCTACTTTTGTGCAGCCCGCCTTTGCTATCGAAGACCACCAAATTATCCGGATTCAGGCCGCTCTGCAAGAGGAAGCTGGCGATGGTGGTATTGGAAGCACCGGCACCAAAAAGCACCGCTTTGATCTCGCTCATTTTCTTATTCGTGAGCTTGAGAGCGTTGATCACACCCGCCAAGGTAACGCAGGCTGTGCCTTGTGCATCATCATGCCACACAGGGATTTGGCAGCTTTTGCGCAGCTCATCCAGCACGATGTAACAATTTGGCTGCGAGATGTCTTCCAGGTTCACCGCACCCACGCTGGGCTGCAGCATTTTCACAAAGTCTATCAATTTCTGAGGGTTGGGCGTCCCATCCTCATCACGGTTATCCACGCAGAGAGCGACGGCGTCACAGCCACCCAAATACTTCATCAGCATGGCTTTGCCTTCCATCACACCCATGCCGCCAAAGGGACTGCAATCCCCATCCCCAAGCACGCGGGTGCTATCCGAAACCACAGCCACCAAATTGCCTCGGTTGGTGAGCTCAAAGCTGCTCTGATACCGGTCTCTGACGGTGGTGGAAACTGCTGAAACGCCAGGGGTGTACCAGATATTGAACCAATTGAAACCCCAAATTCCGGCCTTGGGAACAGTCTGCATCTTACCCTTGTAATGTTTGTGTGCCAGGAGTGAAAGTGCTTTCAAGAAAGTGGTTTGCATGGGCGCAACCTGATCCGCAGGCACGTGCGCCGCAAAGAATTCCTGCAGGTTGCTTAGGTCGTTTTTGAGCTTAATCATCGCAAGTAGTCCTTTTTTGTATGTTTTTTCAGACACCGTTTAAAAAGGATGCCTTTTTGTCAATTGACAATATCCCATTGGCTCCAATATTGGCATCATGAACAAAGGATTAACAATCATCGGAGCAGGCTTGGCAGGAAGCGAAGCCGCATTGCAATTGGCAAAGCGTGGCTGGGACGTGCATTTGATTGAGATGCGTCCGAAGAAGCAAACTCCAGCCCATCAGACAGGCAAAGCAGCGGAACTGGTCTGCAGCAACTCACTCAAGTCCACCCGCTTAGACACCGCCTCCGGCATGCTCAAAGCGGAGCTTAAGCTTTTGGGCTGTGAGCTTTTGGCCATCGCTGAAAAGGCCAGCGTCCCCGCAGCACATGCTTTGGCTGTGGATCGAATCCTCTTTTCGGACTATGTAGAAGAGCGGCTCGCCTCCCACACCAATATCACCCGCATCAACGAAGAGGTAACAGACTTACCCACAGGCAATTGCCTCATCGCAGCCGGCCCTTTGGCCAGTGATGCCCTGATCGCTTCCATCCGTAAAATCATCGGCGCAGAACACCTCTATTTCTTTGATGCCATCGCCCCCATCGTGGATGCCAAAAGCCTCGATTTGGACAAGATCTTCGCCAAAGCCCGCTACGACAAAGGCGATGCAGATTACCTCAATTGCCCCTTCGATAAAGAACAGTATGAAGCATTTGTGGATGCGCTGCTTGAAGGCGAGCAGTTTGAGGCACATGAGTTTGAAAACGAGTTCTTCGCCGGCATTGACTTTTCCTACTATGAAAACTGCACCCCGATCGAGGAATTAGCACGCCGCGGCCGGGACACACTCCGCCATGGAGTGATGCGCCCCATGGGCTTGGAAGACCCGCTCACGGGCAAGAAACCCTACGCTGTGCTGCAGCTTAGATCCGAAAACAAAGACTTCACCGCCTACAACATCGTGGGAGCGCAAACAATGCTGCGCCAACCAGAGCAGAAACGCATCTTCCGCCTTATTCCAGGACTGGAAAACGCCAGCTTTCTGCGCTACGGTTCCATCCACCGTAACGCCTACTTAGACGCCCCCAAGGTCTTGAATCCCGACCTCTCCCTGAAAAACAGAAGCGACGTCTGGGTAGCAGGCCAACTTGCCGGCTGGGAAGGCTATGTGGAGTCCATCGCAGGTGGCCTCTTTGCCGCTCTGATCATAGATAAAAGCCTGCCCGCTCTGCCTGAGGAAAGCATGACTGGGCAGTTGCTCAGACGCCTCACCGACAAAACCGACAGACGCTTTCAGCCCATCAATGCCAACTTTGGCCTCTTGCCCCTGCTGGAAAATGCACCCCGGGACAAGAAACTGAAGCGGCAATTGCTTGCTGAGAGAGGGATTGCGGCACTGAAGGCCATTGTAGGCGACTCTCTGCTTCTGGGCTAAAAACCCTCACCCATTCCCTTCATGTAGCTTAAAACCCACTTTCTTGGCAGCGGCTTCAAAGCTCGATCCCGCCTCCAAGTGCGCATACCTGTAAAGATCATTCGCCTCCAGCTTTGCACCCGTGCCACGTGTAATCGCCTCGTGACAGGCATTTTGCACCACCACCCTGATCTGCCCTCCCGTGAATTCAAACGCCGCTGCCAAGGGCCTCACATCAATCTCAGCCGCACCAGGGATGGTTTCCGGCAGGTGCAACTCCCACAATCTCAACCTGCAAGCCTCATCCGGAACGGGAGTCTGCAGCTTGTAATGAAAGCGTCTGCTCATCGCCGGATCCATGTTATCTATCAAGTTGGAGGTCACAATCAAGGTTCCCGCAAAGGTCTCCAGCTCTTCCAAAAAGATGCTTTGGATGGTGTTTTCAGTGTTGTCTGCGGATTGCGTAAAATTGCTAATACGTTTGTGTATCAGTTGATCGCCTTCGTTGAGCAGGAAAACGGGGTTTTCCTCTGCTGCCACCTTGCGCATCTCCGCAAAGAGGGCCCGCGCCCGCTTCTCCGTTACTCCATAGAAATTATCACGGATATTGTTGGCATTGATCGTCACTAAAGGCCGGCCTGTTTCATTGGCTATCACGCCTGCGATGTAGGTTTTACCTGTGCCCGGCAGTCCGTGCAGCAGGATATTACAGCCCTGATGCACACTCTCATCACCACCTAAGGATGCACCCAGCAGTCCCCACTGCGCCAGCTCCTTACCATGCGGATCCTTAAGCCTCGCAATGATTGCCCTTATCCTTCCAAAATCCTCTCTCGGCAGGATGAGCTGATCCAGGTTCTGAGCGGGCTCTATCAGCTCAAGGTATTCAGAATTGGATATAGCAGCCTTTAGATCCCTCGCTTCTGCCTGAGACGGATTCATCAATTTCCTGAATACATCCTCACTCAGCCGTTGATCACGTGAAAACCTACTTATCTCATCTTTCTTCACCAGCCCTTTGGTCTCCAGTTGATTATTGAAGTTAAGTGCTTCATACGCACACTGATATTCACTCTTATCTGTGCTGAGCAAAGCGGCAAGGATATTGACGGCTATGTCCAACTCCATATCGCTACGCTGATAGTAGAAGATTAGAAACAAACACTTCTGCCAGAAAGGATCAAGCTCATGCCAAGTGACGAAGGACTTGAGGGGATCATCACTTTTTAGCTTTGCCAACTTCTCTACCGCAGCATCCAACAGCGGATTGATCACTCTCCCATAGCACAATCCTCCCGCAGACCTACCACTCTGTTTAAGCTCAGGATAGTGACCATACAAAACATCTAAGCCCTCATAAACCGCCTGCAGGATATTACATCCCGCCTGGTCTGCCCGCTCAATGATTTCTAGGCCGGCTGCCAAGGGCGATTTGCCAAGTAACACATTCCACAGCAAGCCATTAAGCTTATATCGCCCCTCCAAAATCTCGGTGATGTTGGTGTGAAAATCCGTATCTGGACGAGAGGAAAAACTGAGTATCCCTCTATCTACCAAACTGATCAAGTAGTCGCATTCAGCCTTCAAATCAGGCAGCGGACTGCCCAAAAAGCCCACGATTTCCTGCGGTGTGAAACTCGTGCTCCAACCACTGCGCGTCTCATGATAAATCCCCGAGATCACATCCAGATCATTGATGCCCAGAGCGTATTCCCTCAATTCCCGATTGCGGGCAATCTTAGCTAACAACTCCTGCCTGGCAGCCAAGTTTTGCGCATCCAAAGCCGCCTGCTCCTCCTCGGTGGGATAAGAGTCTTCCTCAGCTCCATGTGGATAATAGTCAAGCAAGCTGTCTTCACTTTCGACATCCTTGCCGCGCTTGAGTGTGCTGTACTCCTGTAGATATTTGATTAACATGCCGTCCATAAGGCCTCCCTCTAAGAATTGTGTATTGACATAATATAGCCAATAAAACCAAAAAACCGCATTTTATTTTTGCTCATCTACGTTTTGGGTGCGCAGCTCGCTCCAATGCCCGCTTTTCCCACCCATCATTTACGCCCCGATTTGCACAAATATCACATAACTCATAAAGTGACAATCAATTACTCATAACTCACCACTCACAACTCACAACTTGCCGAAGGCACCCCTCACTATGTACACTGACGATGTTACTCGGAGGCCAAAAACCAGAAAAAATAATCTCGTAACCGGCTGACAGGGAAAGCTATACAAATCAGGCAAACATTTACCCCATTCGGTGGATATGAAAATACCATCCCAAGCCGCATCAATCCTGAGCCTCTGATTTTACCCTCTTGAAACGAACCTCGCAACAGTCTACAAGCCAGCGAGTTGCATCTTACTCACAACTGCATTACCGAGACAGAATAATCGACGTTTTCCAAAGGGAAGACCTGCCCTAAAGGCCCAAAGCACCCTCCACCTGAATGGGGGACTAGGAAAACCCGTGACGAATATCTCCAGTGTTAAAGCGACCTCGCCAATCGGTTGACCAAAATAGACATGAATAATGAGGAATATTACAATGTCCCCAAATATCCACATGATCAACGAGCTGAAATCTGCAGCAACAACTGAGACTCAACAGTTTCTACACGACCATAGTGTATACCAACTCTGTATCCAAGTTGGTATATACCTTTCAAAACAATTCTATTTCATCTTGTGCTTTCTGAGGTTATCACCATTCTCATCAAGCCACATTGCATCTCCGTGGCATTTTTTACCTAAAACAATAACCGCTGCTGGTGTTAAAGCAAGAGGATAGTCTTCCATGAATATGTATACGGCTTTTTTCGTCGGGTGTGGCAAGAGGATCTGCTTATCAATCAGGTCTTTCTTTTTCTCGATATGTATCTTCCTTAGTGCTGGATCATGCTCTTTTTGGACTTCTGAACCTCTATACACTGTAATCTTTTTTGACTTGGGACTATAATGTCCTGTAGCGGTCAACTCTGTACTGTCTATGTAGACTTTTAAATCACCATCCTTTAGGTTCGGGTGTTTTCTGATTATAGACTTACCCTTGGGATTCACTTTAGACCTAATCGCTTCAGATGGCTTATAATCACTGCTAAGATTATTACCATCTTCATCAAGCCACTTCATATATCCACCTGAGGTTCTGCACAAAACAATAGCAGTGGCATGTGAGATATGATCAAAAGTATAGTCGTCAGTTAGCACATACTTTGGCTCCTTCGGGTGTTCCAGCAAAAACCCCTCACTCATCATCTTATCTCTAATGTCGGCATTTTGCGGTGTTAGTGGGCTTTGGGGATTCTTATTCAATTCTGAACCCCTGCATAAAGTAAACTGTTTGGTAGCCACATCGTATTTTCCCCAAGCATCAATATCCATATCTGCATTGTTGATGAATACGTTCACACAACTGTCATATGCTAGCGAATCTGTCACTGCAGGTATGGGTGTAGCTTTTGGACTCAGCTTTGACGTTGCCGAGTTTGCCGGGATATTGAGCTTTTTGGGATTATACTTGTCGAGTTTATCATTATTTACGTCAAGCCAGTCATCAAATCCATTTGATGCCCGCCCAAATACAAATGATGATGCAGATGATGGAGAGTTGAAGACATGGTCCCTGATTAACTCATACTTTGTCGGCGATTTTAACTGCAATTCTCCTCTGTCTTCCATCTGTTTCTTGAGTTTTATATTACTCTTTGAGAGCGAATCTTTATTATGGACCTTACTTACATCTGAGCCACTGTATAGCTTTAACTTGTTAGTTACGGGATCATAACACCCTTTGGCATTTACTGCTTTAGTTTTTATAAATACTTCCACACAATTGACAGGCTTAGATGTAGGCGGCGTCAATGTAACATCAGCACTTGCGGTTGATGATTCAGTTGTGGTTGGATCTTTAGTTTGAATTGAAGCCTCATCACCCGAATTGGGAATAGTTCTATCCCAATACTCTTCTATTTCCTTTTCGGTTATGTCGTCATCCCCTTGATCTTCTAACATACTCTTCGCAATAGTGATAGGTGATAATTTTGTGCCCTTTGCTTTGTTGATAGCTTGGTATTTCACACTTTGAATCCGTTTTATTTTATCATTCAGCTCAAATTTCCTTTTAGCTATCTCTAACACATTGTCATCTCTGACACTATCTCTACGCAACACATCATTGAAAAAGTCCACCAGATCATCTATATCGTCATTTACAATATCTAACTTCGCAAATAGTCTTTCTTTAAACTTACCGTCAATTTTCGGTGCGTAGAAGTGCCATATCTTCCCATCAGTTAGTATCCCAATTGGAACACTACGAACCCATGTGTATTTGTGTAGCTGACCTTCATACTAATCTAATTTCGGCATGAGCTCACCGAGACGTTTCGCTTCAATGTATACTCGTACAGGGTTGTGTCTCTTATCTGGTATAAACAGAGCGACATCTACGAAACCGTATCCTGTTGAATGATCTGCATCTGTTAACACTTTAAATTCAGTATTATACTCAGCAGGGTTCCAGATGTCCCACCCCAAACTTTGGCATATACGGGCAACTAAAGAAAGCCTTACGTGTTCCTCAGTAGCAAACAAACCGTTCTTAAGTTTTTCCCTGATATCTTCAATTATCTCTTTTAACTCTTCCATTTGTGTATCCTTATCTTTTATTTAGCATGGGGCAATGAAAATTCTATTACGGAATTTGTCAACCACAAAATCCAAGAGCATTCCCCAGATCTCCACAATAGTATGATTTTCATTGCCAACGATTCGGCCAGATTGGGCCTACAAGCAGATGTATCATAGTATCATAGTATCAACTCCACAGAAAACTGACCTGCGATACTTTACTCAACTCGTAATCGGAAAGCTTATGCAGCACACTCCAGTCCTTTTTCCTAAAGCAGGCGAGCTCAGCATAAACTTCCGCTATCTTTTCTATCAAGACTCTGCAAGAGTAGCTAAAATATAGTTCCATAGTCATCAACATGATGAGATCCTTTAGCCTAATATAGCTGCGCAAGCGCATTTTCTCCCAAAGCTGGACTTTTTTCATCTAAGCCCGAGGCAAATCTCACCAGTTCGTATATCATCATTATGCACCTTTCCCTTTTTGTTTTACTCTTAATATAGCTTCTTTTTTGGTTTTTCCAAATTGTTTTTGCGGGCTGAGCTTGCTGGTGGCGGTTCAGCGACCGCCGGCTGCATTTTCTTTATCGCTATGGCAAGCGATCATACCTTTTGGTCGCTTCGGCGAGCGACCGTACATGGTCGGTCCGGCGACCGACCCTACCTCTTCCTTGCTTAGCCTCCCGGTGATTACTCGGAGCCACTCGGGAAAAACCCGAGTATCGCCACGGCATCGCCCTGCGGGTAAGCAAGGAAGAAGGGAGTGATGAGGGGGAAAAAGGTCAGCTCAGGGAGAGAGCGTATCGAATCACTTAAGTTTGTCTGACGTTTCAAGATCCCAATCCATCTGCTGCTCCGTCATCTGCGATATGTCTACCGCATTTTTCAAGCTCATCAGAGCCCTCAATGCCCCAAATTCCATTCAACAAGAAACCACCTCCAAGACAGCTTGCAAGCCCTCTATCCGGACGCACTCATAAAAAAGTATTTGACAGTCTCAGCCCCTTCAAAATCATGGCATTCACTTCAAAACTAATTTATTCAAGGAGCAAGATAAATGAAACAGGGAATACACCCCAAATATGAAAAAGCCACCATCCGCTGTGCTTGTGGCAACACCTTTGAGACCCAAAGCACAAAGGGAGATATGCAGGTGGATATCTGCAATGTCTGTCATCCTTTCTACACAGGCAAGCAGAAGATAGTTGATACCGCTGGTAGAGTGGAAAAATTCAACCGTAGATACGGTATTGAGACCACTGAAGAGAAATAGCTTCAGCCCATCTTAAACGCCATTATCAGCCGCTTTCTTGCGGTAATGGCGTTTTTTATTGCTGAGCTAAAAACAGCGACTAAACTCAATGACTATGGAACTTAAGCACATGAAGAAGAAAGAAATAGCCGTCGGTGGCCAAGCCGTGATCGAAGGCGTGATGATGCGTGGGCCGGATGCCTTAGCCACGGCTGTGCGCAGAAAAGACGGCACGATAGAGCTCTACAAGCAGCCCTTTGTCAGCATCACCACCAGAGTCAAGGTGCTGGGTCTGCCCATCATCCGAGGCTTTGTCAACCTGATCGAAATGCTGAAGATAGGCTTTTCCACGCTCACCTTTTCCGCCTCACGTTTTGAGCTGGATTTGGAAGAGGACGAAAAAGACAAGACGCAGAAACAGCACTCCCCCATCGTGGAAAAACTCTACGAAATAGGCAGTTATATCTTTGCCTTTGGTTTGGCTTTCCTGCTGTTTGGCTTCCTGCCATATAAGCTGGCGGATTGGCTGAACCTCTCCAAGCAGGATTTTTATTTCAACCTCTTTGCCGGTGTGGTGCGCATCATCTTCTTTGTGGTCTACATCTGGTTGATTAGCCTGATGAAGGACATCAAGCGCCTCTTCCGCTATCACGGCGCAGAACACAAAAACGTGCATGCCTACGAGAAAGACATGGAGCTCACCATCGCCAATATCCAGACCAACACCACGCTGCATCCGCGCTGTGGCACCAGCTTCATGTTTTTTGTGATGCTGGTTTCCATTTTAGTGTTTTCCATCTGCGACACCCTGGTTTCTGCTTTCATCATCCATGGCCCGGTGCCGATTCTGATCCGTTTGGGCTACCATCTCTTGCTGATCCCACTTGTTTCCGGTCTCAGCTATGAAGTGCTCAAATTCAGCGGCAGAAACCTCTCTCACCCGCTGGTGAAGCTGATGACCGTCCCCGGCATGGCTTTGCAACGCATCACCACACAGCCACCGGATGATGAGATGGTAGGAACCGCCCTGGTGGCGATGAAAGCCGCTCTGGACATGGATTATAGCGAGCACAACGTAAAAGTATTGGATAACATCAAATGATCCCGATCGAGAAGCTTGAAGAGCTGAAAAAAGAGCACACCAGCCTGCAAAAACAGGTGGCAGACCCAGCGGCAATGGCAGATGCCAGAGCATTTCGCAGCATGATGAGAAGGTTTAACGAGCTGGAGAACATCAAACGCTGCTACGACGACTACCAAAAGATAGAAACCGAGCTTCAGCAGACACAGCATCTGCTTGATAATGAACAGGATGCAGAGCTAAAGGAAATGGCCAATGAGGAGAAGGATGTCCTGCAGGAAGAGCTGGAAAAGTGCGTTCAAAGGATGAGGGAACTCCTGATTCCCGCCGATCCCAATGCGGACAAAAACGCCATCATTGAGATCAGAGCCGGCACAGGTGGTGAAGAAGCTGCCCTCTTTGTGGCTGATCTTTACCGCATGTACAGCTATTATGCCGAGTCTAAGGGCTGGAAACACCAACTGATAGACCTCAATGAGACCGGCTTGGGCGGCTACAAAGAGATCATCTTCGAGCTCAGCGGTGACGAAGCCTATGGCCTGATGCGCTTTGAGAGTGGAGTGCATCGGGTGCAACGCATCCCCGTCACCGAATCCGGCGGCCGCATCCACACCTCTGCCGTGAGCGTGGCTGTGCTTCCCGAAGCTGATGAAATAGACCTTGAAATCAACGATGCGGACTTGAGAATAGATGTCTACCGCTCCAGTGGGCATGGCGGCCAAAGTGTGAATACCACCGACTCCGCCGTGCGCATCACACATATTCCCACCGGCCTGGTGGTCACCTGTCAGGACGAGAAGTCGCAGATCAAAAACAAGGCCAAAGCGATGAAGGTCTTGCGCTCACGTTTGCTTGATGCTGAGATCAGCCGTCAGGAAGCGGAAATTGCTTCTGCTAGGAAGGCGCAAGTCAGTACTGGAGACCGTTCTGCCAAGATTCGCACCTACAATTTCCCTCAGTCCCGCGTCACGGATCACAGAATTAACTTGACAAGTTACAACCTTGACAGCATCTTGGCAGGAAATATAGATGAGTTTATCCAGGCGCTGAGAATCGCCTGGCAAAACGAAAAGGTAAATGAATAAATGATAGCTTGGTATCTGATGATGACGGCCATTCTCTTGGCGCTTTTGTCTCTCTGTTTTGTGTTTGCCGGTTTTGAGACGGGGATGATCTCGCTCGACCCCATAGAGCTGGAACGTAAGGCCAGAAAAGACAAGACCATGGCCAAAGTGATGGCGCTCAGCAAAAAGCCCGATCTCTTTTTGGGAACCACCCTGATCGGCTATAACATTGTGAACGTGCTATTTGCCACCTTGGTCACCTACATGGCACACGAGATCAACTCTCCCTACCTTCCGGCGAAATACTCATCCATATTCAGTGTGATCATTGTGCTCAGCTTTGGCGAAATCGTCCCCAAAGCCCTTTTCAGGGACTATCCAGAGTTTATGGTCACCAAGTTTTTGCCCGTATTCCAAGTTGCCCATGTCCTTTTCAAGCCGTTAGTTTCGGTGGTGAGCAAACTCAATAGTGCAGTCCAAAAAGCACTCAAGATAGACGGACAAAACAACCTCAACTACCTCACCAGGGATGATTTGGCCTTCTTGCTCTCGCAGGCAGAGCCAGACCCCGATGAACAACCACAGTTAGACATGCTGGAAGACGCCCTCGAATTTTCCGAACATGTAGCCAGAAACGTGATGACTCCGAGGAAGGACATCGTGGCCATCGCATCTGATTCCACCCTGGAAGAAGTGGTCGCAATCGCCAAGGAGGAGGGCTTCACACGCTATCCAGTCTATGGTAGAGACCTTGACGACATCCTGGGCGTGCTCATCATTTACGACATCCTCAAGCTGGACAACACCGCAGGCAAGACGGCGGGCAACATCCTCCACCAGCCCTATTTTGCCCCTGAAAACACAGATATTGACGCTCTGCTCAAAGATATGCAAACTAAAAGGAAGACCATGGCCATCATCGTGGATTCCTATGGCGGCACCTCTGGCATCGTCACGATTGAAGACATCCTGGAAGAGATCGTGGGCGACATTGAGGACGAATATGACGAGGTTGAAGAAAACCCAGATGTGCAGGAAATATCATCCAACACATGGTTGGTGCAGGCAGACGTGGAGATCGACTATCTGGCAGATGAATATGAGATCGAGCTCCCCGAAGGAGACTATCAAACGGTTGCGGGCTTGATCTTGGACAAACTGGAACGCATCCCGCAACAGGGACAGTTCATCGAGATGCCTCCCTACCGTTTGCAGGTGCTTCAGGCTACCAACAAACGAATTATCAAAGTTAAAATACATAAAATAAACGACTCCGAGGTGTAATATGAAACTTATGGAATGTGTTCCAAATTTCAGCGAAGGCAGGGACCAGGCCGTCCTTGATGCCATCGCCAATGAAATCCGCAGTGTAAATAATGTGGTGCTACTCGATGTAGACCCGGGAGCTGATACAAACCGTACCGTTTTCACCATGGCCGGCGAGCCTAACGCCGTGGTGGAAGCCGCTTTTTTGGCCATCAAGAAAGCTGCTGAACTGATAGACATGAGCAAGCACACCGGTGCACATCCCCGCATGGGTGCCACAGACGTCTGCCCCTTCATCCCCATTTCCGGAATGACGATGGATGAATGCGTCGAATATGCCCGTATTTTGGGCAAAAGAGTGGGCGAAGAGTTAGGCATCCCAGTTTATCTTTATGAAAATGCCGCCACCAAAGAAGAATGGCGCAACCTGGCCAACGTCCGTTCCGGCGAGTATGAAGCTCTGAGCCAAAAAGCCAAAGACCCTGAGTGGAAGCCGGATTTTGGCCCTCACACCTTCAACGCCAAAAGCGGAGCCACCGCCATCTCTGCCCGTGAGTTTTTGATCGCTTACAATATCAACCTCAACACCAGAGACAAAGCCAAAGCTCACGATATCGCACTCGACATCCGTGAATCCGGCAGAGCTGCTCGTGACGAAAACGGCAAACTCATCCGCGACGAAAACGGCAAAAGAGTAAACGTCCCCGGCCTCTTCCAACATTGTAAAGCCGTTGGCTGGTATATAGATGGCTACGACAGAGCCCAGATTTCCATCAACCTGACCAACTACAAGATCACACCTCCCCACTTAGTGTTGGACAAGGTGAGAGAACTGGCACGTGCAAAAGGCGTGGAAGTTACCGGTAGCGAACTGGTTGGCCTACTTCCCAAAGCTGCCTTGATCGAGAGTGGAAAGTACTACCTGGCTAAAATGGGCGAAAGCACCGGCTTGCCCGAGCGGATGATTATGGATACAGCTATCCAATCCATGGGGCTCGCTGAACTGTCTCCCTTCGATCTCGATAAAAAGGTGATCGAATATGCCATCGCCGCCAAAGACCGCTTGGTAAACCTGAGCGTTACCGACTTTATCGACCTGCTTTCCACCGATGCTCCCGCACCCGGTGGTGGCAGTGTAGCCGCTCTCTGTGCCGCTATGTCCGGTGCCCTGAGTGCCATGGTAGCCAACCTCACCGTGGGCAAAAAGGACTACCTCGATGTGCAGGACGATGTTCTGGAGATCGCTCCTCTTGCTCAGGACATCAAACTGCGTGCTTTAAACGGCATCGATGCTGACACCGACGCCTTCAACCTGCTCATGGACGCCATGCGCCTGCCCAGAAAAAGCGATGAAGAGATAGAAATCAGAAACGCAGCCATCGAAGCTGCCACTCAACATGCCATCCTCACACCCCTGGCAACCATGAAGGTCTCCCTGGATGCACTTCACATGGCCGAACGCATAGGCAAAGTGGGCAATACCAACGCCCTCAGCGATGCCGGTGTGGCAGGGCTCACAGCTCTCGCCGCCGCCAAAGCAGCATATTACAACATCCGCATCAACATGCCTGGCGTCACGGATGAAACCTTTAAAAAGGACACCATGCAGCAAGCCGACCAGATACTCAAAGAGTGTGAAGAGATCGCAGCCAAGCTTGATAAAACCATAATGGAAAAACTATGATCTACGTGATCTAACCCATCAGACGAAATACAACAACCCAAGCCAGCTTCTGAGGTGCATAATCCGCTTTTGGAGCTGGCTTTTCTTGTTGGAGCGATAATCTCCACCTCCTCGGATACAGCAGCTTCTTGACGGTAGCTTTGAAAATACTGTGCATTCTGATGTATTTATCATTGAATTGGCCTTAATAATGCTTGACATTTTAGGGGCTTCGATTTTAGTGGCCTGATGAAGATTCCATCTGAACGCCAGATGGTAACAGCATACTTCAAAACCTTTAACCAAACTAAAACAAACACTAAGGAGACCTTATGCGTAGTAACGTGCAAAGATTCTCGCTTCTACTGATCTTTTTGGTAGTAGCATTTGCCGCTTGGGCTGAATTGAGTGACTACTCATTCACCCAGAGCACTTCTGCTTACACCGAGATCACCGGAGGCACTATTCTGGGAACAAACGAAAACAACCAAGAAAGTTTTAACGCTATCCCTTTGGGATTCGCCTTCACCTTCAATGAAGTGGAATACACCGAGATTAGCGTCCAAAACGATGGTTTCATTGCGTTTGGCTCTACCGTAGCTCAAAGCAACACCGCTATCAGTTCCGCCACTGGAACAAACAACCTGGCTGTTGCATTCAACCGTGATCTCAAAAGCAAAGACGACGGATCGCTCTCTTATGTACTCAGTGGCACCGCACCCAACCGTATTTTCACCATCCAATGGAAAAACTATCGTCGCGTGCCCACCAATGCGGCAAACGACGTCATCAATTTCCAGATTCAACTCAAAGAAAGCGGCAATGCCATTTCCTTCCATTATGGAAGCATGTCATTGGTCAGTATCACCACAGCAGGCACCGTGCAAGTAGGTTTAAGAGGAGCTTCCAACGCTGAATTCCTCAACCGCACCACGACTGACAACTGGCTCGCCACCACTGCAGGAACTGCCAACAACTCCAACTGCAAAATCAACGATACCGTCTTCCCTCCCAGTGGCTTGATGTTTACCTATGCGCCGCCTCAGATGGGCACCGTCCCTATGCCCGCTCAAAGCCCCAACCCAGCCCACAACGCTATCAACGTCAATATCAACAAACAGTTGAGCTGGGTTTCCGGTGGCGGTAATGTGGACGGTTACAAAGTTTATCTGGGAACCAACAACCCTCCCACAAACTTGGTAAACGGCACCACCGTGACCGGCACCACCTATACTCACACTGCCAACTTCAATTACAGCACCGACTATTATTGGAAGATAGTGCCTTTCAACAACATCGGCGATGCGGTAGATTGCCCGATCTGGAAGTTTACCACCTTGGCAGACCCCACCGTGACGACATTCCCCTACACACAAAACTTTGATGATGCCACCCCACCTGCTATCCCGGTAGGCTGGAACACCATCAATGCAAACGATGACAGCTACACTTGGGAAACCCATGCCTCCAACCCTCATTCCGCACCGAACAGCGCTCGGATGAGATACAGCCAAAGCGTAGCCGCCAACGACTGGTTAGTCAGCCCTCCCCTCACTCTTGAAGCTAATCAGGCCTACGAAATCAAGTTCTACTATCGTGCCCACTCATCCAACTTTGTGGAAAAACTGGCTCTCTATTGGGGCAATGCACCCACCGTGGCTGGCCTTACAACCCAAATTTGGCAAAACGAAAACATCAACAACGTTGATTATCAAGAGGCCACAGTGGTGATCACTCCCACCCAAGCTGGGAACTATTTCATTGGCTTCAAGGCCTATAGCGATGCAAACCAATACTATCTCTATGTGGATAGCTTCAGCATCGGCCCCATGGTGGAAACCCTTGATCCCCCCACCCAGCTCACTGCCTCAGTGCAGGGACGCAACGTCAACCTTGACTGGCTCGCTCCCGGTGATACCACTCCACCTGATCCGGAACTGAACGACAGCTTTGAAACCTACACTGACTTTGCCCTTCAATTTGATCCCTGGGTTTGTGTCGATGTAGACCAAAGCGGTACATATGGAATGCAAGGTGTAGAATGGCCAAACAGGTATGCCCCACAGGCCTTTATCATCTTCAATCCCACCACCACCGTACCTCCCATAGAAACCCTCGAGGCACAGGATGGAGTCAAGATGGCAGCTTGCTTTGCTTCCACAACACCTCCAAACAATGACTGGCTTATCTCACCCAGCTTCACTCCTCAAGCTGGACAATTCTTGAACTTCTGGGCCAGATCATACACCGCTCAATGGGGATTGGAAAAGTTTAAAGTGGGTATCTCCCAAGGTGGAACTGCTCCTTCTGACTTCTCCATTATTTCTACAGGAAACCACATTCAGGCCCCCGTTGATTGGACACTCTACAGCTATGATATGAGTGCTTATGTCGGACAGTCGATTCGTTTTGGAATCAACTGCATTTCCAGCGATGCATTCTTCTTCATTGTCGACGATGTGACCGTAGGCCCCGTGCCCACAAACGGCCCTCGCAACCTTTATGCAGGCGAGTTTATGGGCCCTGCCGTCAAGACTACTGGCACCCCAGTACCCGGCCCCACATATTCCTACCGCAACACACGCGAGCTTTTGAACTACAAAGTCTATCGTGATGGTGCTCTCATTGCCACCGTTACCAATACTGACTATGTGGATGCTGCTCTCGCTTATGGCACCTACACCTACACCGTGACTGCCAACTACACCAACGGCGAATCCGAGCCCGCAGGTCCCGTAACCGTTACCGTGGCTCCGAACCTGTTCCCTCCCTCAAACTTGCAGGCAAGCGTAGTCGGAAACACCGCCAACCTGACTTGGGATGGGCCCATCGATCCCGGTGATGGCATCTGGATCACCTGGTGTCACGATGTCCTCGGAGATGCCATCGGCACAAATAGTGCTGCTGTCTTCGACGTAGCACACCGCTTTACCCAAGCTGACCTCGCCATTGTCGAGGGTGGAACCATCACCGAAGTCAAATTTGCTCCCCATGAGCCAAACTGTGTTTACACCGTGAAAGTTTGGACCGGTGGCACAGCAACCAACGCTGGCACCTTGGTTTCCAGCCAGGTAGTCGCAAACCCCGTCATGGATGATTGGAACACCGTCACACTCAATACTCCCGTGCCCATCCCCACTACAGGTGATGTGTATATCGGCTACGAATGCAACACCCAGGGCGGATACCCTGCCGGTTGCGATAATGGCCCACAAGTCGAGGGTAAAGGCAACATGATGTATTTCAACGGCTCATGGACTACCCTGACTCAACTTGCCGCCAGCTTGACATACAACTGGACTATTCAAACCTATGTGGATACAAGCTCAGGAAAAGTGGCTCTCCAACCCCAACCCATCGTGGAAGCCACACCCAATTACACCAATGCCCGCATTTCCAAAGCTGGCCTCACCACACCCATCTATCTCCCCAACCCCAACAACGTCAGCCGTCAATTCTTGGGTTACAAAGTCTATCGCAATGATGTAGTGATTGCAACCATTAACGAAACCAGCTACAGCGATGCAGACCTTGCAAACGGAACTTACACCTACAAAGTGACCGCCACTTATACCGAAGGCGAATCTGCTCCCGCAGGTCCCGTGGAAGTGGTGATTGCAGACGTTCCCGCCCCAACCGACCTCACCGCTGAAGTGGTTGAAAACAACGTTACCTTAAACTGGGTCAGCCCTGATGGCCCCATGATCGGACAGTGGATCACCTGGTGTACCGACGCTCTTTACAGTGGCATAGGAACCAACAGTGCCGCCCAATTCCAAGTGGCACACCGTTTCCCGCAATCCGACCTGACCCTCTTGAACGTCCCTGCCGGCGCTACCGTGACTCACGTCAAGTTTGCGCCTATGTACCAAGACTGTGTCTACACGGTCAAAGTATGGACTGGCGGCTCTGCTACCAACCCCGGCACCTTGGTGAGTTCACAAGTGGTAGATAACTTCGTCATCCAGGAATGGAACATGGTAGTTCTCAATACTCCCGTTCCCATTCCAACCACTGGTGATCTCTGGGTTGGCTATGAAGTCAATACCCAAGGTGGACACCCCGCAGGTTGTGATGAAGGCCCTCAAGTTGAAGGTAAAGGCAACATGATGTATTTCAACGGCCAGTGGACCACCCTGGCTCAGGTCGCCTCCAGTTTGACCTACAACTGGTCGATCAAGACCTTCGCATCTGATCCTCGTGGCGGCATGAAAGCAATCGAACTGACACCCATCGCAGAAACTCACATTCCTGCTTCCAAGGGCAATGAGCAGCTTTCTGCACGTCCTATCGACACAGACAATTCCACCCGTGCAGTAACCGGCTACAAGGTATATCGTGATGGCAACCTCATTGCCACCATCACCAACCCTGAAGTGGTAACCTACACCGATCCGGGATTGCCCAACGGAACCTACACCTACGGCGTGTCGGCAGTCCACACTACCGGAGAGTCCCTGCCCACCGAGATTGAAGTAAACGTCCAGATGACCTTTGGTGAACTGGTCTTCGGTGATGACTTTGAGTCTTATGCAGACTTTGCCACCGAGTTCGCTCCCTGGAATATGCTCGACAGAGACGGTTCTCCCACCTACACAATCCAAGGCGTGGATTTCCCCGGCGCTGGAAGCCAGATGGCCTACATCATCTTCAATCCTACTGCCACCGTGCCTCCGATTGATGGACTTACAGCTCACAGCGGCAGCAAAATGGCCGCCTGCTTCGCTGCAACGAATCCACCCAACAACGACTACCTGATCACTCCCAGAGTAACCCTTGGCACCAACAGCAAGTTCAGATTCTTTGCTCGTAGCCACACTGCTCAGTGGGGTCTGGAGAAATTCAGAGTCGGTGTGTCAGCCACCCCCATGATTACCCCTACTTTCCAGTGGCTGGATGCGGAGTTACAGCAAGCACCCGCAGACTGGACCGAATACATCTACGATCTCAACTTCTACAATGGTAGCGCCATTCGTGTAGCTATCAATTGCCAATCAAATGATGCCTTCATCTTCTACGTTGATGATGTTGCCATCCACTCTGATGGTGGAAGCGCCAACGATGACAACAGCATCCCTGCATTGGTCACAAAGCTTGATGGAAACTATCCTAACCCCTTCAACCCCAGCACTACCATCCGCTACAGTATGAAGGAAGCAGGCCCCGTCAGCATTGAGATCTACAACATCAAGGGACAGTTAGTGCGCACCTTGGTCGATGGAGTCAAGGAAGCCGGCAACCACACAATCGTCTGGAACGGCCTTGATAAGAGTAACCGCTCTGTATCCAGCGGCGTGTACTTCTACAAGATGAACGCCGGTAAATACAGCAGCACCAAGAAAATGATCATGATGAAGTAAGCAGTGATCTAAATAAATAAGCCCCTAAGTGTAAAAGCTTGGGGGCTTTTTTTGGGGCTTTGATTAGGTGCAGAAAGCTGGCCTCTAAGTGCCAAAATTTGTTTGCAAAAACGAGATGCTTTCGATAATTTTGCCTTTTTGAAAAGGTTCACCTGTTTCTGAGCTCCTCCTCCGCCCAAACGTGTAACCTCTTGGTATCCTATGCCATTCCTGCTCCACGGGGCAAGAGCGGAGCAGGGGCGGGGCAGGGACGCCGCATAAACAGCGGATTTGAGGAGGATCAAAAACGGCGTTTTTCTGTTCAATTTTCACCTGCGCAGGTCAAATATTTCAAAACACCCGACTATTTCCCCTCCCGGAATCTGCCCAGAACTCCTACTAAAATCATAGGTGTTTATCTCAATTGACCATGAACTTATCACAGATAATGCAACAGACTCTTTCTCTAAGGTTGAGCTTTTCCCCCGTCACCCACGTCGCCCTTGCTTACCCGCAGGGTGATGCCGTGGTGATACTCGGGTTTTTCCCGAGTGGCTCCGAGTAATCACCGGGCGGCTAAGCAAGGAAGAGGCAGGAAGAGTCACACTGAGGCTACTGCTTTATTGGGGCTAAAATCATCAGTGTTTACCTCGTCTGACAGTTCTTTTTACCAAAAGACAATCCTGAGCCGTCCTCTCACTGTCACCTTGGGACGGGACTCTTGGTCAACCCCACACGATGGCACAGCCAAATCAAGATAGTTTTCTTGGCAAACAAGAAAGAGCTTGACTTGTATCATCGGTTCAAAAACAATGCCTCCAGTCTATCGGCTTTACAGAGCTTGTGAGCCGTTGGAAAATACCGTGCCCTTAACAAACCGTCAAAACAGTGTTTATAACTTACAGCCGCAACTGTAGCGGTGTTCATGAGAATGGTAGTAAACAAAAACTATACGAGATATAAAGAGGGAAAGATGAGACAAGTTGCACGCCTGGCAATCTTAGTCATGGCTATGGTCGTCACGAGCTTGGTAGCCGCGCCGCATAGCTTTCTGCCGATTGAGGTCACTCAACCGGATGGGAACCGGATCAGCATTTACGCCAGCGGTGATGAATTTCACAACTGGCTGCACGATGAGGATAACTATACCATTGTTCAGGATTCAAATGGTGCCTACGTCTATGCCATCCAGGATGGAGATAGTTTAGCACCCTCAGACTTGTTAGTGGGAAGAGGTCTGCCAAGTACGCACAACATTGTACCGGGGCTAAACTTGAGCCAAGAGCAGATCAAAACCAAGTATGATAGCCTTGCGCAGATGCGGGATTATTCCAATGGACGCATTCCCTACACCGGTCAAATCAATAATGTGGTGATCTTCATCAAGTTTTCTGACAGCCCAAACTTTTACACATCCATGAGCACCTTCCAGAGTATCTTCAATAATCCGACCCAAAACTCGATGAAACGCTATTTCCAGGCAGCCTCGTACAATCAGTTGAACATAGACTCCTCCTTCTATCCTCCGCCTAATGGAAATATAGTGGTTGCCTATACGGACACCAATCCACGCAGCTTTTTCCAACCCCAGAGCCCATCCAATCCCAATGGCTATTCCGGGGATAACGATCGCACTCAACGAGAGCAACAGTTACTGGTGAGGGCAGTGAGTGCGGTGAGCTCGCAGATTCCCGCCATTTTAGATATTGATGGAGACAATGATGGCTATGTGGATAACGTTTGCTTCATCATCCAGGGTCAACCCGATGCTTGGGCAAACCTGCTCTGGCCGCATCGCTGGACTCTCTATGCCGCCTTAGCCACCATCCATGGCAAACGAGTCTGGGACTACAATTTCCAACTGGAGAGCTCGCTGAGTTTCTCCGGTGCCAGCGTGCTGTCACACGAGATGTTTCACAGCTTGGGTGCCCCAGACCTATACCGCTACAACAATACTGCCATCACCCCGATAGGAGCTTGGGACCTGATGGCCAACAACCTTGACCCGCCTCAACATATGAGCGCCTGGATGAAGCACAAATATGGGCATTGGATTGCCGAAGTCCCCACCATCACAACTTCCGGAACTTACACCCTGAGCCCTGTAGCAAGTTCTTCCACAAACAATATCTACCGCATCAATAGCTGGCGCGGTAACGAATACTATGTATTGGAATATAGAAAACAATCTGGCCAATATGACGGCAACCTGCCGGGCACTGGGCTGCTTGTCTATAGACTGGATACGCGTGAAGAAGGTAATGCCAATGGTCCTCCGGATGAATTGTATATCTATAGGCCGGGCGGGACAAATACCGTGAATGGCTACCTGAATCAGGCTGCGTTTTCCGCACAAAGTGGACGCACCGAGATCAGTGAAGCCACTGCGCTTACAGGCTTTGCGGGCAATGGTTCACCCGGGGGCCTGAACCTCTTTGACGTAGGATATGCGGGTGAAACGATTAGCTTCAAAGTGAAAATTTCAGATGTCCAGCTCACTTCCCCGCATGGAGGTGAGATGTGGTTTGGCGGCAGCAATAAAACAATCACTTGGAAAAGCAAATACTCAAACGAAGCTGTGCAGCTTGATTATAGCTACGATGGCGGAGAAACATGGAATCTGATCGCCGTAAGCGTGCCAAATACAGGAAGTTATACTTGGAACAACTTGCCCTACATGTTCAATAGCAACAATGTGCATATCAGAGTGACTCTGATGTATTCAGGCGAATTTGATATAAACTACTACCCCTTCACGGTTACCGGAGGCAGCATGACCCCGCCCCGCAACCTCACTGCCACACTGATAGACCGTGACGTAAACCTTAACTGGTGGGCTCCCCTTTCCATCCCCTCTAAAAATGGCCCCAACACGCGTGACTTTCTGGGCTACAAGGTCTATCGTGATGGGATTTTCCTGGCCACCGTTGTCGATACAACCTACATAGACCCAGACCCCGGCATTGGCACTTTTATCTACACCGTGACTGCCTCCTACACAAACGGCGAATCAGGTCCCGCAGGCCCCGCCATCGTTGATTTGGAGCCAATCTTACCTTCACCCCAAAACTTACAGGCAAACGTGGTGGGAACTACAGCCCACCTTACTTGGGATGCCCCTGCAGACCCTAACGAAGCAAACCGTGACGCCATCCGCAACCCTCAACTGGTGCGCTACATTGTCTATCGCGACGGCACCATGATCGCATCCGTAAATCAAACCTGTTACAGCAACGCATATGTTCCTTTGGGGACTCACACCTACGCCGTGACCGGCTACTACAACTACGGAGAATCAGAGCCCTCAGATACT
>JAKQWO010000064.1 GCA_029561955.1 Candidatus Cloacimonadota bacterium
ATAGAGCAGACAAATACCGGTGTAAACCCAATGGCTGCGTCCGGAAAGTAGGCGCAAGAAGTCCCTGGCCTCAGCATGCGAATGAGGCTTACCCAGTATCATTTTATCAACCACCACGATCGTATCTGCACCGATGATCAAGCAATCAGCAGGCAAACCTTGCCGCACCGCGTGAGCTTTGGCGCTGGCATGGGCAATCACCTGCTTTGAAGGCGGGAGCCCGTTTGGGGTTTCTGCGTAGGATGAGGGATGAACCTGCGGTTTTAATCCCATCATTTCCAGCAGAAATCTCCTGCGATCGCTTCCAGAAGCGAGGACGACATTGGTGTTCTCTAAGAATCTATGTATCATATAAATAACCTTGAACTACAAGAAATTAAAAGCCGCTTTTACGTCAACATATTTCTGAAACAGAAAAAAAGGCTTGCCTTAAAACGAGGGGTTTAAAAAACTTGTTCCAAACTGAAAAATACATAGTCAGGAGGATACACATGGAACGTGTACACAACTTTAACGCAGGTCCGGCAGTCTTGCCGGAAGAGGTGATGAGAGAAGCTCAGGCTGATTTCTTCAATTACAAAGGTATGGGCTTATCCGTCATGGAAATGAGCCATCGCAGCAAGGAATATCAAGCTATCATCGATGAAGCTTATGCAGCAGTAAAGCGCATTTATGGTCTCGGTGATGACTATGACGTCCTCTTCTTGCAGGGTGGCGCCAGTATGCAATTCTTGATGGTGCCTTACAGCTTCCTTCCCGAAGGCAAGCAGGCCAACATCATCCACACCGGTGTGTGGAGCAAAAAAGCCATCGATGAAGTCAAGAAGCTTGGCAAAGAAGTGCACATCGCTGCCAGCAGCGAAGACCGCAAGTTTGCCTATATCCCTGAGACTTGGCAGCTTTCTGATAATCCTGCCTATCTGCATATCACTACCAACAACACTATTTACGGAACCGAATGGAAGACCGATCCAGACGTGCCCGCAAATGTGCCCCTGATCGCAGATATGTCTTCAAACTTCATGAGCAAGCCCATCGATGTGAAGCGCTATTCGCTGATCTACGCCGGTGCCCAGAAGAACGTTGGTCCCTCAGGAACCGCCGTCGTCATCATCAAGAGAGATTTCCTGGCCACAGCCAAGAAAGGCGTGCCCTCAATGCTCGACTATCAGCTCATGTCCAGCAAAGGCTCAATGTACAACACTCCCGCTACCTTCACCATCTACATGATCGGCTTGGTGTTGAAGTGGATTGAGGATTGTGGTGGCTTGGAGAAGGTCGAGCAGAACAACATCGCCAAAGCCAAGTACATCTATGATGCAATCGACGCGTCCGATGGCTTCTACAAAGGCGCTGCTGATCCCAAATATCGTTCCCTCATGAACATCACCTTCCGCATGGCAAACGAAGAGCTGGAAGCACTCTTTGTTTCCGAAGCCAAAAAGAACGGCATGATCGGTCTGAAGGGACACCGTGACGTGGGTGGCTGCCGTGCCAGCACTTACAATTCACTGCCCTTGCCAGCCGCCAAGGCTCTGGGTGATTTCATGCGTGAATTCCAGAAACAACACGGTTAATTGGTACGATTCCTATTGACCGATAGCATAATGGCGAGCGAAAGCGAAACTTTACAGCAAGCCTTCGCTCGCCGCTGCTTAAATTAGTAAAACTGAGGAAACTTAATGTCCATATTCAGTCTGTTCTTACGGGGCGGCATTTTGATGTATGTGCTGCTGCTGCTTTCCATTGCAGTGGTAGCTATCGTGATTGAGAAGTATCGTAGCCTCAGGACTGTGCGTAAGGCAAACGCCAAGATCGTCAATTTACTTTCCCAGCAGGAAAAGCTGGACAATATAAGGGCGATCTTGCGTGTTTACGGCATCGATTCACCTTTGGGAGTGATGCTGGATAAGCTCTACAACTCTGGGGATGTCGATATGGAGCTGATCCAACAGAGCATGGAAACCGCCGCGGAAACCGAAATCTTGAAATTGGAAAAAGGTATGGGCTGGCTTTCCACCATTGCCGCAATCGCACCTCTGATCGGGTTTTTGGGGACCGTGATCGGTATGGTGAGGGTGTTTATGAATATCCAGGGTCAGAGCCAGAATGGTATCGACATCAACATCCTCGCCGGCGGCATCTGGGAAGCCTTGATCACTACCGTGGGCGGATTGATCGTGGGTATCATCGCCATCGTCCTTTACAACGATCTGGTGCAAAACCTGGAAAACTTTGCCAAAGAGATGCAAGAGAAAGCCGTCAACTATCTGTTACGCTATCAGAAGATAGAGCGATAAAAAGTGAAAGTCAGAACATCCAAGAAACGAATCAGCGCCACGATGTTGATCTCCATGACGGACGTGGTTTTCCTGCTCATCATCTTCTTGCTGCTTTCTTCCAACTTTGCCACGCAAACTGGCTTGCCCATCAAGCTGCCAGCATCCACATCCTCTCAAAACCAGGCACCACAGGTGTTGCATGTGGTCTTTGAGAACGAAAACACGATTCATTTTATGAAAGAGGTCTATTCTCTGGAGACTTTAGAGGATGCCCTCAAAGAGCAGTTTCGCTCTGTCGATCAAGTGGTGAGGCTTTCTGCGCAGCAGGAAACCGAGCTTCAAGTTGTGATCAGGGTTATGGATACGATCCGCGCTGCCGGATTTGAAAAGATATTCATTGCAACCAGGCTGCCGGACAAGAAAAATGCTCACTAACTACCGTCAATACCTGCCTTTGGGCATCTCGATCGGAGCACATCTGATCGTGATCATCATCATGATGCTCTGGATGCTGCCCATTATGAAAGCCCAGACCTGGTATGAGGTTAGCTGGAGCGATGAGTTCTTTGACGAGGATGTAACTACCGTAGACGTAAGTAGTCCCAACACCGAGATCACCATCACTGCCGGTGGGGCTCCGGAAACTATCAGTCCGAAAGCCAAACAAAGCCCCAAGGCTTCTTCACTTCCGAAAGGGGCAGACAAACCACCTGTTGCGCCTACTAAGGGTGAATCCCATCCGGGTAGAGATGAGCTGGTGGAAGCGCCTGTATTTTCGCTTCAGCAACCCGCTCTGCAAATCCCTACTAGCCTCAGAAGCAATCCCAAAGCTGTGGATGCACTGCGTGAAACGGTGAGTGGTGTCAGGGGGCCAGCTTCAGCGGGATCAGTGAGTGCAGATATCGAAGGTGGGAAATTAGTGCGCACAGATACCAAAGTCCGCACCCACACACTGGGAGATTTTGCCGAGGTAAAGCTCAGCTTCAGGGTGGATGAAACCGCTAAGCTCGTAGATAACTCCATCAGAGTGGTACAATCCAACAATAGCCGCTTCGACGCAGAGGCTATCAAGATTTTAAGAGACATGACCTTTGGCTTCCGAGGTCGTCCAGACACCCAAAACCCATATCTAATCACCATCAGATTCAATCCATGAGACATACCATTTTTAGCAACTACAAAACTCCCGCCCTGATGGGTATTCTCAATGTCACACCAGATTCATTCTCGGATTCAGGACAGTTTTTTGAGCTGGACAAAGCTGTAGCGCATTTAGATTATCTCATCTCTTCCGGAGCAGAAATCATCGACTTGGGTGGCGAATCCACGCGTCCAGGTTCTTTGGAAGTAGATCCTGACGAAGAGGTCAGGAGGCTTAAGCCCATTTTGAAGCATCTGAACGAGAAGTATCCGCAGATGGAGATCAGCTTGGATACACGTCATAGTCAAGCTGCCCAACTGGCTCAAAAATATGGCCTTACTTATTTGAACGACATCTCAGCGCTCAACCATGATCCTGAGATGATCACCTTCCTGCAGAAGCATACCGAAGTGAAGGTCATCCTCATGCACATGAAGGGGCAGCCGCAAACCATGCAGGAAGACCCTCATTACGACGATCTTTTCGGCGAAGTGAACGACTTTCTTGCTGAGCGGATCAGCTTTTGCGAGGCTAATGGCATCTCCAGAGACAGGATAATCCTGGATCCGGGCGTAGGCTTTGGCAAGACGGCTCTGCACAATCTGCAGATCATAGCAGGTATGGATAAACTTGCCCACTTTGGTCTTCCCTTCTTAGTGGGTGTATCGCGCAAACGCTTTATCAATGAGATACATCCTTCATCCGTGACGAATAGGCTGGCCGGCACCTTGGCTTCAGCGCTGATTTTGGCTCTGCAGAAGGTGGAGATCGTCAGAGTGCACGATGTCTTTGAGCATGCACAGTTTTTCACCATTCTCAACGCTCTGATCGAGGCGGGTTCGTGAATTGGCTCATCCCTCAATTTAGGGATATTATAGACATTATCCTGATAGCATTCTTGATCTATCAGGCGCTGTGCATTGTGCGCAAAAACGGGAACTATCAGCTTTTTGGGGGCATACTTCTGCTCTTGACGCTCTATGTGATAGCTTCCCTGGCCGAGCTGAAGATGCTCTCGCAACTGTTAGGTGGAATCCGAGACTATTGGGTCTTGGGATTACTCATCATCTTTCAGCCAGAGATCAGGACTTTTCTGGCTAGATTCCGTCTCTCGCAAGACTTGGGTATTTTCCGTAAGAATGAGAACACCTCAGTTTTCACTACACTGGTGGACGCCGTGAGCTCCATGTCTTTCCGCAAGACCGGTGCTCTGATCGTGGTGGAGAATAACCGTAGACTCAATGATTTTATCCAAAATGGAGAGCCTTTGGACGCCAACATCTCCCTCAGGCTCATCCTCACTATTTTTAACCCTCGCTCTTCTTTGCATGATGGCGCCATCATCATCCGAGGCAACCGTATTCTGGCTGCCAAGGTGGTCTTGCCCCTGAGCAAAAAGAGCGAACATCAGAAACGCTTTGGCACGAGGCACCTGGCTGGCATTGGCATCACCGAACTTACCGATGCCACCGCCATCATCGTTTCTGAACAAAATGGGCATATCTCTGTGGCTCGAGAAGGTCAAATCCGCACAAATGTGGCCTTCGAGGAATTAATGCAAATAGTATCAGATAATGCGAGGTAATAAATGGATTATACAGATCCAAACCGCCCCATAATCATCGGTGTAACGGGAAACATCGGCAGCGGGAAAACCGTATTTTGTAATACCCTGGAACGCTATGGACAAAAAGTGTTCTATACAGATATGCTCACACGGGAAGTGCTGAGCTATCCTGAAGTGATGACTGCAATTACCCAGAGATGGGGAAACAGGATTTTAGAAAACGGTCAGTTTTCCCAGCGCAAACTGGGAAGCATTGTCTTTTCAAGTCCAGAGGATCTGGGCTACCTCAATTCTATCGTGCATCCTGGCATTCTGCTAAGAATGCAGGCCCTCATGGAACAGCACTGGGATCTACCCTCCATCATCTTTGAGATTCCCTTGCTCTTTGAAGCGAGCTTGCAGGAAGGATTTGACTATATCGTGTTGGTTACTTCATCACCTCAGCTTAGAGGTATGCGTCTGCAACACAGGGACAGAATGCATCCGGATGAGATTAAACTGCGCATAGACGCTCAAATGCCGGACAAAGACAAGCATTCCATGAGTGATCTGATTGTCCGCAATGAGGGCACGATCGACGATCTCTTTCAGGAAGCGCTCAAGTTTGTAACGCTAATCCCCAATATCAGCAAAAGGGATATCAAGAAGCCGACTCAGCTATATAAGCCTTACAGCTAATAATCGCTCTTGCTGGAGCTGCTGTTTAGACTGAATACAAGCGTGTTTCAGGAGGAGATCATTGGGAGGGCTTTGGTAAAGATAAATACTATAATAAGCAAGGCCCAGCCAAGTGAGGACACTATCCCTAGGATGCGTCCATAGACGGTTTTGTCTATGCCACGCGCATCCATAATCCCCATATTCATCATGGCTATGTCATGCGCAGCCCAATACCACGCAATAGCACCTGTGATGCCTATTGTAATAAATCCCAAAAATCCAAACGCCAATATCAGGCTACCTCGATGGGGGAGAGGTTCTTCGATGAGTCTAGGCTCAAAGGGGTCTTTCTTTTTTTTCATAAAATGATTGGAGAAGTAAAAAGACTTGGATAAGGAGCTCCCGAAGGAGCTCCCAATTAGTCTTTTAATCGTTATGCTACTGTGCCAAGTGCGGGGATGAGTCCACCGATGAGGAAGCAGGAAGCAAAAGCGATAATCGCATAGAGTTCAGGCAACACACCCAAGATGAGGGTGTTGGTGAAAACTTCATTTCCGTTACCTAAGGCTTCGATTCCGTTGGAGACGATCTTGGCTTGTTGGATTGCAGAGATCAGACCAACGACTCCCATGATCAGACCGGCACCTAAAATGGCACTGGCTTGCAGTAAGGTAATCGCAGGTGTGATGTGAGTCTGCAGGATGAAGAAGGCACCAAATCCATAGAGGCCTTGAGTTCCAGGCAGAGCGCTCAGAATCAAGCAGTATGGAAAGATGTCATCACGTTTTTTCAAGGCACCGACGCTGGCGTTGCCTCCCATAACGGTTCCAATGGCACTGCCGGTTCCGGCGAGTCCAACCATTAGGAATATTCCTGTCCAAGCAAGGATGTAGGGCATGTAACCTCCCAGTTCTATTAATTATTTATTGTTTTTGACCAAATGGTTTGTATTCCATTCCAGGGCCTTGGAAATCCGCATTGTTAAAGAACTCCACGAAGGTGAGTCGCATGGGATGAACAAAGCCGGATAGGGCTCCCAACGCGATGTTGAGAGAGTGTCCGATGATCATAAAAATTACAAAGATGACGGGGCCAGCAACGGGGACGTCCAAGAATTGACTACCAATGGAGTTGATCACATATCCAAGGATGCCACTGGAGACGCCCAAAGCAAATAGCCTGATGTAAGACAAAATATCACCAAAGAAGCCACCTACTACATTGTATAGTAGCCACAGGCCGCTCAGGATGTTGATGATGGGGTTTTTGCCGGGTTGGTTGAAGAGCATCATCAGAGCTAAACCACCGTATAGTGTATAGGGTAAAATTGGTTTGATTGCTGAAATGTCAGCTTTGAGCATTTCTGAGCCCAACACGGCAAGAGAAGCGATAAACAGGAAGGTTCCCAGGGGTGCAAGGCTATGCTTCCAGCCAAATTGAACGGTCTTTTTGACGACGTTAATCCCAACGCCAAAGAGTATCTGTATCACTCCCAAAAGCAGTGCTAAGTTGAAGATTTGGTCGTTGTTACGCACGAGAACCGCTGGGTTGAGGAATGTCTCTTTGAGGTCGTAGGCCAGCATCGTGCCCATCACCAAGCCCATAATTACGCTTGATACGCCAAACATAATCACCAAATCCATAACCTTCTTGGCGGCTTGGTTCTTGGCTTTATATCTCAAGATGATACCCAGGGCGATGAAGACCAGACCATAAGCCAAGTCTGCATTGCAGAAGCCAAAGAAGAGCATGAAGAAGGGTGCGAAGAAGGGCGTGAGATCAAACTCATTGTAATGAGGCAACATATACATCTTGCCGATAGGTTCAAAGAGGCTGGCAAACCAGTTGTTACGCAGTTGAACGGGTGGGGAATCCTCCGGCTTGGCGTCCTCAGAGAAGTGGATCACGCTATTCTCATTCAGATAGGCGTCCAGCTCAGCCACCTTGGTGGTGGGAATCCAGCCAGCCAACACTTTCAGATGATCATCTGCCTCAGCCGTAGCCTGCTGGGTGGCGTCTTCATACTCATGTTCACGCATAATGGCGGCGATTTCCTCTTGGAAGCGTGAGATGCCTTCAGCAGCGATATCTTCCAGATACTGCCTGATGTCTGCCACTTTCTGCCTGCATTGAGCAAGCTGATTCTCATATTCCTTCAGGCTGAGCTTGTGGAAATTGAATGTGTCACAATCAAGCTCAGGCTTTTCATCCAGGTAGAGTACAACAAAGTAGACGATACCCGCTATCTCATTGATCTTGATGATGGTATAATCTTCCTGCCACCTTGGGTCGAAGTTGTTTTTGGTGCAGGTGTGGAAGTCCACCTTAACGCCGGCAGCTTCCAGCTTGGCTTCCAAGCCCTGATCAAAGTGACCCCAAGGGCTCAGGTCTCTGATGTGTTTGTTCAGGATATCTTCTTCTCGGTTCAGCTCATCTATCTGCCGCACAGCTTCTTCCACCCTGTCAAGGATGGCCTTGGTGCTCATGCTGCTTTGGCTCTTTTCGGCGCCAGTATCAGCCTTTTTCAACACCTTAATGGCATCCGTATAGCGGGAGACGAGCTCAAGCTGCCTGACCTGAGTCTCATTGGGCGTGTCGACATTGCGGATGATATGCACCACTCCCAAGTTCTGCAGGTCTTTCAAGAAGCCGTTATAGTCCGCATGATGCAGCACAAAGTGGTATTTCTTCATCTTTTGGATCATGCAGTAGCCTCCTGTGCCAAGCGGCCTTTGAGTATCTTTTGAGCGGCTTTGGAGAGGTTTTCCTCGTCTTCCAAAAAGCGAATGATCTTGAGGATGGCCTCTTCATAGGCAGGAATCTGCACCTTCTCGTAGAGGTTCACCTTTTGGGTGGTTTTCTTGCGCACTTCTTCCAAAAGATGCATCTTGCGGAGAAGAAACTCACGCTCGATCTGCATTTGTGATACCTCTTTGAGGATAGCGATGCCATCCAGCCACCACGAGGGCGCCTTGAAAAGATTGTATTTTGTCAGATCATATTCGATGCTTTCCAGCTCAGGAGTACGAACGCCAGCGATTCTGCGGGTGCGGATCTTCACCTCTTTGATGCTGATCAAAGAAGGATCAAATTCCACCCAGAGCGACAGGAACTGCTCCAAAGCTTCGCTGCGCTTGGCGATCTCTACATCCACTGCCGCTGCAGCATCACGTGCCTTCTTCACCTCAACGCGCAAGGCAGATTCCTTGTTCTTGAGCGTGGGCAAGGCGTTTTCTCTGATCTTCAACTGCTTTTGCAAGTTGAGTTGAGAGATCTTGTTGTATTGAAATTTTAGACTCATGCCTTCTTCCAATATTTCTGGATCAAGTCATCCTGGATGGCCACTTCTTCGACCGTGAAGTACTTCTGCAGCAGCTCCCAAGTGATATCCAGCATCTCATCAGTGCCGACGTTGACGTCGATAGCCAGGATGTCATTGGCATAGTCCTTGGCAAAAGCCAGAGCACGCTCATCATAGTCAGTCAGCTCAAAGCCGTTCTCCATCTTGGTTCTGGCTCTGGTAGCATCTGCATTGAGGCGCACGGAAGCCTCCATGACCTTGGGGTGATCCTCACGTGTCTTTTTGCCCATCACTTTGGTTTTGAGACGTGAGAGTGAGCGAGCGGGGTCGATCACCACCTTACCGATGTCCGTATCACGGCGCAGGTAGAGGTTTCCTTCGGTGATGTAGCCTGTGTTATCCGGAATGGCGTGGGTGATGTCTCCACCGCTGATGGTGGTCACAGCCACGATGGTGATGGAACCACCGGCGGGGAATTGCACTGCCTTCTCATAGATTTTTGCCAGATCACTATAGAGGGAACCGGGCATGGAGTCCTTGGAGGGGATTTGATCCATACGGTTGCTAACGATGGAAAGAGCGTCGCAATACAGCGTCAGGTCTGTGAGCAAAACGAGCACCTTTTCATTCTTTTCGATGGCAAAGTATTCCGCAGCGGTCAAAGCCATATCTGGCACCAACAGACGCTCTACTGGCGGATCATCCGTGGTATTGATAAAGGAGATGATCTTGTCGATCATTCCAGCATTTTCAAAAGTGTGTTTATAATAGAGAAAGTCGTCGTTGGAGAGTCCCATACCACCGAGGATGATCTTGTCGGCATGAGTTCTCAGCGCTACGGTAGCCATTACTTGGTTGTAAGGCTGATCAGGGTCTGCAAAGAAGGGAATCTTTTGCCCAGTCACCAGCGTGTTATTGAGGTCGATACCTGCAATACCGGTTGCGATCAGTTCGGAAGGCTCTTCACGACGCACTGGGTTCACTGAAGGCCCGCCGATCTCCACTTCTTTACCTTGCACTGCTGGTCCGCCATCGATGGGGTCTCCATAGGCGTTAAAGAAGCGTCCGGAGAGGTCATCGCTCACCTTGAGTGTTGGCGGTCTGCCAAAGAAGATCACTTCAGCATCGGTTCCGATGCCTTCGGTACCGGAGAAGATCTGCAGAGTTACGGAGTCATCGATGATCTTCACAACTTGAGCCAGACGCCCGCTCACCGTGGCCAATTCTTCAAATCCCACTCCGGTAGCTTTCACCGTGCAGGTGGCCTTGGTGATCTGCGTCAGCTTGGTGTATACTTTCTGAAATGCAGTGCTGGTCATTATTTTGCCCTCCTTTCCTCTACGATTTCATTAAGGCGGGTTTCATATTCTTTAAATCTATCGGTTTGGAATTCCAAGTAGTTCATCTGTCTCATGGCGTTGATCATGGTGGTGAAATAGGGCTGGACTTCTTCAAAGCTTTCGAACTCATAATCATATCTGCATACCTTCAAAACCAGTTCCAACATGTAGCATTGACGCTTCATGGGAGTGGATTTGTCCACCTTGTCAAAGCCATCCTGTTGCAGGATAATCCTATCCAAGAGCTCGCTCTTCCACAGTCTTTGATGATAGACGAGAGGCACGCCGTCGTCTCCCAAGATGTTGATCTGGTCGCCGGCCTCCTTTCCTCTCAGCAGGAGGTCCTTGGCTTCATAAACGTCTGAGACCCAAGTGGGTGAGATGTTTTTATTCAAGTATTCCCGCACCTCATCATACTCCAGATACTTGGAATAGGATTCGATTGGATCCACGGCGGGATAGCGCTTGGAGTCCGCCCTGTCCTGAGAGAGAGCATAGAAGCAACGTGCCGTTTTCTTGGTAGCTTCAGTCACGGGTTCTTTGAGGTTTCCGCCAGCGGGAGACACAGCTCCGATGAAGGTGACGGAGCCCGGAGTACCGTTGTTCAGATACACATATCCATTGCGGGAATAGAAGTTTGAGATGATGGCAGGTAAGTCCATGGGATAGGCATCCGGCCCTGGAAGCTCTTCCATGCGGTTACTCATCTCGCGCAGTGCCTGAGCCCAACGTGAGGTACTATCTGCCAATAACAAGACTTTCAATCCCATGCTGCGATAGTATTCAGCGATGGTCATAGCGGTATAGACGGAAGCTTCACGAGCAGCAACCGGCATGTTTGAGGTGTTACAGATGATGATGGTGCGTTCCATCAGCTTGCGTCCGGTGCGTGGGTCATCAAGTTTGGGAAATTCCACAAATAGCTCCACCACTTCGTTGGCACGCTCACCGCAGGCGGCAAAGATGATCATGTCCGCTTCTGCGTTTTGGCTGATGCTGTGTTGCAACACCGTTTTCCCTGTTCCAAAGGGTCCGGGTGTAAAACCGGTTCCACCTTCGGCGATGGGGTTGAGGGTATCTATAGTGCGCACCCCTGTTTCCATCATCTTAAAGGGGCGTGGTTTTTCTTTATATGCTCTGATCGGCAGCTTCACCGGCCAGTATTGCACCATGCTCACTTCATGCAATCCACCATCTGAGTCTTCCAAGGTGGCGATGGTGTCTATGAGCTTGTAGGTTCCTTTTGCGGCAATGCTTTTGACCTTGTATTTGTCATCCATAGTGAAGGGAACCATGATCTTGTGAGCGATCCAGTTTTCAGGCACTTCGCCCAGCCAGTCTCCAGCGATCACGCTGTCTCCTTCTTTTACTATCGGGGTAAAATCCCAGGTGCTATTATCATCCAGAGGATCGGTATATTCGCCTCTGTTCAGGAATAGCCCTTCCATTTCATGAAGGTCATCTTGGAGCCCATCATAGATCTTGGAAAGCATTCCCGGCCCCAGCTTCACCTCAAGCATGCGTTGGGTAAATTCAACCGGTGAGCCAGGTTTGAGCCCGCGGGTGCTTTCAAACACCTGTGTATAGGCGATATTACCCTGAACTTTAATCACTTCTGCCTTCAGCTTCACGCCATCAAGATCGATGAAGCAGATCTCGTTTTGCGCAACGGGACCATTCACCTCGACGTGAACCAGGTTGGCAATAATTCCTCTTACAATACCTGTGGTCATTATCGTACCTTCTATTTTGTTTTTTGTTTTATATTGAATTCAGCCGGAAAGCTAAAGCTGTCTCTCAGCGAGGAAAGCGTATCAAAAAACACCTGCTTCCCTTTTTCCACATCAAAGCTCAGCCAACGGCTCAGGATCAGGAGCTGTGCATAATAGCCAAGCACCTTATCAATGGAAAAGTATTGGAAAAAGTTTAAGTCATCGATAAACTTCCACGCCAAGGTGTCGTAGGAACGTTCACGATAGAGCACCGTATTCTGCTCGTAAGCACGCAGATAATCTTCAAAGATGTCGCTGCTCTTGCCGATGCCAAAGTCGCTGCCCCTACCTGTAGCCAACTGCTGGGTAAGCTCGTCATCTCCAACCAACCACGGCGCATAATCCAGCTTATGGCTGCGTCCATTGAGGGCCAGGATAATGTTGCGGGCAGTCCGTCGGTAGTCAAACCAAGCTCTGACAAATGTATTGCGATGGCGAGCGGCAAACTCGTATAAACCCTGATAGAATCTATGTTCAAAGATCAGTTTATCAGGCTTTTCTTCCAGCGGGATAAATTCAATCACCAAGCTCAGGAAAGCTTCGGGTAATTCCTTGAATCTAACAGGCATAGGCGCATCTTTGTTTTCTTCTTTATACCGCGCATACTCCAAAAAGGCTTCCCAAAAGCTTTGATTGTAGGCAATGGGCAACTCTTGAGGTTCTTCCCTATACAGCAGTGAGATCAGGATGGGGATAGACGCTTCCAGCTCCAGCAGCTTGAGCAGCTTTTGATCTGCTTTAGTGAGTTGTGTGGAGGCTTGTGCGATAAAGCTAACAGGCTCAATCTGCAGCTTGGTATCCTCCATGCTGATGCGAGGTAAGCCGCTCACAAAATAAGTGTAGTATCGTCCTCGTGACATGTCGTATTATTCGCTAAAAAGAAGTTGGGCAGTACGAGGTCTGAGATAGCTTTTGAAAAGGTTGGCAAAATCTTCATCGGTGAAGCTGAGTTTATAGCTTCCATCAACGGGTGAGAGGCTAAAGCCATGCTTCATTGTGGGGCTGAACTCCACCTGGAGCTTACCTTGAAGTTTGGAGCCCAAAGAGCCCAAAAAGCCTTCATCGAGCTTGCCTTTCATGGATTCGCTGATCTGGATAACTCCTTCAGCATTATTGGCTTTCCAAGCATCCAAGGTCTTCAGGATAACTTCTTTGAGAAATGCGGGATCCGAAAAGCCGGCTTTGGTGGGATCATCCAATGCTTTGAGCAGGATGATGTCTACCAATTGTTGTTTTACGCTGTTTAACGTGTGAGAAGCAGCCATCTTAAGGTCTGTTTCTGAGTTTTTTTTGAGTTCTTCAGCTTTGGTGTGAGCATCACTCACGATTATTTCTGCTTCGGCTTTAGCTTTGGAGACAGTATCATCAGCTTTGGCTTGAGCTTCGTTAATTAACCGCTCTGCTTCAGCTTGGGCTTTCTGGACGCCTTCCTGATACACTCGCTGTAAAAGGTCTTGCAACTGATCTGACATTTGATTTTCTCCAGCTTGATAATTCGTTTGATCCCACTTTTTTGAAGCTTGCCAATATGTCAATCAATGTTTTACTTTTTCTGAATGGATTTCTACCAGAAATGGTCTACCTATTGACTTACAGACAATTGCAATCTTGAGTTTAATCGTATGCTTCGGGTGTAAAACAAAAAAAGCTACGCACCTTCGTGCGTAACTATATATGATCAGAAACAGCCAAGGCTGCCCTTATTCAATGTCTATCGTTGCAGGCAGAATACTCTGAGGCTTGAACACCAGTTCGTAGTGGTAGCGGCTGACATCGCTGTAATCAAGCTGCTCCACTATGTAGGTGACATTGTCGCTGAGACCAAGGTAATGCTTGCGATACTCATTCTCTCCCAGCTTCACGGTCACTGCAAGCTCTTTGTGATTCTCACTCGTGTCAATGCTCAGGTTGCCTACCATTTCAAACATAATCTGGTCGGTGATAGCGTTATAAAAGATCACACGCCGGCGCACCTTGAACTGGTCGGCATCCTTGCTGATATTGCGTGATACAACGGTGGCATCCCTGTCGCAGCCAGCAATCAGTGCCAGCAGCAGCGCAAACATGATTATAAACACTCTTCTCATTTTTAAACTCCCTATGTTGATTCTTTTTCATATCCTCGTCCAACACCGACTCAGCAAATCAAAACCAGCGGCAGTTAGAGGGGAAAATCGGCAATGTGGACTATTTTTTGAGCTTTTCTATCGTATCGTTGCAGATAGCTTCGCTTCGTGCGGGATCAGGACTTTCTACATAGATCCTGATGATCGGCTCTGTGCCGCTTTTGCGGATATGTGCCCACGAATCTTTGGCGATCACCTTCACGCCATCCTGAGTATCTATCTTGTGCTCTGCAAAGAGCTTCGGCACTTTGTCCATGATGCTACCTATCAGTTTGGGTTCCACTTCCATCTTGGATTTGGCAAAATAGTATTTGGGCAACTCTGCCTGCCATTCTGATACCGTTTTACCGCTTTGAGCCAGCAAGCCCAAGATCAGAGCCATACCCGCAACTGCATCACGCGTGTAATTGACCTCAGGGCAGATGATGCCGCCATTTCCCTCTCCACCGATGGGAGATTTCAGCTCCTGCATCTTCTTGCCCACGTTGATTTCGCCCACCTTAGTCCTATGAACTTTCACGCCAAAGCGTGCAGCCACATCATCGCTCAGCATGGATGAACTGAGGTTAACCACGATGTCGCCCTTATGTTTAGGCAGCACAAACAGTTGTGCCAAAACCACACTCAACTCTTCACCGATGCACTCGCCATGTTCATTCACAATGGAGAGCCTGTCCACATCCGGATCGGTGGCAAAGCCGAGTTCTGCTCCATGCTGTTTTACCGCCTCTTCCAGTTGTTTCAGGTTTTCGTTCAGAGGCTCTGCTGGATGCGCAAAGTGTCCGCTGGGCTCTTCATTGATCAGCACCACTTCGCAGCCCAGCTCATTCAAAAGAATGGGGGAGATGAGGCCACCGGCACCGTTGACGCTATCCACCACCACTTTGAAGCGTTTGGAGCGGATCTGCTCCACATCCAGGTAGCTGATATTCAGAATCTTATCTACATGATAGCGAATGGCATCGTCCTGAAATCTGCATTTTCCCACATGCTGCCAATCTTGCCATTGGATGGGCTCGTCAATTGAACCAAGATATGCGGCAGAGCGCTGTGGCGATAAAAACATACCGTCGGAGTCGATCAGCTTCATCGCATTCCACTGCGGCGGATTGTGTGATGCGGTGATGGCAATGCCTCCATCAGCCCCAAAGCGCTGCACATTGAGCAGCACTGTGGGCGTAGCCACGATGCCGATATCAATCACATCGCACCCCACGCCCATCAGAGCTGAAATTATCGCATTCTTCATCACCTGACCGGTAGTGCGACTATCTCTTCCCACCACGATGGTGGCTTTGGGTTTATCCGCTTTGATAAACTCGCCAAAGCGAGCGGCAAAGCGCATGGCGACAAAGGGATCCAGACTCTGGGCAAAAACGCCCCTCACACCACTCACACCGGTCATCAATTTACTCATTTATCTATCCTTTAAAATCCGAAATAGCTTCTATTGTCCACGATTTTAGCGTTTTTCTTAGTCTGTTCAAACCAGCGGCCAAAAGCGGCATTTTCCAGCTTATCACGCAGTCTTTTCTGCTCGTCCTTATCCTTGGAAAAAGCGGCCATATTGGGTTTGATTCTCTCTTCTGCCCAGATCACGAAGGGGCCTTCCTTGGTCTTCACCAAGGTGCTGTATTGCCCCGTATTCAGTTTCAAAGCAGCTTGGGTGAATTCTTCGCTAATGGCGTGTATTTCATTGATATAGCTCTTGTGTTTGTGTCCTTTGAGCTCCACCAAAGTCCAGCCGGCTGCCACGCCTTTGCTAAAGTATTCTGGAGGAGTGGTGTTGCTCAAGAAGGCTTGGGCTTTCTTTTCCACGTCGGCGATCTTCTTCTCTTTTTCCAGCTTGAATTTGATCTGCAGCTTGATGGTCTCAAAGTCTTCATAATAGACCTTTTTATTGTCTGTAAGATAGGCTACGATGTAGCGTCCGTTTCTGTCTTTGATCACGTTAGACACGGATTTTTCTTTCTTTTTGAGCATGAATTCACGCAGCTCAGGCAGGTTGCCAAATCCGGCGATGTTTTCCTGATCATGAGGCTGCCAATTGCCCTCCATCACTTCCATCTTCAGCTCTTTCGCCGCGGCATCGATGCCCTTTTTCTTGGTTATCTGCTGGGCTCTTTCTGCCTTGGCTTCGACCTCGAGATGGGTCTGATCTGAAGGCTCTACTTTCATCAGGATGTGCGAGGCCTTGATCTTGGCTTCTGGGCCTGTGGCCACCACTTCATCGCAGCGGATGATGTGCCAGCCAAAATCTGAACGCACAGGTCTGGACACTTCGCCGGCTTTGAGCGCAAAGGCTGCCTTTTCAAATTCCGGTACCATCTGTCCTCTGCCAAATTCGCCCAAGGCACCGCCATTCTGAGCTGAACCCGGGTCTTCGGAATAGGTCTCTGCCAAGGTGGCAAAATCTTCGCCCTTCATGATGCGTTGATAGAGCGCATCCATATCGGATTTTACCAAGCTGTAATCCCGATCGCTGGCTTTCACTTCAAACATCAGATACTTGATCCTGGAAGCAGGGCCTTTTTTGTATTCCGTCTCTTTGTTTTTGTTATAATAGTTTTTAACCTCGGCATCGCTCACGTAGACCGAATCTGCTTTATTGTAGTCAAACCACAAAGCTTTACCGTTGATTTTGTCATTTTCCTTGGTATACTCTACCTTGAGGCTGTCCATGGTGATCTTGGCATCTTTTTTGATCTTGTCCTGCAGCTTCTTGCGCGGCAGATAACTGCGCATGTAGTCTTCCATAATGGCGTAAAACTGCACGTCATTCTTGAGAGCTTCGATGTATTTTCTTCTGTCGAAAACGCCATTGGTCTGAAGCTGCTCATTTTGCATCAATTCTTGAGGAGGATTGTTTTGAATCTCGGTGAGAAGCTCGTCGTTGGCGACTTTGATCCGATGTTTCTTGATCTGCTGCTCCCAAAGCTTTTCATTGACCAGCTCATCCCAGGCTGAGCCTGATATCCAACTACGAGAACTGTCGTCAATCTGTTGACCTTGGTTACGATATCTCTCCGTGATTTCCGCAACCTTGTTTTGAAATTCCTGAACGGTAATCTTGCTACCATTCACCTTTCCCACATAGCGTCCGCGTCCAAAAAGGCCTTCTCTAAGGCCGAAAATCGTGCCACCAGCACCTGTCAAGATAAAGGCTGCTGCCACGATGTAAATGACCACTTTCTGTCTTTTTCTGAGGTCGTCAAGCATGTATATCCTCCAATTAGGGTTAAATTATTGGTATTGAGGAGCCATCTTTTTAAGATGCCCAATTTGGGCAAGTGTTTTTTATACCGCCATCAGATAAACAGCGTTTTTGCATCAGATGACTTCCGGTTACGGATCATCTATCTGTCTATCCCACAAGCATTGCACGCCGTCTCAAGGTATCTTAGCTGCTACCTTTGAAACTACTTGGAGAGCAGAAGCTTAAACCTGGCAGTCCAGGAAAGGTCTCACCACTCCTGCTCTAATCCTGGTATGAGGCGCCAGATAGGCATGTTTTCCCTCATTCGCTTTGAGTTGTTGCCAGAGTGAGTCTGACATCACCTGGTTTCCAAAAGACTTGAGAATCAGGATAGAGTATGTTAATTGCTCATTTCCTGTATTGATTACACCCAGTTCTTGTCCTACAAATTCACAGAGGGTTCTCTCATCCATACCGCTGCAGATCAAGCCGGCTATCTTCTGCTCTTTCAAGGCATTCAGCATCTCCAAGTCAGGCGCAAAAGAGCAGGCGATCAGCTTGCCTTTCAAATCCAGATTTTGGATCGCTGCCGCACTGTCGATGCAAAGCAAGGTGCCGCTGCTATCTTTTCCCACTCCCAAGCTGCCTTCCAGTCTCTTTGCCTCATAGCGCAAAGTGACCGATTCTTCGGGCTGCAGCTCAATAACCTCACCTCGAACGTGGGCCAAGAAATCTATGGGTGTGGTCTTGTATTGCAGGATTATCATGCCAGTTTTACTGTCAAAATGTGTAACGTTTCCCGTCTGCGGTGCCTTCACAAAACTAAAACCGCCCGCGGCCTTGCGACTGGCTATCACATCGCCCCTATAGGCAAAATCTCCCACTATTTTGTTCAGGTAACGTCCTACCTGCCTGGGCTTTACACCCAGGGCCGTGGCCAGATTTATCGCTGTAGGCCTGGTGCTATAATCTTGGATTTCGGAGAGCACCACCAAGCCCGTGTGATAATCCATCATCTCCACCTTGCCTCTGATAGGGCTGATGATGGTGCAGCTCTTACGCAGATAAGACGGCCAATTTGGGTCATCCGGCACTATTGCGATCTGCTCGTCAAAATCCACCTCATCATGGAGCTTGATGCGAAAAGAGCTCTTGATCACCTCTTCGCTCAAACCACCAAACTTGCTAAAGCCATCTACGATAAACAGGCGCGGTGGATTATAGCGATTGGTGGCAACGATGTCCTGTGGCTCAACTGCTTGCCCTACCGAGAGATGAGTCTCACCCTTGTATGGCAAACGCACCTGACGCTCGTAAAGGGCTGATGGTTGAAAGCTGGGGTCTATTATTCTCTCCGTGATGCGCATATCTGGTGCCGTCGTAAGAGGTTGTGCGTTGCTTTTGTGGATTCTGCTATCCAAGATCACGGGCAGACATGTGCTCATGCCTTGGCTATGTTTCGAATTTCCAAGATTCACGCTCGCAGAAAGCTGGAAAGTTATCTCTTTCTCACCGGCAGGTAAGATCATCAAGCTGTTTGCTGGCAATTGCTTATCCACACCATTTACCTTGTAGCTGAGGAAGGCTTTTTTCTGTCCTTTGGTGAAGATGGGGGCGATGTGCCAAGCCACACTTTGCAGGCAGTCTTGAGCCAAAAGAAGGGATGCGACTTCGGGATTTGCTTCGCTCAAGACGCCGATATGAGGGCTGATGAAATCCTTATCTATCTTGATTTCCGTGATCCCTTTGGGGCTGATAGCGTTGATGACAATCAGCGCCGCATCAAGCGGGTCATCTAAATGTGCAAAAACGCCGCCCGAAGCAATGATCAAATCAATGTCACTCTGCTGAAACTGATATCTCTTCTCATAGACCTGGTAATTGAACTTAAAGTCAAAGCCATCCACATCATTGCTGGTCACTCGCTCCAAAAAGCCGATCTTCTCTTGGTTGAAGTGCATCTCCTGATGCCGGATTAAGGCCAAACGGATGGCTTGAGTGGCTAAGGTCTTCTCGATCTGCTTCTCTGCCTCTGTCATTGGCAACAGAGTGGGGTTAAGACATTTATTTCCAATATAGTTACGCACATCATCGGCGGTGAATCCCTCACCCAACATATTCATAAAGCCTTCTTCCGTGCTTTCTTTGAGCACATTCAAAGCACTGTAACTCATACCTAAATTTGCACTTACGGTGCGCTGTAGATGACCCTGAATCTGAGAAAACACGTCTGTGGTAGCACCTCCCACATCGAAGGCAAAGATATTGCGCTGCGCCTGCCGGTCAAAGAGGCTCAGAGTATTCAAAACGCCCAAGGGAGTGGGGATGATGTCTCCTTGTGTGATCTGCTTTAGCTTATAGTATCCGGGCGCTCTTTCCATCACATTTTCCATAAAGAGATCGCGGATTGTTTCCTGAGTGGGAGCCAGGTTTTCCACATCCATCTTGGGACGGAGATTGGGCAGGATGTGCAGATCGAAATCCTTGCCTATCATCTTCTTAACCAAGTCGGCAGCCTCGCTGTTCCCTGCATAAAGTGTAGGAATTGGCGTGTCTGTTTCGTATTTTGGCAGCGGTTTTGCCACCCTTAGGATTTCGGCCAACCTCAGCACGCTGCTCAGAGCACCTCCATCCGTGCCGCCGCTCAATAAGATCATGTCCGGATGCAGGTTACGCATCGCCATCATCTGCTCCGCAGCTTGACGCCCATCGTTGATGGCAAAGGTATCCAGGATCACGCCTCCAGCTCCATAAGCGGCTCGCTGTGCGCTGCTGGCGGAATCAAACAGCGTGAGACCGATCACCAAAATCTGCAAGCCTCCACCCGCAGAACTGCTGCTCAAATACTGAACTTCTGGCAGGAAATTGAGCCCTTCCGCATCCTCAAAAAGCTGGATGCCAGCCTTTTCCTCCAAAGCCTTGCAGGCTTCCCTGATGCCCATACACACATCGTTTTGAGGCAATTCCACCGTGGTGGGATGCGACGCAAGCGCCACGAGTGCAGGTATTTGCGAGCTGATGTCCAACAGGATGGCCTTGGTGGCTGTGCTGCCGACATCGGTAATAACGGCATATTTGTATTTCATCTTAAATCTCCCAATCGTCTGTTGAGATCAGAATAATCAAGCTGTGTTTTTAGTCAATGATAAATGAGGCGATCCCTCAAGCCTCGGTTTTTCACCCAACCAATCACCTACTAAAATAGTAGGCGTTTATTGGTGTGGCCGGGCACCGGAAAAAGTGGGTCTTTCTGAAATAATTGACCTCTGCACGGAAAAAAGTAACGTGAAACGGCTGTTTTTGATACCCCTCAAATTCGCTGTTTATGCGGCTTCCCTGCCCCGCCCCTGCTTGGCTCCTGCTCCAATGAGCAGGAATGGCATAGGATACCAATAGGTTACACGTTTGGGCGGAGTAGCCTCCCAGAAAGAGGTGAACCTTTCCCAAAAGTCAAATGTCTCGAAAACATCTCGCTTTTGAAAGGTTTTTTCCCACGAATTACACGGATTAAAGGGGCTAACTACTTTCGTACAGTCCGTCTCTGAATCATCGCTGTACGGTCGCTGGTATTTTAACCGTAACCCATGGACATACATCCTTCAAAACACCGCTTCCCATCTATACTCGGCTGTGACTCACATCTCATAACTCACAACTACGAGCGAAGCTCACCCCGCCCTTGCTTACCCGCAGGGTGATGCCGTGGCGATACTCGGGTTTTTCCCGAGTGGCTCCGAGTAATCACCGGGCGGCTAAGCAAGGAAGAGGTAGGGTCGGTCGCCAGACCGACCATGTACGGGCGCTCGCTGAACCGCCGTAGTACGGTCACTCATGTATGTTCGCTTGCCGTAGCGATCAAAAAACTGTCCCGTCTACCACATTATCTGGGCCAAATCAGCGTGAGTTGGACAGCTTTTAGTAGCTGCTTCCACAATATAGTTAAAGAAAAGCATTGACGGAATTTGGCTGTCATCTTTAATAACCCAAAGCTTTATTTCGGTGGCCTATTCAGGCTCCATCTGAAACTTAACTCTATATAACATCATATTTTAAATATAAGACATAATAGGAGATCAAAATGAGTAATTCTCGTGTTCCAGTAGTCCCAGATTGCCAATTGGAAGGCAAAGTGGTGTTGATCCGCATGGATCACAACGTAGTGAAAAAAGGTAAGATCAAAGACACGATGAGGATTGATAGGTCTATTCCTACCCTACAGAGAATCCTCAAGGCGGGCGGTTTGCCCATAGTGATGACGCACGTGGGGCGTCCCAAGGACAAGCAGACAGGTAAAATCACGATGAGTGAAGACGATGCCGTAACGCCCATCGTTAAGTATCTGGATGAGCAGCTTTCTCTCAAAGGTTTTGTGCCTCAGATGCAGGCGCAGGATGAATTTGGCATCACCGATCTTTCGCCCTTGGCCGATGCTGTTGTAAAACTAAAAAGTGGCGAAGCGGGATACGTCTATCTTCCCAACACCCGCTGGTTTAAGGGAGAGGAAGCCAAGGATGGCACAGAGGATGTTTTTGCCAAAGATCTGGCTTCTTATGCCGATCTCTATGTAAATGATGCCTTTGGCTCTTGGCAACCGCATGCCAGCACCTATAGCATCACCAAATACCTGCCTTCCTATGCGGGGCTTTTGATGATGGCCGAAATTGAAAATCTGGATGCCGTTTTGCAGCCCAAGCGTCCCATGGTCGCTGTGGTCGCTGGCGCCAAGTTTGACACCAAGATCGGGCCTCTTTCCAGCTTGATTAAGACCTGTGACTACTTAGTGTTAGGTGGCGTGATCTACAACGCTTGGTTGGCTCATAAATATGGGCTGAAGATCAAGGGTGTGGGTGAGGAAGACATCGCTCAGGCTGCCAAGTTTGCTGCCGAGATTGGTGAAAAAGCTTCTCGTATCATAGAGCCTAAGGTTGTAGTGGAATCCGATAGCTTTGATGAGCGCACCGACGGCTCTTGGAGATTCGTCAAACCGGCGGAATTGGAAGCTGGCACTGAGCTTGGCTATATCTTGGATGCTGCGCCTGTTGCTTTTACAGATCAGAAGATCAAGGATGTGTTTATGCAGGCATCCACCATCTTCATCAATGCCGTGATGGGCTTGACCAGCCTCTTTGATGAGGGCACGGCTGCCATGTATTCCCTGATTGATCAAAACAAGAAGGCACTGAAGATCTACGGTGGTGGAGACACCATTCAGGATTTTAAGACGCTTTTGCCAGAAATCTTTGCTGCAGCTTCAAAAGATGACAGCTACTATTTCTTCACCGGTGGTGGAGCGGTGCTCAACGCCATCGAACAAGGCTCGCCTTATGGAATGAAGCCGGTGGAAGCACTGATTGAGAAATAAAAAAACGAGACGATAAAAGGAGAACCTTAAGTGGATTCTAAGACGAAAAACGATCTTGATCTGCGCAGTGAGTTTGAGCTCCACAGCTTGGAAGAATGGAAACAAGCGGTGATAGACAGCCTCAAGGGTGCAGATTTTGACAAAGTGATGCGCACCAAAACCTACGAAGGCATCACCTTAAAACCCATTTATACACGTGAAGACCTGCAAGGTAAGCCCTGGTTGGAAAGCACTGCCGGACAGGCTCCCTACCTTAGAGGCAGCGATGCAGAGGGCTTTATCAAGCAATCTTGGATCGTGGCGCAAAGACAGGATGAGCCGGATGCAAACGAGCTCAACAGTATCCTGCTCCACGAGCTGCAAAGAGGCTTGGGAGCCGCTAATATAAAGATAAATCCTGATACCTTGAAAGCTAAGGCTGATACCACTGCTTCAAGAGGCTTGAGAGTGAACAACCTCGAAGAGCTGAGCAAAGCCCTGCAAGGTGTAGAACTTAGAGCTATTCCCATCATGATGTTGGGCAATCGGAGCATGCTGCTCTTGCAGAGTATGCTCTACGCTTGGGCAGAAGAAAATGAGATGCCGCTGAACGAGCTGACCGGTGCCGTAGCCTGCGATCCTTTCCTGGATCAGGTGCCGGATTATGACACGCTTTACCAGATGCAGTTCATGGGAAAGAAGCACTCTCCCCAAATGAAGACAATCCTTTTGGATAGCTACAAATACGAAGCCATGGGAGCCAGTGCGACGGAAGAACTGGCCTACTTCCTCTCGGCTGCCCACAATATCCTCAAAGAGATGATCCAGCGCGGAGCCAAGATAGATGACATCGCACCCAGCTTTATACTCAAGCTTTCTTTAGGCTCCAATTTCTTTATGGAAATCGCCAAAATCAGGGCTGCAAGGATGCTTTGGGCTGAACTGATCAAGAATTATGGCGGTAACGAAGAGAGCCAGATGATTCACATCCATGCGGCGACTTCTTCATTCAACAAGAGCCGTTATGACGTGTGGGTCAATATGTTACGCACCACCACTGAAGGCTTTGCCGGAATAGTGGGCATGGTGGACAGCATGGAAATCTCAGCCTTTGACAGCACGCTGAAGCCGGTCGATGACTTTTCCGCTCGCATTGCCAGAAACCAACAACTGATCCTCAATGAAGAATCACACTTTAGCAAAGTGATCGACCCTGCAGGTGGCTGCTGGTATATTGAGAGCCTGGTGGCTGAGCTTTGTAACTTGAGCTGGAAGAAGATGCAGGCGATCGAGACAGACGGCGGCTTTGAGAAATACACAGAATCCGGCAAGCTGCATGAAGAACTGAACGTTTTGGCACGTAAGCGGATAGATATGGTCAATTCACGTAGAGATGTAAAAGTCGGCGTGAATATGTTTGCCAATCCGCAAGATACAATTGAGCTTGTCGAAGCTGAAGAACCTGCTACGGTGGTGGCTGAGACAGAGAGCGGACTCGATCTCGCTGAGCTGAAAGCTGTTGAAGATGACGCAGATAAGCTCTTTGAGGCTTTGATCAAAGCATGGCAGCATGGAGCTACAATCCAAGAGCTGGCTAAGGCTTTGGGCTGGGAGATTCAATTACGTGAGTATCCACGCTTGCGCAATGTGCAGGAAGTGGAAGCCCTGAGACAGGCTATCGAAGCACTGCCGCAGAAGCCGGTAATTCATCTTTTGAATATGGGTAAGGTGCTGGATTTCAAGGCCAGAGCGGACTTTTCCTCTGCCTTCTTCCAGATGTCCGGTTTTGAACTTATCAATCCCGCCGGCTATGAAACTTGCGAAGCAGCGATTCAAGCTGCTGCGGAGAGCAAGGCCAAAGCGGTGTGCATTTGCAGCACGGATGCGCTTTATGAGGAGCTGGTTCCCGTGCTCTGCCAAGGCTTGAAGCAGCTTCCTCATGCTCCCATCATCATCCTTGCGGGCTACCCTCAAGATAAGGTGGAAAGCTATCAAGCAGCCGGAGTGGACGTCTTCATCCATATCCGTGCAAACGCCTACGAAACCAATAAACAAATCATCAATAAAATGGGGGTGGAACTGTGATACCTGATCTTACAAAAATCAAACCAGATTTTGCCGTTGGGAAGACGGTGAAAAAAGCTGAACTGCCCTTGTGGAAAACAAACGAACAGATAGATGTGAAGGCACTTTATGAGGCAAAAGACCTGGATAAGATGCAGCACTTGGACTTCCTGAGTGGCTTTGCTCCTTATCTGAGAGGCCCTTACCCCTCGATGTATGTGCAACGTCCTTGGACGATTCGTCAATATGCTGGATTCTCCACTGCTGAAGAGACTAACGCCTTCTACCGTAGAAACTTGGCTATGGGTCAGAAAGGGCTCTCTGTGGCTTTTGACCTGGCTACGCACCGTGGCTACGACTCAGACCACCAAAGGGTGATCGGAGACGTGGGAAAAGCCGGTGTCGCAGTGGATTCAATTCTGGATATGAAGATTCTCTTCGATTCTATTCCGCTGGATAAGATGAGCGTTTCCATGACCATGAACGGAGCGGTGATCCCCATCATGGCTTTCTATATCGTGGCTGCCGAAGAGCAAGGCGTCAAGCCGGAACAGCTTACCGGAACCATCCAAAACGACATCCTTAAAGAGTATATGGTGCGCAATACCTATATCTATCCACCTGAAGCGTCCATGCGCATCATCGCTGACATCTTTGCCTATACCAGCAAGAACATGCCCAAGTTCAACAGCATCAGCGTAAGCGGTTACCACATGCACGAAGCAGGTGCAACTGCTGACTTAGAAATGGCTTACACGCTTGCTGATGGCTGGGAATATGTGCGCACCGGCCTCAAGGCTGGCATCGATATCGACGACTTTGCACCCCGGATTTCCTTCTTCTGGGGTCAGGGGATGAACTACTTTATGGAGATCGCCAAGATGCGCGCCGCCAGGATGCTTTGGGCTAAGATCATCAATCAGTTTGAGCCCAAGAATCCTAAGTCTTTGGCGCTGAGAACCCACTCTCAGACTTCCGGCTGGAGTCTCACGGAGCAGGATCCCTACAACAACGTGGCACGCACCTGCATCGAAGCCCTGGCCGCAACGCTTGGGCATACCCAATCCTTGCATACAAACTCGCTGGATGAGGCCATCGCTCTGCCTACTGATTTCAGTGCCCGTATCGCCCGTAATACTCAGCTCTATCTGCAAAATGAAACCTACATCACCAAGGTCATAGACCCTTGGGCGGGTTCATATTATGTGGAATCTCTCACGGATGAGATCATGCACCGCGCTTGGGCGCATATCATGGAAGTGGAAGAGCTGGGCGGTATGGCCAAGGCGATCGGAACCGGATTGCCCAAGATGCGCATCGAAGAAGCGGCTGCCAGACGTCAAGCCAAGATTGACTCCGGCTCAGAAGTGATCGTGGGTGTGAATAAGTATCGCTTGGAAAAAGAAGACGCCATGGAAATCCTGGAAGTGGACAACACCGCAGTTCGTGAAGCGCAATTGGCGAGATTGGCACAGCTCAGAGCTCAAAGAGATGAGGCCAAGTGCCAGGCAAGCTTGGCTGCTCTGACCAAATGCGCCGAGACCGGTGAAGGAAACCTGTTAGAGCTCTCCATCGTAGCAGCGAGAAACAGAGCCTCTTTGGGCGAAATCTCCGACGCCATGGAAAAGGCTTTCGGACGCCATCAAGCGACAACCAAGCTGATCAACAACGTTTATAGAAGCGAGTATACCATGACAGATGATATAGAAAAAGTGCGTGCTTTGACGGATGCCTTTGCGGAAAAAGAAGGACGCAGACCCAGGATATTGGTTGCCAAAATGGGGCAGGATGGACACGACCGTGGAGCCAAAGTGGTGGCTACTGCTTATGCCGATATGGGCTTTGACGTGGATGTTGGCCCCTTGTTCCAGACTCCGGAAGAGACAGCCCGCCAAGCAGTGGAAAATGACGTGCACATCGTGGGCATGAGTTCACTGGCTGCAGGACATAAGACGCTGCTGCCTCAGTTGATAGCAGAGCTCAAGAAGTATGGCCGTGAAGACATCATCGTAATCGTGGGAGGAGTGATCCCACCTCAGGATTATGACTTCCTCTTGGAAAACGGTGCAAAGGCTATCTTCGGCCCTGGAACCAGGCTGCCTGAAGCCGCTACCATCCTCATGCAAAAGCTAATGGAAGAATAGATTGAACAGACGCAAACCGGAATGGATTCCTGAAGGTGCAGGCCCGGAGTATGCCTCCAGAGTGATGAGCCCCAAGGCGGCTGAAACGGCTACAACCACAGCTCCCTGGCGCAAATCCAAGAGCAGGTATGATCTGGACACCTTGCAGGCAGGAATTCTGCGTGGAGACCGCGCAATGCTCTCCAGAGCCATTACTCTGATCGAAAGTAATTCGGCTTCCCATTTCGCTATGGGGCAAGAACTGATCAAAAGAATCTTGCCCCATACCGGTTCTTCCATCAGGATCGGCATCACAGGTGTTCCCGGAGCGGGGAAGAGCACCTTTATCGAAAGCTTTGGCTGCTACCTGATCTCGCAAGGTAAGAAGGTGGCCGTCCTCGCTATTGACCCCAGCTCCAGCATCTCGCAAGGAAGCATCTTAGGAGATAAGACGCGGATGGAAAAGCTGAGTCGCAGTGAACATTCTTTCATCCGGCCTTCGCCCAGCTCCGGAGTTTTGGGAGGTGTGGCACGCAAGACGAGGGAGTCGATGCTGCTCTGCGAAGCTGCCGGATATGATACCATCCTGATCGAAACCGTGGGCGTGGGACAATCCGAAATCACGGTGCGCAGCATGGTGGACATCTTTATGCTCATCCAGATCGCCGGTGCAGGAGACGAGCTGCAAGGCATCAAAAAAGGCATCATGGAGCTCAGTGACCTGATTATCGTCAATAAAGCAGATGGTGACAATGTCCAGGCTGCCAGGATGGCTAAAGCTGAGCTGGATCATGCCTTACACTACATTCAGCCCAGCACCAAAGGTTGGCAGAGCCAGACGCTGCTTTGTTCCGCTTTGGAAGGAACGGGACTCGACGCCATCTCAGAGAAGATTGATGAATTCATCGCTAATACCAAGGATAGCTCCATGTTCCTGTCTCGCCGTAAAGATCAGGTCCTACATTGGTTTGATGCGCTTTTGGATGAGGCGGTTTTGGCTGCCATCTATGGAAAAGCAGGCATCAAAGAGAAGATTCTTGGCCTGAGAGGCGAGGTCAGAGAAAACCAAAAACCCGTGGTACTGGCGGTTCAAGAGGCTTTGGAAGAGCTGAAGATCGACGGGTATTGACGATAACGTAGCGGCGGTCACTGAACCGCCGAAAACCTTAGACAGGAGACTAACATGAAGACTGCAGAGTTTAGTATAGCCTACAATCAGGTGCACAGGCCATCAAAGGTGGCATTGGCCGTCACTCAAAAGCATGATGGATCATTCAATCTGATCACACTTGAATGGTTTATGCGCACCTCGATCAGGCCACCCATGTTCGCTATTTCTATCGGGCACAGCCGTTTCAGCCACATGTGTCTGGAAGCAAATCCCTACTTCAACCTCGTGTTTCCCGCTTCAGAGATGAAGGACTTGTGCATGTCTGTCGGCTCTACTACCGGAGCGGATACGGATAAATTCGAGCTTAACAAGGTTGAATTTATTGAAGGGAAGCTTAGAGGCTTGCCGGTTCTCACGCAGGCTAAGGCGGTGTTTGAATGCGAGGTAGTGACACAGGTTCGCAGCGGCGATCATACGATTTATGTGGGCCAGGTAAAACATAGCTGGCTCAAAGAAGAGGGCGATGTATTGGTTTTCACTTGAGCTCCTTATGTCGCCATAAAGAAGAAGCCGCTCATTTCGAAATGGGCGGCTTCAATTTATCTGTCTGTAATGATTAACGTTTCTTCTTGGTGAGTGTCTTCACGCTCTTCTTTTCCTTCTTGGTGAGGATGAAGATATCCAAAACCAAGGGGCTGGCGATGAAGATGGAAGAGAAGGTTCCCAAGATCACACCGAGGGTCATGGCAAAGGCAAAGTCATGCAACACCGAGCCACCGAAGAGCAGCAGAGCCACCGAGCTGAACAGGGTGGTGAGCGTGGTGATGACTGTACGGCTCAGGGTAGCATTGATCGCACGGTCAAACAGCGGAGGCAGAGCTTCACCACGGTTCAATCTGAGCTCTTCACGGATGCGGTCAAAGATCACGATCGTGTTGTTGATGGAATAACCCACGATGGTGAGCAATGCGGCGATGATCTGGAAAGTCATCTCTTTACCCGTGATGGCAAAAGCACCGATGGTGATGAAGACGTTGTGGAACAGGGCAAATATGGCGATCACACCGAAGGTTAGCTCAAATCGGAACCAGATGTAGATGATCATGAGTACCAAGGCAATCAGAACTGCGACCAGGGCTTGAGAGCGTAGCTCGCCACCTACTTTGGGGCCAACAACGTAGAACTCCTCTACCACTTCTGTTTTCATATCTTTACCTTCCACATACTGAGGGAAGTTAGTCTGGATGATCTCAATGATGCGGTCTTTGGCGTCGCCACTTACCTCATCTGTGTCCCTTTTGCTTTTCATTTTGATCAAGAAGAGAGCGTCACTTGCCTCGCCGATGTTCTGAATGTCCGCCTCAGGGAACCCGTTTATCCTCAAAGTGTTTCTCAGTTCTCCTACCTTCAGGGTAGGTACGCTGGGATCTTTGGCCTTAAGGTTGATCTTGGCAGATACACCGCTGGTGAAGTCCACGCTCCAGTTGAGGCCATTTGCAATCAAGGCGATCAAGCTGACTAACATCAATATCCCTGAGATGACATAAGAGATTTTGCGGCTTTTAACGAAGGGGACCTTTGCATTTTTAAACATTCTCATGATTCCTCCTAAATACTCATCGTCTCTTTATTGCTTTTCAGGAACAGGTTGTCGAAGATGGCTCGCACAAACACAATGGCGCAGAACATCGAACCTATGATACCGATGGTCAGGGTGACAGCAAAGCCACGTATGGGCCCGGAGCCAATATAATAGAGCACCGCTGCTGCGATAAGAGTGGTGATGTTGGAGTCCCACACGGTGATTGTAGCGCGATCGAAGCCCGCATCTACAGCGGTTCTGGGTGTTTTACCTGGGAGAAAAGCGATGAGCGAGAACGACCGCGATGTTTTGATTTTGCGCGTGCGCGGCTGGCGCCTGGCGGTGCGTTACCTGTGGTT
>JAKQWO010000070.1 GCA_029561955.1 Candidatus Cloacimonadota bacterium
AGCAGGTTACACGTTTGGGCGGAGAAGGCGCTCAGAAAGTGGTGAACCTTTTCAAAAAGTCAAATATATCGATAATTTCTCGGTTTTTTACGGGGGATTTACCTCCTCACCACCCACCTCGCCCTTGCTTACCCGCAGGGAGATGCCGTGCAGATACTCGGGTTTTTCCCGAGTGGCTCCGAGTAATCACCGGGCGGCTAAGCAGGGGCGATTGCTGAACCACCCATGTACAGTCGCTCGCTGAAGCGACCAATGTTGCAATACCACCGCAATAAAATACAGTTTGATTTTCCCGAGCATCCCAGCAAACGGCGGTTCGGCGACCGCCCGTACAGGGCGCTAAGTAAGGCAGACAAAGGCACACCGGCTCTACTGCATCATTTAGTCTTTTACCCTACCTTTCTGTTCGTTGTTTTCATTTCTAGCCTTTTCCTTTCATCCCCCTAATTAGATGCCAAGTGAGCTGTTAGTGAGCTGCATTTCTGCTCGCAAAACTACCTGATTTGCATACAGTGCTACCTCTTTAAAAAAAAGTGATTGACAAAAAAAGCCCCTCCAGTTTCAAGGACTGAACCGATGGAGGATTAGTCCTAACTGGTAAGGCAGCGGTCTTGAAAACCGCCGGGTTCTGCCCTTGGGGGTTCGAATCCCTCATCCTCCGCCACAAGTTTTATTTCGTGCATAGTGTGATCCTTTGTTGATAAAGGAGAGGTGACCGAGCCGGCTGAAGGTGCACGCCTGCTAAGCGTGTGTGGGTCAAAAGCCCACCGTGGGTTCGAATCCCACCCTCTCCGCCAGATATTGATGCTGGGCAGTCGCCAAGCGGTAAGGCAGCGGGTTTTGGTCCCGCCATCCGGGGGTTCGAATCCTCCCTGCCCAGCCATGTAAACCATCTTTGGAGGCATTCGCATACAGCGTCTACAGTGGAGAATATTCTTGCATGGGGTCTTTTATTTTTGCCTTTGAGATGCTGGGTAGTCGCCAAGCGGTAAGGCAGCAGGTTCTGGCCCTGCCATCCGGGGGTTCGAATCCTCCCTACCCAGCCATTTTTCTTAGTTGTGAGTTGCCAGTTTTGTGTAATGAGTAGCTGACACAAGTATCGGGGAACGATTATTCTTTGCTACAATCCATGCAGTTTTAGGCTATTTATACTTCCCACGAATTACACGAATTTGCACGGATTATGAAGTTAGCCAGCCTTAGCTTTTTGCCTGATAATTCATGGCTTTCCTTCTCAAAACACTTCATCCCAGCTACGTTTTGGCACTGCTCACAACCCACAACTGGCAAATGATCACTGGTTTTCGGTATTTCACTCCAGCAAAGAAAGAGACAATATTTGCACGATCTCATATCTCCTTTCTCCCCAATCGGTTATAGAACTGAGTTTTTCACTTTTTCGTCATCACAGCAACATCGTCAGAGTATATTATAGAGGGATGTGTTTCTGCAGACGAAATTGGCCAGATTTCGGGAAGCAGGCCGAGGCCAAATACTCCACAAAGAGTGTCAGATGGTGCTGGCTCAGGGCGTTGGTTTAGTCTATCTTCAAATCTGTCAGGTAGTTTTCGTAACCTTTTTTCCCCATCAGCATGTAGGTGGCGTTTTTGCCTGCTTCCACGCCGGGTTGGTCAAGCGGGTTGATGTGGAGCAGCTTGCCGGTGAAGACAGTCTGGATCATATACATCATGATGAATTCACCCAGATGAAATTCGTCTACCTGCGGGAAGGAGATGGTGCAGTTGGGGCGTCCTGCGCTGGTGAGGGCGTAGCTGGTGGCAAGTGCCTCTGCATTAAGCAGTTGAGACAGCGTTTTGCCGCCCAAATAGTTCACCTCTTCCCTATCCAGATGCAGATTGGGAATAGTGTAGTCAACGGCGAAATGTTCCACTTTGAGGAAGGTAAACACTTTATCATTGGGGCCTTCCACGTAGAGCTGCACTTGGGAGTGCTGGTCTGTGCTGCCCAAGGCTTTCACGGGGGTTTGGCCCACGAAGATGTCTCGGCCCTTCAGGTCCTTGCGTTTGCCTAAACTCTCTGCCCACAACTGTCTATACCAATCCGCAAAGTCGTAGAGTGAATTGGCGTAAGGCATCATCACACTGATGTTTTTGCCTTGCTTCATGTAGAGGTAGTGCAAAAGTCCATTGAGATAGGCGGGATTATTCATCAAATTGGCTTCTGCGCATCTCTTCCTCATGGCGGCTGCACCTTTGAGCAGAGCCTTGATGTCGATGCCGGCAAAAGCGCTGGAAACCAAGCCAACATCGCTAAGCACGGAAAAACGCCCACCCACGTTGTCCGGTACGATGAAAGAGGCATAGCCGTGGTCATTTACCAACTTACGGAGGAAACCCTTTTCCCGGTCTGTGGTCACGATAATGCGGGCTATGTAGTCGTTCGGGAAGGCTTTGCGCAGCTTTTCTGCCACGATCATATAGCTGGCCATAGTCTCAGCGGTCGTGCCGCTTTTGGTGATTACGTTGAAAATGGTGCTACCCAGCGTGATTTCATCCAGGATTTCGTCCAGAAAAACGGGGTCTACGTTGTCATATACCAATACTTTACGCTTGAGCATGGATGCTGTTTTGAGAGCGGAATAGAGGGCTTTGTTGCCCAAGGCGGAACCACCTATGCCCAAGACCACCATGGTGTCAAAGCGATCGCCAAGTGAATCGATGTAAGATGTGATGTGATCTACGTTTTGATCGGGTAGGTCGTAAAAGCCTAAGATGTTTTGCTGGCGGTCTTGTTGGATCTCAGCGTGGGCAGTTTCGACAGCCTCTTGCATGAGGGTGAGTTGATCCGGCTCTATACCGGTGCGTATCTTGGTGCTGTGAAGTAAGTTCTTGTAGTCGAAGGAGATCATGGCAGGGTTCCTTTTAGTCTTGATAGTAGTTTTTGAGTTTATTATAGATGAGGTTTTCCACCTTGTTAAGATGATCTAAATCGCCATTTTGCACCATTTCTTCCAGATGGAGATCACACTTTCTCACGATGGACTTGATGGTAGCGATTTTGGCTGGCTGCACGCTCAAATCCTCCAAGCCCAAGCCAACCAACAGTGGCACATACTGGAGAATGGAGGCCATTTCACCGCAGACGCCCACGGTGATACCGGCTTTGCGAGCCGCTTTGAGCACCATCTGGATCAATCTCAACACAGATGGATGGTGCTGCGCATATTTATAGCTCAGGGTCTCGGAATTGCGGTCTACGGCCAAGGTGTATTGGGTGAGATCGTTGGTGCCGATGCTGAAGAAATCCGCTTCAGAAGCCAAGATGTCGGCACAAAGAGCTGCGGAAGGAATCTCAATCATCACTCCGATGGGGATGTCTGCTTTGTGCTTGATGCCTTGTTCTGCAAGTTCTGCTGAGCATTCGGCGACCAATTCCTTGGCCTCAAGCAGGTCTTCCACATCGTTGACCATGGGAAACATCAGTTGCAGATTGCCTTCCACTGCTGCCCGCATCACCGCTTTGATCTGAATCTTGAAGATGTCGGGTCTGAAAAGGGAGAATCTCAAGCCTCTGCAGCCCAAGAAGGGATTTTCTTCCGGCTCAAAAGGGATGAGGTGCGAGAGTTTGTCGCCTCCGAGGTCAAAGGTGCGGATAGTGACTGGAAATGGAGCCATATCCTTGGCTACCGAGGAATAGATCTGAAACTGCTCTTCCTCATCCGGAAGGCTGCTGCGATCCAGATAGAGAAATTCGGTTCTAAAGAGGCCTATCCCCTCAGCGCCCATGGCTTTAAGGGCAGCTGCTTCTTCGGGAAGTTCAATGTTGACGTTGATGCGCACCCTTCTGCCTGTGGAAGTGATGGCGGGCTCCAAAGCGCGGGCTTGATCTTTGAGGAGGGAGGCTTCCATGGCTTTTTTGAGCTTTTCATAGTGCTTAAGGGTAGCGGCATCGGGATTGACGATGAGTTCGCCCTGAGTGGCATCCACGATCACCTGCTGGCCGTCTTTGACCTTGAAAGCCAGCTCGGCAATGGAAGTGATAGCCACGATGTTGAGTCCACGGGAAAGGATGGCTGCATGCGATGTATAGGCACCTTTTTGGCTCACCCAAGCGCCAATGCCTTTGGAGGCCATGCTGCTGATGAGCGTGGGGCTGGGTTCAAGACAGAAGAGCACTTCACCTGGTTGAAACGCAGCTAAGGGTTCTGAATGAACATCTAAAAGGATGTCCAAAAGCCTTTGCTGCACGTCTTTATAGTCTACTGCACGTGAGGCAAAGAAGTCGTTTTGCATCCCTTCAAAGTGGGTGATTACTTCGTCAAAGGCGATCTTTACTGCACTGGGAGCGGTATTCAGTTCTTGTAACACCAGGTTTTCCAGCTTGAGCAGGATGTCTGGGTCTGCCAGAATCATCTCCTGTGTCTCGAAGATTTCCTTTTCCTGCCCGTCGTCTGGGAGAGTGGTCAATATCTGGCGCACCTGAACTAAGGCAACATCAATGGAGCTGGTTAGGTGTTCAAATTCAGCAACTGCTTCGTCTTCAGTCACATGGTCATGTTGAATGATGGGCGCTTTAGAGACTAAAAACCTTGCTTTGCCGATGTAGATACCGGGGTTGATGCTTTTAGCCTTGAAAACGTTCATCATGTTATAACCTAAAACCGCCTTCGATGAGGGAAGAGACCTCCTCAATCAAGTATTCTGCATCCACTCCCTGGGCGATGAGCGTCAAGACAGCGCCATTCTCTGCTGCCAACATCATCACGCCCATGATGCTCTTGCCATTTACCTTTACGCCATCTCTTTCTATGTAAAACTCGCTGCGAAACTTGGTAGCCGCCTTCACTATCAAAGCGGCAGGACGTGCGTGTAAGCCGTGTTCACTATTTACTGTTACCGTCTTTTGGATCATTTTCTGTTGCTTGCACCTTTTTAAACAGAGTCTGTTTGCGTATCTCTTCGTGTATCTTGCGGTTGAAGTCCTCAGCAGCGTCGTAGCCTGAGCCTTTAAGGATCTGGTTCATGGCCGCCACTTCCACTATGACGGATACGTTTTTGCCCGGCGAAATCGGTAGATAAATCATGGGGAGCTTAACACCTAAGTGATCTACATAATTAGCTTTAAGACCTATTCTCTCATACTCTGTATTCTCTTGCCAAGGCATCAATTCGATCTGCAGATCAATGGTCTTCTCACGTCTAACTCTCTCTATACCAAACATTTTCTCCACGTTGACCACGCCCACGCCTCTGATCTCCATAAAGTGGCCAAATTCACGTCCGCTGCGGCCTACGATCGTATCATTCAGGTTGCGCATGTTGATCATATCATCGCCCACCAAGCTGTGCCCTCGGGAGATCAGGTCAAGCGCACATTCGCTTTTGCCGATGCCGCTTTTGCCGGTGATCAGGATGCCCAAACCGAAGACATCGACCAAGGTGGCGTGGATGGTCTTTTCCAGGGCAAAAACGTCCATGAGATAGCGATTTATCTGCGAGATGAGCTGCACGGTGGAAAGCCTGCTGGAGAAGATGGGGATGTTGAGATCGTTGGCCAGGTATTCGACAGAGGGAGGGAGGCTGAGACCTTTGGAGATGATCACGCAGGGAATATCCATCTTAAAGAGCTCCCTGAGCCGCTCCAGCATGGGTTGTTCCTTGAGGCTTTGCAGGTAGCGAACTTCTGCCTCGCCAAAGATTTGGATGCGTTCGGGAGTGAAGACCTCCAGCCAGCCTGCGAGAGCCAATCCCGGACGGTTGAAGTAGGGCGTGACTATCCTTTTGTTGATGGTATGGGGCTCGGTGACCAGCGAAAGAGCGAAGTCCTTGCGCTTGTCCTCAAAGAGTTGTTTAACTGTTAGTTCTCGCATATGTCTTCCCCCACTTGGTTTAATCACACCCTCCGGCATGATGTCACACCGGAGGGTGCATAGATATGTGTTTTGGGATTTATGGTTCAAACAGCTTGTAGTGTTCGTCGTCCTTCTTGACTAAGACGTTAAGGCGATCTGTCTCAACGTTTTTGAAGATGAGGAATTCCTCAGTCCCGGCGTCAATGGCTTCCATGGCCTCTTGGACGTCCATGATTTCCGGGACTACTCGTTTGGTTTTGACAGTTTTACGAGCCCTATCTTGCTGATTAACCAGGATGTCTGAAGCTCTTGAGAAGGTCTGAAAATGCTCCTTCAGAGCTCTTTTCTGGTGGGTGGTCACACGGTCTTTGAGCTTTTTGATCTGCGTCTCGATCCTTTCCAAAGCCATGTCAATGGATAAATACATATCCATCGCTTCGGCTTGGCTTTGCAGGTTAAATCTGGATGCCTGCATGGATACTTCACAGATGTTGCGGTTGTTTTCGAGGGCCAAAGTGACGTGCATGTGGATGATGTGGTCAAAATACTTAGTTACTTTGAGGCAAGCAGTTTCCACATAGTCGCGGATGGCTTTGGTGAGTTCGAAGTGACGAGCAGTAATGGTAATCTGCATGTGTGAAACCTCCTTTAGATTTTATGTATCGACATTTTTCGGATATCTTCGATTGATTCTTTGATGGATTCGCTGAGGGTGGGATGTGCGAAGACCACTTCTTCCACCATCTTAGCTTTTGCTCCCAAGGAGATGAATATGGCCCCTTGTCCGATGAGCTCGGCTGCATTAGGGCCCAGGATGTGCATGCCCACCAGCGTCTCATCATCTGCACGGGCGATAGTCTTGACAAAGCCAGTGGTATCACCCATGGCCATTGCTTTTCCGCTGGCGGAGAAGGGGAACTTACCCACGATGATCTCGCCATACTTTTCCTTGGCCTCTGCTTCGGAAAGCCCCACCGAAGCCAGCTCGGGTGAGGTGAAGGTGCAACGGGGGATATTGGCATAATTGAGTGGCTGGATATGGCTTTCTTTGCCTTCAAATTCGTCCTTGATCAGCTCTGCCACCATCAAGCCCTGCTTGGATGCAGTGTGCGCCAAAGCCAGCTTTCCGGTCACGTCACCGATGGCAAAGATGCCCTTGAGGGAAGTGCGCATCTGGTCGTCAATGACCACAGCGCCCTTTTCCATCTCGGGTGCTTCTGCAGGAAAGTCTATATCCAGGTTCGGTGCTCTGCCCACGCTCATCAGCACCTTTTCCACTGTCAAAGTGCTGTCGTTGGAAAGCCCCAGTTCCAAGCCTGCATCCGTCTTCTTGATGGATTGCAAGCCCACGTTGGTGCTGATCTTGATACCTTGTTTCTTGAGGGCGGGAGCCAAGCGTCTACACATTTCGTCGTCTTCCAGAGCCACGATGCGGGGCAGAAACTCGATGATATGCACCTCTACGCCAAAGCTATTCATGATGGAGGCAAATTCGCAACCGATCACGCCGCCACCGATCACAGCAAGGCTTTTGGGCAGCTTGTCTAAAGCTAAAATCCCAGTGGAAGACAGCACATCCACTTCATCTATCGTGATGTTGGGCAAAGTTTTGGAGATGGAGCCGGTAGCAAGAATCACACGCTCGCCGCTCAGCTCTTCACCGGAATCCAGCATGATCTTCCATTTGTCTCCCAGAGGAGCAATAGCAGTGGCTCTCGCCTTGATCACTTCAATGGAGCGCTTTTTGAATAAAAACTCTATGCCGCCCACCAACTGCTCCACAATCTTGTTCTTGCGTTCAAACACCTGAGCATAATCCACGGGCAGATTGGCAGCAGGCAAGCCAAATCGATCAGCTTCTTTCATTTCACGATACAGCTCTGCGCTCTTCACCAGAGCTTTGGTGGGAATGCAACCACAATTGAGACACACACCACCCAAGCGCTGCGACTCCACCACAGCGCAAGAGATGCCATATTGAGCGAGACGGATGGCCGTCTCATAACCACCAGGGCCTCCACCGATGATCACTACTTGATATTCTTTCATTTTGTTCTATCAACTCCTTCTCAGACGGCTATTGAGAATGCCAAGCTCCTGCCTATACTTGGCTACAATGCGTCTCGATACTGTAATTCCTTGTTCTTTGAGCTTATCCATGAGGTCTTGATCGCTCAAGGGCTGATCCTTATCTTCACATTCCACCATGAGGGTGATCTGGCTCTTAACGTGTTGACGTGAGATGCTTTCAAAGTTTTGATCCAAGCCGGCTGTGCTGGTAAAAAAGTCCTTCAACGGAAAGATTCCGTAGGGTGTTTCCGCATATTTGTGGCTGACAACCCTAGATATGGTGGATTCATTCACACCCACATCCTGCGCTATCACTGAGTAGGTGAGCGGTTTCAGGATGCCTGTGCCGGAGTAGAAAAAGTCCTTTTGATGCTTGATGATGGAGAGCGAGACCTTTTCTAAGGTGCGCATGCGCATGTGGATGGACTTGATCAAAAACTTGGCGGAATTGACTCTACTGCGGACGAAGCTCAGCGTCTCCCTATCCGAAAACCCTCTGGTAATCAGCTTTCTGTAGCGAGGGCTGATGATGATGTTGGGTGTGATTTGATCGTTGAGAATCACCACATATTCGCCATCCACCAGCTTCCATGTGAGATCTGGAAAGACGTAGCTGGCGTTGGATGGCTGGATGCGCAATCCGGGCTTGGGATCAAGGCGTGCAACCTGCTCTTTTGCCATGAGGATGGTCTCTTCTGAGACGCCAAAATGCGAAGCAAGCTTTTGATAGCGACGGTGGATGAGGTTGTCAAACTGATCTGTGACCAAGCCCACCAAGATGCGGTTCCCACGCTGCTCTTCAGACAACTGAGCCAGCAAGCTTTGTGAAATATCGAGGGCTGTGATGCCTTTCGGACTGAGATGCAGCATGAGCTGATGCAGCTCCTCAGCACGCCTGGGACAGAGCTTAAAGATTCTTCCTGCAGCAGCGATATCATAGCCTTGGGGCAAGAAGCCAAAGCTGTCGCAGCTATCCAGCAATTCGTTGCAGAAATCCAGCTCCGCCTCGCTCAGGTCATAGGCGTTTAGCTGATCCAGGTAGTTGCTGCGTCCATCTTCCTCATAGACGATCTGCCGCTCCGGTTGCTCCACGTCATAATCCTCTCTTCTGGAGGTGTATGAATAGTGATATTCGTTCCATTGATCAAGGATTTCCGTGAGCTCCTTGACCTCGTCTATGGTGTTTGACTCGCTGTCCAAGCCATCCTGATCTTCGATGGAGGCAGCGTTTTCCCTGTTTTCCTTGAGCGTGGTTTCATCTGTAGTCTCCTCGTCCTTTTCTTCTCTGATCTCCAAAAGTGGGTTGCTTTCAAGCTCCTGTTTGATATAGCTTTCCAGCTCCAAAATGGGCAATGCCAACATTTTGAGAGATTGCAGCATCTTGGGCTTGAGAGCAAGCTCCTGCTTTTGACGTAGACCGAGGTGTTGACTAAATTGCATGATTATCACTCAAAAGGGTTACTGAGAAAGCGTTCTCCCAGATACACTTGCCGAGCCTTTTCATCGTTGATAAGCTCACGTGAAGATCCGGAGACGATCACCTTCCCTTCGAAAATAATATAAGCACGATTGACGATTTTCAAAGTCTCGATCACGTTATGATCCGTAATCATCACTCCGATGTTCTTATCTCTAAGCTTGCCAATGATATCCTGAATATCCGCCACAGCTATTGGATCCACACCCGCAAAAGGCTCATCCATGAAGATGAAAGCGGGCGAAGTCACCAGCGCACGGGTGATCTCCAGTTTCCTGCGTTCGCCACCCGAAAGCGTGTATGCCTTTTGTTTGGCAAGCTTTGTGAGACCAAGCTCGCTTAGAGCCTCTTCCAAACGACGCTTTTGCTCTGATTTGGGCAGCTTGAGCGTCTGCAAAATGGCCAGGATATTGTCCTGAACGCTCAATTTGGCAAAGATAGAGGGAGCTTGAGCCAGATAGCCCAGCCCCAACCGTGCACGCTTGTACATGGGAAGACGAGTGATTTCTTTATCATCCAGCATCACTTTGCCTCGATTGGGTTTAGCCAAGCCGATGATCATGTAAAACGTGGTAGTCTTTCCAGCCCCATTCGGCCCCAAAATAGCTACAACTTCACCTTGCTTGATCTCAAGGGAGAGATCGTTGACCACGGTGCGCCGCCCGTAGATTTTCACCAAGTTGTGAGCTCTTATCGTTTGTGTCTTCATACCCTAAAATTTAGCTGGAATTCAGCCGTTGTCAAGGCTTGTTATAGAATTTGTAGCTGCCTCGAATGCCCTGACTCATCCTCATCAGCTCTAACTTGTTATCACTCGTAAACTTCGCCTCCAAAAACTCGCCTTTTGCCACGTTGAAAAACTCGTCTTCTTTTTCGCCTTCAGGCCGGTGGAAAGAGTAGCTCACCTTATTTGAAGCACTGAAGGATTCAATGCCATCATCCTGGAAAGCGAGGCTCACAAAGCCAGCCTCCACCACGTTTTCCTTCTCGCCGCCCCGTTCTTGGGAAAAGAACACCCTGCAGCTATCCTGCAGCTCTGCCCGCTGAAGCTTCCGTTCATCCAGATAGAGGTAAAATTCTTCTGCAGTGGCAATTGCGTAGTCCGAACTGAAAGACGGCTTCCCCGTGAAGACCACCTTTTCCTCATTGAGCAGGTAGATGAGGAAGTCGCTCTTGACCTGATAATCTACACTGCTGACGAAGGCATTGAAGGTGGCAATGATCTTGCGGTCTTCGTGATGATATTCGATCTTGTCCGCCCGGATAAAGAGGCTATCCGGCGCATTGGACCTGATCTGAGGCTCTTCGATCATGTAGGCATAGCCAGCCTTTCTATCCCAAAACGCATAGCCACAACTGGCCAGAGCATCCTCATCCTTATCCCAAGCACGCACATCCTTCCACACGGTGAGCTGATCCAAATCCCGCCTGTAGACCCCATAATCGCTCTCAAACCATCTAAAGGAGCCATCCTTACGCTGTTCAGTGATCCTCACTTTCCCACCCAAATTCAGCTCTTCCGAGTAGCGATAATAGGCCACGCTATCCGCCACGATAGCCAAAGAATCGTTGCTAACCCTCACATTCCCATCCAAGCGCGCCACTTTGGAGGTATCAAAGAGATAAGCCCGATCGCTCTTAAACTCCGTATCTCCATAGAAGAAATGCACCTTACCGCTGAGCTCCAAGACCTGCTCATTGTGCATACGGTTCAGAAAAAGTTTGTCAGAATGGATGAGTTTGAAGCTTTCCTGCTTGGACGCCGGCTTAGCCCAAATGCAGAGTATCAGCAGCAAAAGCAGGCTACCAATTGAAATCCGCTTCATCAAACTTTCCATCTGCACTCACGATGTCCATATAGGCAAAATCCACCGCCGGATTGGTGCGTAAGCTTTCTCCCCTCAGAATGTTACCATCATTTTCCAGCGTCACTTTCCCTGGCACTGTGATCTCATCCGTATTCCTATCCCAGACCATAGAACCGCCATACACCTTACCTGAAGGCGAACTCAAGACCACATTCCCATAGGCAAAGATCATGTTTCTGGTATCATCCACGATGGTTGAATCTGCACTTAAATATGTGGGAAGCTTGGTCTTAGGATCCATTGATGTTATCCTCACATCAATTGCCTTGAGCATCCTCTTTTCATACCAGCGGTCTATCTTTTTGGCGTAAAGCTCGTATTCCACGTGATCTCCCACATATTCCAGGATGGTCACTTTTTCGCTGGTTTCATCTGGCAAACTGAGGTCAGACCTTTCTGTAGCGATAGTTAAATCTTGCCCTTTACAGGAGATAAGAGCCAAGGCCCAGAAAAGCAAGAGGAGGCTAAGAAATCCTCGCCAGATAAGCCTGAATCGCCTGCTCATAAATTCCTTTCTTCTTGAGCACCATCTCGATGCACTCGCGCACTGCGCCTTCGCCGCCCTTGGCTTGTGTCACATAATCCACCAATTGCGGAATCCCAGCCGCAGCATCGGCAGGACAGACAGACACCGCCACGGCCTTCATCAGGGGAAAATCATTCCAGTCATCGCCCATAAACAGCATATTTTCAAAGCCCAAGCCCAGTTTTTTCAGCAGTTCTTCTGCGAGCTTGAGTTTATAGGGAATCTTCTGGTAGACATGATCAATCTTTAGGTCTTGACACCGGCGTGCCAACGCTTCAGAAGTGCGTCCCGTGATCACAGCCGTCTGAATATCCGTAGACCGCAGCATCATAAAGCCCAGTCCATCGCGGGCATCAAAATCCTTAAGTTCCTGCCCTTCATTGCCATAGATGATCCCACCCTGGGTGAGCACACCATCACAATCAAAGGCCAAAAGCTTTATCTTATCCCAGTTCACAGCCGGTTTCCGGGGTTTCACAATCTCTTTAAACACCTTTTCTTCACCTCCCTCAGATAAACGTCTCTTTCATCCTTTTAGCACGGATTAACAAGGCTTCAAGCTCATTTAAAGGCAACATGCTGGCTGCATCGCTGAGCGCTTGCGCTGGATTGGGATGAGTCTCGATGAAAAGACCTTGCACGTATCCTGTTGCGATTGCAGCAGATGCCATCATGGACGCGTACTCCGGTGCTCCACCGGACACGTTGCCGATCGAGGGTCTTTGCAGCGAATGCGTCACGTCATAGACTATCGGGAAGCCGCTTTCCGCCATGATGGGAAAGCTGCGGAAGTCCACCACCAGGTTGTGATAGCCAAAGCTTGCCCCGCGTTCGGTGAGCAAAATCTGTTCGTTCCCCGCACTACTGGCCTTCTTTGCCGCAGCGTGCATGTCTTCCGGCGCCATAAACTGTCCCTTCTTGATATTGATGATACGCGAAGTCTGCGCAGCCGCCTGAATCAGGAAAGTCTGCCGGGATAAAAAGGCCGGTATCTGCAATATATCACACACTTTAGCAGCCTTTTCCACCTCGTCACTTTCGTGCACATCCGTGAGCACAGCAAAGCCATACTCGCCTTTTAGCCTCTGCAAGAGCTCCAAGCCCTCATCAATGCCCGGCCCAGAAGCAGAGGCCACCGAGCTGCGATTTGCCTTGCTGTAAGAAGCCTTAAACACCAGAGGGATGCTCAGCTTCTCGCTCAGCTCGCACAGCTTTTCTGCCACCTCTTTCATGATGGCATATTCTTCCACCACGCAAGGCCCAGCGATCAAAAAGAAGGTCTGCGCCTGCTTTAACTTATTATATAGATTCATAATTCTTGCCTTAAGATAGCTTGTGTATTCTCTCCCAGCTAAAGTCCTGATCCTCTCTACCGAAATGACCGTAGGACGCCGTGGGCAGATATATTGCTTTCTTAAGGTCGAGATATTCTATGATTCCCTTTACTGTCAAGTCAAAATTGCTTCTTATCAGCTTTTCTATCTCCGGATTGGGCATAACGCCGGTATCGAAGGTGTCTACCATCAAAGAGATAGGCTCATGATCACCGATCACAAAAGAAATCTGGATCAGACATTCTTCTGCCAAACCCGAACCAACCACGCTTTTGGCGATATGCCGCGCCATGTAGGACGCACTGCGATCCACCTTGCTGGGGTCTTTACCAGAAAAAGCACCGCCGCCATGTGGAGCCCAACCACCGTAGGTGTCTACGATGATTTTACGACCAGTGAGACCGCAATCCGCAGCCGGACCGCCATCTTCCCACATGCCCAAGGGATTGATTTTGATCTCGTAGTTGTTAGCCTTAACTGTCGTATGCTCATCGTCTTCCATCGCTTGGATGGTGGGATAGATCACCAGCTCGGTGATGGCTTCTTTGAGCTGGGCAAAGCCCTTTTCATCCAGAGGTTGATGGTTTGTGGAAATCACCAATGTTTCCAAAGATGTGGCTTTATGACCACAAAAGCGCATACTGACCTGCGATTTGGCATCCGGAAGCAACTGCGGCAAGGTGCCGTCTTTACGAAGCGTACTGAGTTTAAGCAGCAGATCGTGAGCCATAGTGATGGGAATAGGCATCATCTGACGCGTCTGATTGCAGGCATAACCAAACATCAAGCCTTGGTCACCAGCACCTGTATTTCTGGCCAGATCGGCCTCTTGATTGTGCATGTAGTTTTGGATCTTGCAATTGAAGCCAAAACCCTTATCCGGGTAGATATAGCCTATATCTTTGATAACCTTGCGGGCTATGGATTCAAGGTCCAAATCCAATTTCTTGGTGCTGGAAGTTTCGCCAGCCATGATCAGAAGATTCTTGGTGCAGAGGGTCTCGCAAGCTACACGGCTATTGGGATCCTGAGCTAAATACGCATCCAAAACAGCATCCGAAACTTGGTCACAAACCTTGTCCGGATGCCCCTCGCTCACGGATTCACTGGTGAAAACGTAAGCATTCTTGTCACAAGGGAGATTGGCATTAAGTGCACTCATCTCTTTTCTCCTCTTAGGTTTATTGTTTTTTTATAAATAACCTGCCCAAAAGCAGATGACCGGCTGCTAAAGCCGGTCATTCTTTAGAGAAGAAGCCGCACTTTAGCACATTTGTCACACGGAGCAAAGGGCAAATCACCGTGATTTTAAAAAGATGGTACATCTCCGGGGATTCGAACCCCGGACCCACTGATTAAGAGTCAGTTGCTCTACCGACTGAGCTAGAGATGCACATACTTGAGAGCACTATTTTGTAGGTGCCTCATATGTCAAGCGAAATGTAAAGAATTATGAATAAAAGGAGAGGTTTACTAACTTCATACCAATCAGTTATGCCTATTACGATTGCCCTTTTCAAAACCTTTCCCTTTTTCCTCCTCACCACCCTTTATGCAAACCGGATTCATTTTACTCTCGAAACACCTACTATTTTAGTAGGTGTTCATTTCCGCGCACGGGTGTCGGGAAAAGCAGGTCTTTCTGAAATATTTGACTGTCGGACGGAAAAAAGTAACAGGAAACGGCCTTTTTTGACCCACCTTAAAGCCGCTGTTTATGCGGCGTCCCTGCCCCGCCCCTGCTCGGCTCCTCCTCCATTGAGCAGGAATGGCATGGGATTGCAATAGGTTACACGTTTGGGAGGGGAAGGGCCAAGAAAGAAGGTGAACCTTTTCAAAAAGTCAAATGTTTTGATATATTCTCGGTTTTTCAGGGGTGATTAAGGCCCAAAATGGCACCCTGTACGGGCACTCGCTGCGCACCGAAGGTACCGGCGTTAGCCGCACCGCTGGATGTACAGAGGACCCCGTACGGGGACAGTCTGCACATGGTCGGTTCAGCGACCGACCCTACATGCGGCGGTTCAGTGACCGCCCGTACAGTTGTAGATGAGGGGAAGAAAAGCTCAACCATAGGGATAGAGCCGATTGCATAATTCAGGATAAGCAGAAAGCTGCCAATAAATTAGCAGCTTTCATGTAGAATTTATACCGGAAAAACTTGGTGATTTATTTAGCAGCTTTTGCGGCTATCATTTCATCCACGATCTCAATTACCGTATTGATTGCCAGCTTGCATTGTTTTGCCATAATTCCTTTACTGGCGGCCACTTCCCTTTCTTCCGGGATGTTTACGTTGTAGCCTATGATGTCCAAGCAGTCGGCATGTCCCATTGTTTCCAAGAAGCGGCGGGTCAGCTCTCTGGCCGGCTCATCAGCGAGGGTGTTACAGCTTGGGTCTGCACTTGCCAAATTCTGTCCCAGAGCCATAATACCGGCGGTAAGAGCTCCGCAAACGTTCCCCGTTTTCATGCCGCCGCCAAATCCGGCGCAAATCTTGGTGGCATACTCTTCATGGGCGGGGTCGACAAACTGCTTTAGGACGCTTTGGGCGCAGTTTAGACCTGCATCGCGCTCTTTTGCGGCTGCCTGTTGCTTTTCCTGAGTAGTTTTCATACGTATTCCTCTCGTATCGTATTTATTTTTATGGGGTTACAATATATAGTGACATGGGCTAATTCACTCTCGCCAGCGGCTCTTTTTCCTTGATCACCGCGATGGCGTTTTTGGCGGCCATGATCGCCATTTCTGTTCTGGTTTCAATGCTGGCGGAGCCGATATGTGGAAGCAGCACAACATTTTTGAGCTCCATCAGCTCTTTGGGGATGTAAGGTTCCTGCTCGTAGACGTCAAAGCCGGCTCCTGCGATTCTTTCCTGCTTGAGCAGCCGGATGAGGGCGGTTTCGTCTACCACAGCTCCTCTGGCGGTGTTGATCAGGATGGCGTTTCTCTTCATCATTCTAAGTTCTTTTTCACCAAGCAGATGGTGTGTTTCGTCGGTGAGCGGCAGATGCAGGCTCACGAAGTCGGATTCCTGCAGTAGGGTGGGTAGGTCTACCTGTTGCCAGAGCTCTTTTTCCTCTGCTTTCTGGGGGCTGCGATTGTAGCCAAGCACCTTCATATTGAAGCCTTTAGCACGTCTGGCGACCGCAAGTCCTATCCTGCCCATGCCCACGATGCCGAGGGTTTTGTTGTGAACATCCTGTCCCAGCATCAACATCGGCTCCCAGCCTTTGAAGTGGGAGGCTCGGGTGAATCTGTCGCTTTCCACGATTCTTCTGGCGCAGCTCATGATCAGAGCCCAAGCGAGGTCTGCCGTGGATTCCGTGAGCACGCCGGGTGTGTTGCAAACCACTATGCCATTGGAAGTTGCGTATTCAACATCGATGTTGTTGTAACCGACGGCGTAGTTGGAAATGCACTTGAGGCGGGGTGCGGAGTCGATCACGCTGCGGTCGATAACATCTGTCAAAAGACAGATAAGCGCATCCGCATCTTTAGTGTGCTCAATGAGTTCCGATCTTCTAAGATCGCGATCAAAGGGGTTTACACTCACAGAAAAGGTGGGCGACAAGAGGTCTAAACCTGCTTGGGGGATCTTGCGGGTAACGAAGATATTGAATGGCATATTGGGCTCCAAGGAGTGTTTTTTCTCGTCCCGCTCCGTGATAAAATCAGGGCGGAGAATGACTGAGGCCAAAGTTTGCGAAGCTCTCTTTTATGTCAAGAGCATATTGCGTGATTAACTAATAAGATCGGCTCTGCAATAGCCTTTGAGGGGATCGACTTGAGTGAGCACCAGCTTGACCTCTTCGTCTGGATGCGGTAGATTGTCGCATTCCACCACGATTCTGAAGCCCCAAGGGACAAGCTCAAGTAGGCAGCCACGTACAAAACTGCGCACCATGATTGCGTTGATGGGGATATTCATCCAGTTAGACTGAAGATACCTGAGCAACCAGTATCTTTCGCTTTGACGCTGCGTCTCCCGCTGCAACCTGAGTCGCTTTTCTATCCTTGGAATGAGCATCTCCAGATCGGCCTGGCTATAGGGGTCTGGTTCACTCTTTAGCCATGCAACAAATTGGGCTTGGTTGATGAGATCAACAGCACGTCTAATCGGTGATGTGGCATGCAGATAAGCCTTCACACCTATACCGTTGTGATATTTGGGTTCGGGAGAAAGATATACCTGCGCCCTGACTGGGGAAGTGTTGTTACTACAAGGGGTTTGCGCTTCGCTGGTCTCGACATTTCGATAGATCAATTTGAGCAGATTGTCACTTGCAGCGGAGGCAAAAAGCCGGTTGTAGAGGATCATCAGCTCTTCCATCATCAGGCGGGCAGGACTGTGTAAATCGGTGCGCACCATGCGGATCTGGCTTCCTTCCACCTTGAGTTGATAGAGAAACTTGGCCTTGGGGATGGTGAAATCCCGCTCTGAATGCAGTTTATCGGCAAAAAGCTTTAGTTTATTCCACGGCGTTGTGGTGATGAGCGGATCCGCTTCCTTGTAGCAGAGGTTGGCCTTCACCTTGAGGCTTTCCAGCTTAAAGTGCCAAGCACCAATGTGTTGCTGGCTGTCGATCTCGCAGTAAAGAGAGAGCACGGGACGGGTCTGAGTGGCTTTGAGGCTGCATTTGTCCTCACATAAGAAGGTGGGCAGCATGTTGATCTTGGTATGCGCCAGATACATGGAAGAAGCTCTGGTAATGGCATCAGTAAAGGCGGGACTACCTTGAAGCAAGACCGAAGCGACATCAGAAACATGCACGCCCAAAAGCCAGCAATCCTCCTTGGGTGTAAGGCTGATGGCATCGTCAAAATCTTGGGTACCGACGTCATCTATGCTGAAAGCCTCCACCTCAGCTAAGGATCTATCTGTTACTATACCAAACTCTTGGCTCCAGATAAAGTCCGAGTGTAGCAAGGGAAGTCCGGAGGCATCCAAGACCGGATCTTCTTGGGGTGGCAAATCGCCCAAGCTGCGACGCAGGGCGATGAGCTGCTCTGGCTGATGGGATAAGCGCTTCTTGAGCAAAACGGTAAGGTCGTGATGGACGTCCTCTTGTTGCAGGTCTCTAAGTTCTTGCGCCAGTTGGAATTTGGTGCCGGCATCCAGAGCCGTTTCAGGCTTTGAGAGCCATTCTTTCACCTGAGCTAAGAAGTCTTGCCTCGCCTGCTTTTCCCGCAACAGCGCTTCCGCTTCCTGCTGCTGAGTGGGCGTCAAGAGATGGAACACACCCTTTCTGTGGGAAAAAACAGTTGGGAGACAGGAAAGTTGATAGAAGGCTGAGAAGAGCTGCACATCGGAGCTGGGATTGAGTTGCTCTATGATTTGGTCGAAGCTGCGCCCTTGGTGATCCTGCATCAACTCTTTGATATGACAGAGGATATCTGCCTCCTGCTGCATCTGGTTTTGAAACTTCTGGAGTTGAGCGAGGGGGTCTTTAGTATCGAATGTTTCCGAGCTGTTCAGGCAAATTCTGGAGTGAGGAAACTGGTGCTTTTGCCCATTCGTATCGGTGAGAGCGAGCACATTATCGTGCACGGCAGTCACGAGCCCAAGCTGCAGCTCTGAGCGGTGGTAAAAGAAGGCCATCTGGCCGGGCAGAAGCTTTTCCATCTAAATCCCTTATAAATTAAGATGGCGCCCCAAGGATGAATCGAACATCCGACCAACGGTTTAGGAAACCGCTGCTCTATCCCCTGAGCTACTGGGGCGCAATCTCGTTCCAGAAAAGTGAAGAGCCGATTTTTGTCAAGTTTTGCCTTGACAAAAGTGACGTATAAGCGAAATAGGTCATTGAAAGAATACGCATATACGAGGATAGTATATATGAAGATAGCCATTGTTGGTGCCACGGGAGAAGTTGGCAGAATGATGATCCGAAACTTGGTAGAATTTGAAGTTCCTGTCAGCCAACTGGATCTCTATGCCTCCAAACGCTCTGCCGGAAGCACCCTCTACTACATGGACAGTGCCATACAGGTGATGGAACTCACTGCCGCAGCGTGGGATAAGTCCTACGATTACATCTTGTTTTCTGCCGGAAGTGGCATAGCAAAGGCACAAGCGCCGGAGGCAACGAAAGCCTGTCAACTCGTGATAGACAACTCATCCGCCTTTCGCAAAGACGAGGGCATCCCGCTGGTGGTTCCAGAGATAAACGGCTCTCTGCTCAAGGGTTACAAGGGCATTGTGGCCAATCCCAACTGCTCAACCATTCAGATGGTACTACCTTTAGCAGTATTGGATAAGCTGTTTGGTCTGCGAAAAGTTGTGGTGAGCACCTATCAATCCGTATCCGGTAGTGGACACAAGGGCTTAGCCACCTTGCAGGCGCAGCGGGAAGGTAGTGATGATTTGGGAGATTATCCAGCGGTGATAGATTTGAATCTGATCCCACAGATCGGAGCCTGGCTGGATGATGGCTACTGTGCCGAAGAGGAAAAGATGCACAGTGAGACCTGTAAGATTTTGGCAAATGAAAAGATACATGTATGCGCCACCACGGTGAGAGTGCCGGTGATGTATGGGCACAGCATCAGCGTTTATGCGGAGTTTGAGCAGAAGGTGGTCTTGGCTTTGGCAGAAGAGAAGCTGAGCCAAGCTGAAGCTATCAGCTTTTCTGCCAATACTTTCACCACGCCGCTGGACTTGGGTTCCTCAAACGAGAGCCACGTTTCCAGATTGCGCCATGGCGGAGATGATTATAGCCTCGCCTTCTGGAATGTGGCTCACAACATCCGCCTGGGCGCTGCTACTAACGCTGTTAGGATTATGCTAAAGCACGCTGGATATGAGGCTTAAAGATGAAAGATTTATATGAGCTGAGGAAAAACCTGCATCAAAACCCGGAGCTGGCTTTTGAGGAACATGAGACGGCTGCCCTGCTGATGGACTTTTTGGAAAAACAGATGCAAGCGCACCCGCAGAATGCCTCCAAATTCAAGATTCACCGCTTTAAAAACAGTTTGGGCATCTTGGTGGAATACAGCTCGGGCGAGGGTGATTACCGGTTTTTTCGAGCAGATATGGACGCCCTGCCCATCCTAGAAGACACTGGCTGCGACTTTGCTTCTTTGACTCCCGGACGCATGCATGCCTGCGGGCATGACGTGCATATGACTGTGCTGATGGGTTTGATTTGCAGATGTTTAATTCATGCACCGAAGCAGAACCTGCTCTTCCTCTTCCAACCTGCGGAAGAGGGCAAAGGCGGCGCGATGAGCATTCTGAATGAGGGCATTATCCAAAGATATGAGATTGAAGCAGCTACCGCTCTTCACATAGCCAGCGATCTGCCCGTGGGAACCGTCAGCAGCAGGGCGGGCGTGTTCTTCGGCATTCCGCAGGAGTTTGATGTGAAATTCTGGGGTAAAAGTGCGCATGTAGCCTTCCCGGAAAAGGGAAAAGACGCCATCGCCTCGGCCATCGCTTTTGCACAGATGATGCGGGACGACATCGCTCAATTGGCCAAAGATGAACGAGTTATCTATCATATTGGCAAAATCGATGGCGGCAGCATCCGCAACGTGATCGCCGAATCCTGCAGCTTGGAAGGCACGCACCGCAGCATCAAGCGCGAGAGCAGAGACAGGATGAACCAGCTCACCCTGGAGAATGCAAGAGAGGCTGCAGCGCTGACGGATTCTACCTTTCAGGTGGATTTCCTCTGCAGCTATGATGCGGTAGTCAATGATGCTAAATTGGTCAAGCAGCTTGTGCACGCTTGTGAAGCTGTGGGAGTTACCTATCAGGAAGCGGAGATCGCCATGACGGGAGAGGATTTTGGCTTCTTTACCACCCTGTATCCCGGCTTGCTGTTTTGGCTGGGTTCGGATTGCCCGCAACCGCTTCATTCGCCACGTTTTCTGCCCTCAGAGAAAAGCATAGATGTAGGCATTGAGCTCATGTGGCATCTGGCTCAATCATAAAGCTTTTTAAGCCCGATTAAGAGAACCGGCAACACCAATGAGGTATTGCCGGTTTCTTTATGTTTGTTAGGGCAATCGGTTTAGATTTCGCTAAGAACTTTGTTCATCATGGCTTTGGCGTGAGGCCCATACATGAAGGAGAGCGGGAATCCATACATCCAGGTGCGACCACCTTGGACATTTATATGACGGATGCCAACGGCCTTGTTATTGTATAGCTCATACTCCGCCTGCGTGGGTGGCTTTATTCCCCAATCTGTCGGCTTGCATCCCAGTCTGTAAACCACACTGGTGCCAGGTAGCAACAGATTTGGAACCGTAGGGGTTGATTCCTTGAAATATGAGACCGTGGAAAGGCCCTGGTTGGTTTCGATTAAGCGTAAGAAGCTTGCGCTGTCGGTCAAAGCTGAGCATTGCAACATGATATCAGGATAGCTTTCCTGTCCCTTTGCCTTATGCATGTAGGGCTTAATGGTGAGGTTGCTGCTCAGATATTCAGCCGGATTGCCGATGAAAGGCAAGCCAAAGTAACCCAGGAAGCTTTTGTGGTTACTCTTGGCGAAGTCCTCCAACTCCTCAGACAGCTTGGTCGTAGAAGAAACTAAGAAGTTCCCTCCCCTACTCAAGTAGAGATAGATACCATCATGTTCTGCCTTAAAGTTGCCCTTCTGGGCAGGACGATCTGAGTGATAGACTACCAGTTTGTATTTCTGCATCTCAGAGGGAGCCAGGAAGCGTCCTCTATGGTCAAGTAGGTCAAATTCTATAGCATCGGGACGCTTTTGGAAGTCTACCCTTCCGGTATAATCAGAGAGCATATAGGCATATCTAGCATCTACCAAGGCATCCGGTGAGTCTGGGCCATTGGGATCGTCATCAACGACCAATACGCCATTACGTTGGTTGGGTGGGACGAAATCTTCCAGAGTAAACGTGAATGACTCTGGGTTTGGATCAACTTCGCCCTGGAGGTCAACGCAGCGGACCTCAAAGGTATGCTCGCCTGCAGTGGTTCTGGGGAAAGTAAGCACCACAGTCTGACCAATGGGAGAATGCAGCGGGATGCGCAGCCATCTCGTGCCATCGGAGTCGGTTACATGGCGGCTGGGATCGTTTGCATAAGGCGCATACTCATACTCATCGCCATCATAACGTAGGTCAAAGTGAGTGATTTCGCTGTAGTAGTTTTCACCATTGCTATCCAGCACATCGTCGATCTTCTTGTCGTATGGATTGTCTGTATGGCTGACAGCACCGGATTCTTCCACCTTGCCATACTCTCCTTTCCACCCCCATCTGATCCAAATCTTCATGTTGGTACTGGTGACAGCGGTTCTATTTCCACCAAAGCCGCGGAAGAAGCTGGTGGCAAAGCGTTGGTGTCCGCCCACGATAGTGAAGGGATAGATCTCAGGGCTGTTTTCATCGGTGTAATCTACAAAATGGTAATCTCCCAAGGCATAGACCTTTTGTTCATAGATCAGAGTCTTAGGTGCAAAGCCTGACTTGACGGCAAAGTGAATACTGTCCACTTTGGCAGATACCACACCAGCCAAATCGTAAACCCTGGCAATGACCTTGGTATATGTCGCCTGACTTTCGTCATCCGAGATTGTGTCATAGCTTAGCGCTGGGTCTGTGTAGCGCGTGAGCAGATACTCGTTGATCGCAGGGTCTTCAGGCTTAACGGTGTTAATCCAGTCTGTTTGTGTGCCTGGGATGATGGTTTCAGTATAGCCGCTTGCCGTTGCTTGTTTTTTGATCTTCATCATCTTAAACTCATACCTGTGAGGCACGGCAGAGATGAAGGGATCAAAGTCTTCCATAGTAAATGCAAGCTTGATACCACTGCCCACTTCATCACCATTGGGGTTGCCTTTGGAAGTGGAAAGGTGAACCTTGGGACGTGCGGAATCAGCATTGAACTTTCTCCAAGCTGCTTCTTGAGTAACTTCGCCACGGTTGTCTATGGCAATAACTTCAAATTTGCTCAAGGTAACGACGGGCTCACCATTTTGGTCAGCAGCAGGGAAGTTGATCACTGCATACTTTTGGGATGTCCAGATAGAGCGTCTCGCCTCAGGGTTGTCCAGAGGGATATCTTGGTTGGCGTTGGGCAGATAGTGCATCACCCAGCCGGGACCGAATCTATCGAGGACGTTTTTAGGCGTTATTGCACCGGTTGCATCGATAAAATCGTTTCCTGGAGTGGCTATAGGGTTGTCGTTTGCATCCAATACCCTATAGGCAAAGCCGGCAATCACCCCATCGGGGTCTGTGGCGTTCCAATAGATCTTCTGTTGAAACGAAAATGTCGTATTGGCGTAAGGAGCCAACAGGGCGCTGTCATCAAATCCTTCGTAGGATGTGATAGTAATAGTGGGGGCGATATTGGCCCTCTTGGTACCGGATTTGCCACAACCGCCTGCTATTAAGGCGAGTAAAAGCAGCGGCACCAACAGCACAAGGATATGTATCCTCTTACTTTGCATTATTCCTCCCAGTTAAGTTCGGTTTATTATTCATCATGGTTTCCAACAAAAATAAGAGTAAGAAAGTCGTCAATAGTTTTGTTGTCTTTTTGAACTCCTTTCACTGCTCTCAGTAGATTTAAGAATAAGATAGCTGAGGTGATAGTGCCTATTCCTCCGGGGACAGGCGTGATAGCTAAGGCTTTGCCTACACAAGCATTGAAGTCTACGTCACCCACGAAACTGACCTTACCCTCAGCGTCTATTTGTTCGTTTATTCCCACATCGATTATTACAGTATTTTCTCCAATCATATCCTCGGTAACGAAGCCGGCCCGTCCTACCGCAGCCACCAAAATGTCTGCTTGACGTGTTAACTCCTTTAGCTGGCTGCTTCTACTATGCAATACAGTCACGGTAGCATCCGCAAATTCAGCTTTACGCAGTAGCATATTGGCCAGCGGTTTGCCCACCACATCGCTGCGTCCGATGATCGCCACATGTTCACCCTGAGTGGGGATTTTGTAATATCTCAGCGTGGCAAAAACGGCAGTAGGGGTGCAGGGCGTAAGTGAATTGATGCCCATCATGATGTGACCCATATTCACGGGATTGAGGGCATCGATATCCTTACAGGGATCGATGGCAGCGTTCACCTTAAGAACGTCCATGTGTTTGGGCAATGGTTCTTGAATCATGATGCCGTGCACGCTGGGGTCTGTATTGGCATCATGGATGATCTCCAGCAGCTCTTGCGTGGTAGAATCTTCTTCTAACTCTACCAGCTCTACGACAGCACCCAACTTTTTGCCGTTTCGGATGATATTTTGCACATAGTAGCTTGAAGCGGGGTCTCCTTTCACTTGGATGAGCTTCATCTTGGCTGGTGTTTCCAAGGTCTGAAATTGTTCCTTTAGATAGGCTTTGATCTTGTCTGCAACGGGTTTCCCGTTTAAAAGCAAACTCATATTTTCTCCCGAGGGCTTACAATTTGTCTTATTCTCGTGATCTTGGTGGCACGCCTGGTTTGCGGATCCATATCCACACACACAGCGTTGATCTGGTTGCCACGATCTGAGGCTTCATACCTGATGGGTATGCCGGTGCTCATCTTTTCCAGAATGATGCTTTTACGCATGCCGATCACGCTGTCATGCGGCCCTGTCATTCCCACATCGGTGATATATGCCGTTCCGGATGGTAAAATCTCTTCATCTGCCGTCTGGATATGCGTGTGAGTACCCACCATCGCGGAAACCCGGCCATCCACATACCAGCCAAAGGCTCTCTTTTCAGCGGTGGATTCCGCATGAAAATCCAGCAAGATGCAGGAGTCCTTATCCATAAAGTCATCGTACCAGCGATCAAAGATGGCAAAAGGTGAATCGCAGGGCGGCATGTATACTTGCCCACAGAGGTTGATCACCGTGAGCTTAAAATCTCCCTTCTCGATCGTGTAATAGACGCTTCCAGGCGCCTGGGTGGGGTAGTTCATGGGCTTGACGATCTTGGGTGTGATGCGGATGTATTCCAGCGACTCCGCCCTATCCCAAAGGTGGTTTCCACCCGTCACAGCATCAACTCCCAGCCGGAGCAGAGGATTGAGCGTCTTCTCGGTGAGTCCTTTACCATCGGCAAGGTTTTCACCGTTGATGATGATGAAGTCTGGCTGATAGTCTTTGATAATGCGATCCATATTCTGGGTCAGCGTCTGCCGACCAGACTTACCGAACACATCACCAAAGAATATCGTGCGCATCTACTTAGCCATTGCCATCTGACGTGTTTCGCGGATCACGGTCACCTTGATCTGACCGGGGTATTGGACTTCCCGCTCGATGGAAGCAGCAATCTCGCTGGCCAAAAGAGCCGTCTGAGAGTCTTCCACCAAGGTGGGCTCCACGATGATGCGCAGCTCTCTGCCTGCCTGGATGGCGTAGGAGTTGTTGACACCTTCCACGGAGTTGGCGATCTGCTCCAGCTTTGCGAGGCGCTGCATATAGGTTTCCAGCATTTCACGTCTGGCTCCCGGTCTCGCTCCTGAAATGGCATCAGAAGCTTGAGTTAGCCCCGCATAGACGCTGATAGCCTCCACCTCTTCGTGGTGAGCTTCGATGGCGTTTACTATCAGCTTCCCTTCACCGTTCTTACGCGCCAGATTGGCTCCGATGATGGCGTGAGTCCCGTCAAATTCATGATCCACCGCTTTGCCGATGTCATGCAAAAGACCTGCTCGGCGGGCGATTTCTTGATCCAAACCCAGTTCAGCAGCCAAGATACCGCAGACCCAAGCCGCTTCGATGGAATGCTGCAACACGTTTTGCCCATAACTGGTGCGATAGTGCAGCTTTCCCAGCGTCTTGATCAGGTTGGGCGAGATGTTGTGGATATTGGTTTCCAGCACGGCCTTTTCACCCAGTTTCATGAGGGTTTCATCCATCTCTTTAGCGGTTTTAGCCACCACTTCCTCGATGCGACCGGGATGGATGCGCCCATCTGCAACCAGCTTTTCCAAAGCCAGCTTACCGATCTCACGCCTCACGGGATCAAAGCAGGAAAGCACCACCGCTTCCGGGGTGTCGTCAATGATCAAATCCACTCCGGATGCCTTTTCAAAGGTGCGGATATTTCTGCCTTCACGGCCGATGATCCTGCCTTTCATCTCATCCGAGGGCAAAGACACCACAGACACCGTGGTTTCGGACACGTGATCAACAGCCATACGCTGAATCGCCGTGGAGAGGATTTCTGACACCTTCTTCTGGGTATCCATCTTGATCTGATCGATGGTTTGTTTGGCATCATTGGCCGCAACCTGACGTGCCTGCGAAATCAGCTCATCACGCATCAATTGGATGGCTTCTTCTCTGGTGAGTCCGCTGATTTCCGCCAAGCGTTCCTGCTGTTTTGCCACGATGGCGTCCACCTCGGAATTGCGCTTCTTGAGCTCTTCTTCCTTGTTTTTCAGCTTGCGTTCCTGGTCGCTGAGATTGCTCTCTTTTTTATCCAGGGAATCGAGGCGTTTATCCAGCGTGCTGAGGCGGTCGTTATACTTCTTTTCCTGCACCCTCAGCTCTTTTTGCCGGTCACGGATCTCATCTTCCATGCTAGCCTTTTGTTTAAACCACTTCTCCCTACCTTCCAAAGCCGCTTGTTTCTTGATGGTTTCAGCCTCGACGATGGCTTTTTCTTCGATCTCTTTGGCATTGGCGATCAGCTTAAACGTGGTATTTCTACGCACGAAGTAGATGATCAGCGCTATGGCGAAACCAATGGCAATACCAATGCCAGCCGAGAGCAATGTATCGTTACTTAGTGTAAGCATTTATATATCCTTTTAAATCTATTTAATGCAGGGCGAAAGATGCCGCCCCTGCACGGTTAAATAATACAAGGCCCGCGTGAACCGTGTATGCTTGTTTCATGAAAAAGCCAAGCATCAGGTGGGCACCTACCTTGTGGGCTTTATGGATCCGGAACTTGCCGGCATGCACGCCACCCATGGCTCGGTTCCCTTATTTTTCGTAGCTTTTATGCAATCCATATCACGAATTCCGCAGGCATAAAAGGGTCAGCCGTCCGAGATGATCTGGCCGATCATCTGGTTCAGCTTCTCAAGTTCTTTGTTTAGATTTTGGTTCTTTTTGTCAAGCTCAAATATATCATTTTGCATTTGCAGTATAGCCAGCAGCAGCAATTTGTAATAATCGAGCATCTGATAACGCTCCTGTAACTCTTTCAGCCGGCTATCGATAGCCCTTGCTACCGCCCTGGTCTGTACTGGGTCATCCGTGCGCAAGCGATGTTTGCGTCCCAGGATTTCCACTTCTACGGATTGCATGACTTATGCTTCTTCGTCCAGATCGGGGAAAAGGCTATCTATCTGAGCGATGGCATCATTGGCAATGGAGCTGAAGCCCTGGACGTTGTTTTGCATTTCGGCCAGTTTTGCCTCCAGTTCTTTGACTTTGGCTTCCAAGAGCTGATTGGTCTCGCTCAGTTGGGTAGTGGAATCTTTTGAATTGGTTATCTGACTGATGAGCTGTATGTTTTCTTCAGTGAGCCCTTTGACCTTTGCCTCCAGCTCCTCCACTCTTTGTTTGGTGCTGGTGTATTGATCTATCAGTTTCTGTATCTTGTCTTGTAAATTGATGGCTTGTATTTCCATTTTATCGTTACCTCATTTGGATATTGCATTGTTTGGTGAGCACTTCGATCACCGATGCAACGATTTGTTCTATGCGTTCTTCTGTCAATGTCTTTTCTTCATCTTGCAGTTTAAAACGGATATGCAGGCTTCTAAAACCTTGTGGGACTTGCTTTCCTCGATATTGATCCAAGAGCTGAACACCCGAGATCAGCTCCGGCTCAACGCTCTTCACATATTCGCTGATGGCCAACCACTTTTCGCTCTCCGGTACGAGGAAGGAAAGGTCTCGATACACCGCTGGGAAACGTGGTAAGTCACGATAGGTAAGCTCTACATTTCGTGTGAGTTCTATCAGCCTGTGCAGGTCTATATCTATCATCCAGAGCTGCTGATCCAGAGTGCCCAAGTCTATGCCAAACTTTTCACACACTTCCGCATCCATCAAGCCCATCAACAACACCGGCTCATCCTTCACATACCAAGCCAGCGAATTGGCCTGCATCAGCCAGGGAGCACGGTATTCAGCGACTTTATCCACCTGCAAATCCAGCAACTCCACCAAAGACTCCATAATTCCTTTGACGATGCTAAAATCCAGCGCATTAGTCTTGTATTTCCAGTGAGTTTCGCCTTTATTGCCAGTCAGGAGCGCGGTGCATCTAAGCGGCTCTGTTTCATGATCTTCGGGGTAAATCCTGGCCAGTTCAAACAGCTTTAGATCACGTTCATAGTGGTTGAGGTTGTAGCGGATATTTTCCAGCAGGCCAGGCAGCAGCGACACTCTCATGATGCTTTGATTGCTGCTTTGTGGATTGATAAGCTTTTGCGTGTTTATCTCTGGATCCATCCCCAAATCCTGCAAGGAAGCGGGATCATTGAAAGAATAGTTCAGCACTTCAAAAAAGCCCTGTGAAACGAAGTGACGTGACACGATCTCTTGGATGCGGTTGGCATGATGATCCATGATGCGTGAAGGCGGCGTCTTCATCGGGATTTTGTCGTAACCATCCAAGCGAGCCAACTCTTCAATGAGATCAGCTTCACGAACCAAATCCACCCGATTCTGCGGCACTTTAAACCACAGCGCTGCAGGCTTATCTGCTGTAACCGCCGGGATTTGAGCCGCATCCTCCAAAGCATCTTTTTGCCAGGCACCTTCCTTAATAAATTTGCAGCCCAAGCGCGTTAGATAGCTCTTGATCTGCTGTGTGTCCATAGGATAGCCGATCAGCCGCTCAAAATTGGCCGGCCTCAGCGCCAAATACTTGACCCTGTCTACCAGAGGATAAGGATCCATCAGCTCTGATGCGACCTTTGCCTGCGCATATTTTATCAGCATTTCAGTGGCACGCAGACTGGTCACTATCGTGCACTCAGGGCTCAAGTGACGCTCGAAGCGATAGGAAGAATCGGAGCTAATCTTATGATGATAAGAGGTGCGCCGGATGCTGCTGGGATTGAAAGCTGCAGATTCCAACACTATCCTTGTGGTTCCGGAACTGATGGCAGAATCGCTCGAACCCATCACCCCGGCTAAGGCAGACGGATTTTGCCCATCCGCAATCACCAAATCTATGTCTCTGAGCTGATAATCCTTCTTGTTGAGAGCATGGAAGCTCTCAAGTGGCTTGGCTTTACGCACGATGACCGCAGGGCCCTCATCGCCGGCATTCTCTTTTTGCAATTTATCATAATCAAAAGCGTGCAAGGGATGTCCCTGTTCCAGCATAACAAAGTTTGTGATGTCCACCACATTGCTGATGGGACGCAGGCCGGACTTGATCAGATCGACCTGCAGCCACAGCGGCGAGGCTTTGATAACCACATCCGAAAACAGCCTGGCCGTATAGCGAGGGCAAAGCTCCGGCTCGTCTATCCTGAGTTTGAGGGGCAAAGTCTCTTTCGCAAACTCCGTTATCTCTTTGATCTCAGGCAGCTTAAGCGGCAGCCCCAAGTTTGCACTCAGGTCTCTGGCGATGCCAATGTAGCCCAAAAGATCAGACCTGTTGGGCGTGATTTCCAGCTCAAATACGGTATCCGGCAGCCCGAAAAGCTCGTTGGCACTCACTCCTATGGGTGTATCGGCTGGTAGTTCAATGATGCCGCCATGTTCTTCCGAGAGACCTATCTCCCGCTCTGAACAGAGCATGCCGAAGGATTCCACCCCGCGCAGCTTGGCCTTTTTAATGGTGAGATCACCCAAGACCGCACCAATACGAGCCAAAACCACCATCATGCCGGAACGGCAATTGGCAGCTCCACATACCACTTGCAGCAGACCAGCCGGATCATTGGCATCCACCTGGCAGACCTTTAGATGGTCGCTACCTTCGATGGCGGAAGCAGTTACCACTTTTGCACTGATCAATTCTTCCGGCAGGCGAGGCATCACCTGCGTGGCCTCTACTTCGATGCCGGAGAAGGTGAGCGCTCTATTGAGCTGATTGTCACTCAGATCGTGCGTTAAATAGTGTGACAGCCAGTTTTTGGATATCTTCATAGCGATTCTCCTCTAAACTGGCGCAGCATCCTCACGTCATTTTCAAAGAGAATGCGCATGTCACCGATATTGTATTTGAGCATGGCGATGCGTTCAATACCCAATCCAAAGGCAAAACCGCTGTAGATTTCCGGATCGATGCCCACCATTTCCAGCACGGCAGGATCGACCATCCCCGCTCCACCCATTTCCAGCCAGCCGGACTGCTTGCAGACGCGGCAGCCTTCGCCCGCACAGCTCACGCAACTGATATCCATCTCTGCGCTGGGCTCTGTAAAGGGAAAGAAGTGGGGTCTGATGCGAGATTTGACATCTACACCAAACATGGCGGTAGCGAAGTTTTGCAAACTATCTTTGAGATCACTCATGCTGATGCCTTTATCCACCCAAAGAGCTTCAACCTGTTGGAATACAGGTGAATGCGATGGGTCTGGCTTATCGTTTCGATAGCAGCGTCCGGGCGAGATGATCTTGATGGGCGGTTTATACTTTTCCATCACCCTGATCTGCACGGTGGAAGTCTGAGTGCGCAGCAATTTGCCGTTTTGCAGATAGAATGTATCGGCAAGATTGCGTGAAGGGTGGTCTTGCGGCGTATTGAGAGCATCAAAATTGTGATATTCGTCCTCAATTTCCGGCCCTTGAGCCACTTCAAAACCCATGCTCATAAACACCGCTTCTATCTTTCTGCGCACGATCGTCACCGGATGCAAAGACCCAAAAGGGCTCATCCAGCCGGGCATGCCCAAGTCCAGCTCCTGCTGAACCTGCTGCGCTCGAATAGCATTTTTGATCTCTTTATCCTGAGCAGCAATCAGGGTCTCAATCTTGGCCCTGGCTTCGTTGATCAACTGCCCAAAAGCAGGACGCTCCTCGGGTGCCAGTTCTCTGAGCCGAGCGTATAAACCATTGAGCACACTCTTCTTGCCCAAGTAGGCAGCGCGGGCGTCCAAGATGTCATTTGGAGTGCGGCAAGCGGCGATGTTTTCTTCCGCTTTGGCAACCAGTTCTTCAAGTTGTGTATGCAAAAGTTAAGTCCTTTGGTTTAGGGGTATTAACGCTTTGTTGGATTGGTTTAGTTGCGGGTCAGCTCCACCAATTTGGCAAAGGCTTCACTATCGTGCCAGGCCAAATGGGCGAGAGTCTTGCGATTGAGGTTGATGTTGGCTTTGTGAAGGCCACCCATGAATTTGCTGTAGGAAATGTTGTTCAAACGGCAAGCTGCGTTGATGCGGATGATCCACAATTTGCGAAATTCTCTTTTCTTTTGCTTGCGATGGGCAAAGGCAAAGACCATACCACGTTCAATTGTCTGACGTGCAGTACGATAGCTGGTTCCACGATGGCCAAAGAATCCTCTGGCTTTCAGCAAGTATTTTTTCTTTCTGCGGTGTGCTGCTACATTATTAGTTGCTCTTGGCATTTTTCTTCTCCTTTACAAGCCCAACATGATCCTGATTCTGCGTTGATCGTCTTTGTGGACGATAGCACTGTCTCGCAGATTGCGTTTCAATTTGGGTGTCTTTTTGGTTTTGATATGTGCGCTTTTTGCATGATGGCGTTTGATCTTACCTGTTCCCGTCACCTTGAAGCGCTTGGCGGCGGCACGGCGTGTTTTGATCTTTGGCATCTTTATCTCCTTAGTTTAGTATAAAATCTTTAGTCTATTGTCCCCGGCCACATGGCATCAGCCTCATGGCCAGAAACAGGTTGTATCTACTTTGAGTCCTCAGTCCCTTCCTGTTCGGCTTTAACTGCCTGAGCCAGGATCTTTTCAACGTCCTTTTTGGGACTCATGATCATGGAAAGCGTGTTCCGATCAGAAACAGGCTCCGAATCTACGTCTGCGATGTGGCCCAACTCGGCCTTGATCCGCTCTAACAGATTGTAGCCTAAGTCCTTATGGGCCATTTGGCGTCCACGAAAACGAATCGTGAACTTGACTTTGTTTTGTTGTTTAAAAAACCTGATTGCGTTGTTCTTTTTGAAGTTGTAATCGTGCTCTTCAGTGTTGGGACCATACTTGATCTCTTTGATCTCCACTTCGTGCTGACGCTTACGCGCTTCTTTGGCTCTCTTCTCTTTTTGGAAATAATACTTGCTAAAATCAAGGATACGACAAACCGGCGGCTCCGCATTTGGCGAAATCTCCACCAAATCAAGACCCGCTTCCTCTGCATGGCGCAGACCTTCGCGGACTGACACGACGCCAACCTGGCGACCATCTGAACCGATCAAACGGATCTTATCCGCCGTGATCTGCTCGTTTATCCGTTCCCTGGGCACCACCTCTTTGGCGTGTGCTCTTCCTCTTGTTCTCCGGATTATAAGAACCTCCTTCTTACCGGAAATGAAAAAGGCGAAACCGAAATGGCTTCGCCTGCTTCACAGTAATTATACTAGATATTTGCTTATTAACCATGGCCTTACGCACAGATTTGTGGCAAGGCAGAAGCAGACTACTTCATTTTGAGGCAGCGTTTTTGAAACGCCCGAATTTGTCAATAACAAAATGAGTTTTATCCCACTTGGCTCTGATATTAACCGTTTTTTCACACTTTCATCTCCTGCAGCGGCAAGAGAGAGAAGCAAAAATCCACACCTCCTCTCCCACTTTTTTCTCAACAAAAGCGAGCATTCCCCACCCCTAATTTCCCCTGAAAAGCCGAGAATATATCGAAACATTTGACTTTTTGAAAAGGTTCACCTCTTTCTGAGCGCCTACTCCGCCCAAACGTGTAACCTGTTGCAATCCTATGCCATTCCTGCTCGACGGAGCAAGAGCCAAGCAAGGGCGGGGCAGGGACGCCGCATAAACAGAGGCTTTGAGGAGGGTCAAAAAAGGCGTTTTCCTGTTACTTTTCCCCGTGCTGGGGTCAAATATTTCAGCAGAGCCCACTTTTTTAGGTGTCGGTGTCGAGAAATGAACACCCACTATTTTGGTAGGTGTTTGACAGGATAATTGAGCCACGACTTATACTTGAATAATACACTAAACTCTTTCCCTTAGTTGAGCTTTTTTACCTCGTCACCCGCTTGGCCCTTGCTTACCCGAAGGGAGATGCCGTGGTGATACTCGGGAAAAACCCGAGAGGCTCCGAGTAATCACTGGGCGGCTAAGCAAGGAAGTGACAGGAAAGATCACACTGGAGCCACTGCATTATTTGGGGTTGAGCAATGTATATCAACCGACCTCCAAACACCAAAAAAGGCCAGCATCATGCCGGCCTTTTCTCTCTCCAACTCGCTTATAGATATGAGCTGTTAACTCTTTGGCTTTATTTCAATACCGTCACCTTCTTGCTCACCTCACCGCTGTTGGTCTTGATGCGGATGAGATAGACTCCGGCAGGAACGGAACGGCTATTAGAATCTCTGCAGTCCCAGTTGTAGAGATACCGGTCACTGCTTTTATCATTGACTTCCAGGCTGCGCACTAACTGTCCCTTGATGTTGTATATTTTGGCCTCCACGGGAGATCTGACATCTCTCTTGCTCAGGCTGATATTCATCATCCCCTTGGCGGGATTGGGATAAGCAGAGAGCATAGCGGGAGGAACTGCTACGGGATCGTCGTTGGGAGTGGGGCCATAATACTCCCAAGTGCAGGTGTGAGTGTCAGCTTGGGGACTGAACCAATATGGGGAACGAACTACTCCTCTGGTCAACAGCCAGTTGTCATCGTAAGTGAAGGTATCATTGTAAACGGTATCGTCATCACTACCAAATTTACTAACAGACGCCTTATGATAGTCATCGGAGTAGAAAAAGTTCATCGTAAAGGTTGATGTAGGCACGAAAGGTGCATCCAAACTGCTTACTAGTCCGATGAACCTGTTTTGCATCAGCGGAAAGTGCATCTGATGAGCGGTTATGTAGGAATAGTAGGTGTCAGTTCTTTCCCACCGGTCTTGGCTCCGGTTCTTCCACACCTTGGATAGATACCTCACCTCATTGCTATCGAAGAAGTTCTGCTGGATAGTAATATAATATCCATCCCTGGTGTAAGTGCTATCCGGTAAAGAGTGATTGCCCCAGGTCTGCCAGTCCTCAAACACCGTGTTTCCAACCCTTACCGTCTGCGAGTGAATTTGCCGGTTTTGAGCATCATAATCATAGGTGGTAGCCTCATAAGGTTCGGCATCAGTCCAACTTTGGTAGATTTCCATCAGGACCACATTGCCTTTTTCATCATATCCGTATACAAACCTTTGAGTGCCACTTTCGGTGCCATCTTCCTCGAAAGAGACTGTCTCCCGCTCAAGTAGCTTGTCCTGCAAGTTGTAGGTATAAGTTGTAGTATATTGAAGCACATAACCATCTTCCTCCCAATAATTTTCCCAACCCTTGAAGTATTCGTTTTCAATCACCTGGCGATAATCAGCAAAGTCATGATACTCGTAAATGAGTTTTGAAAAGGTAGTAAAGTCAATGTTATCATGACATGATTGGATCAGAGTCAGACGATCCGGGATTTCCTCATCATAATAGTAATGATAACTGGTGTTTGAATAAAAGTAAGGGGTGGAGTTCTCTCTGCGGTCATATGTTTTTCTAAACTGTCCCATGGGCGTGGGCCCGATGTACTCATCGCCGAGGTTGACGATGGCACCGAGGCTGATAGCCAGGGTCAAAATTAGTAGAACAGTTGCTTGCCTCATTTCTCTTCTCCTTTCATCAACGGCTGTTCATGGTAGATTATTTGAGCACCGTCACCTTCTTGCTGACCTCGCCGCAACTGGTTTTGATGCGGATGAGATAGATTCCGGCGGGTACGGCACGGCTATGAGAATCTTTGCAATCCCAATTGTAGAAATACTGGTCACTGCTCTTGTCGCTAACTTGCAGGCTACGCACCAATTGCCCCTTGATGTTGTAGACTTTTGCCTCCACAGGAGCTCTGACATCTCTCTTGCTCAGGCTGATGTTTACCATGCCTCTTGCGGGGTTGGGATAGGCAGAGAGCGTAGCGGGAGGAACTGCAGTGAGGTCGTCGTTGGCAGAGGTCCCATAATAATCCCAAGTAGTGGTTTTTGTATAAGGCACAACACCATCGCCATAGTTCTGAGAATAGTTAGTCAACAGCCAATTGCTGTCGTAGGTGTATTCTTGGGTGTTTTCATACTCAGGAATGGATAGGGTTATCGAATGATAATCGTCACTGTAATCATAGCTTCTCACGCTAACTGATACTGGCACATAAGCGTCATTGGGATCACTTACAAAGCTGGTGGCCACATAGACAGCGGTGGGAAATGCTCTCCCATCCACAAGCGTGTAAACAGTGTGTCGATCCACTCTTTCCCACATAACTTCCTCATCATCATTAAAGGGACGATATCTGTAAAACGTGGCAGAGTGATGGTTTTCCCCATTGTCATCATAATAGTTGCGGATAATGATCTCTTGCAAAGAGTTGTATGGGCAATTCAGGATACGGGTACTATCCGGCTTGGGATGATTGCTCCATGTATTCCATCTGGTCTGACTCACGGCCTGATATTGAGTAATTTGGCGATATATCTCACGATTCTGCGCATCATACTCGTAGGTGGTCACATCACGAGGAGTGTCTGCATCTTCATAAACATTGTATTCCCTTTTAAGTATCAGATTTCCATTTGCATCATAATCGTAAATTGCCTTATTGATGCCACCGTAGTAGCCTTTTGGCAGGCAAAACTCAAGCAGCCTGTCTTGATAATCATACTTGTAATAGCCAGATATCGCAGGATCATTACCGCCGCTGGCATACCAGGAATAACCACTCACGGTTTTCTGGTAATAATCATCAAACTCCGTGTAATCATAATAAAACCTGATGCCTTGTCCAATGTCATTTGACAGATAGCAGTGTAAAGAGTCAATACGAGTGGGCACGGAATCGTTGTAATAGTAGTAAAACCAGGTTTCCCCAAAGAGCCGGTAGTAATCGTAATCATCGTGGTGAGAGTAGTACTCAGTCTCCTTTCTAAACTCTCCCATAGGTGTAAAGCCGATATACTCATCGCCTATATTGACAATAGCACTCAGGCTGATGGCCAAGGCCAAGAGTAGTAGAATAGTTGCGTGTTTCATGGTTTTTCTCCTTTAAGAATAGGTTGTTTTTGATGGTTTACTGTAGCACCGTCACCTTCTTGCTGACCTCGCCGCTGCTGGTTTTGATGCGGATGAGATAGATTCCTGCAGGGACGGCACGGCTGTGAGAATCTTTGCAGTCCCAGTTGTAGTGGTATTGGTCGCTGCTCATCTGGCTAATATCCAGGCTGCGCACCAGTTGTCCCTTGAGGTTGTAGATTCTGGCTTCCACGGGGGCGGGTGCATCTCTTTTGCTTAGGCTGACATTGACCATACCTTTGGCAGGATTTGGATAGGCGGAAACCATAGTTGGAGGAACAGCTACGGGGTCGTCGTTGAATGCCGCGCCATAGTATTCCCATGTATTGTAGTAATGGTGATGCTCATAAAGAACGTGATCGACATCATATTCATGCCCGGTCAACAGCCAGTCGGCATTATAATAATACATCTCGTTATAAATCTCGCTCTCGCTCGGAGTTACGGACACGGTACGATAGTCGTTGGAATAAGTATAATTCACTACAGTGCTTGTGTCTTGGGTATAAAAGGGGCCACCAGCTTCTGTTGACCAGCCTTTGATTTTTAAGATCTGAATTGGGAAGTGGACTTGATGAACAGTTACATACAGATAGCTGTAATCAGACCTGCTCCAGACAGTTGCAGTGGATTGCTTAAACCACGTTTGCCTGTGGTGCCTCTGCCCATTTTCATCAAAGAAGTTTTTCTCTACTTTCACTGTGGCACTTTGCCAAGTGTAAGTGCTGTCCGGCAAGGAGTGATTGCCCCATTTCTGCCAGACCTCAGACTTTCTCACCCCATAATCTGTGAACAGTTTGTGAGTCAGCCGGTTTTGAGCATCATAAGCATAGGTAATCACTCGGGTAGGCTCTGTCCCCTCGCTCCAATTCCTGTAAAGAGATTCTTGAATCAAGTTGCCACTGTCGTCGTATTCGTAGATGGTTCTATCAGCATTACCACTGGTAACGGAGACGGAAATGTATTCAAGCAGCTTATCCTGCAGATCATAGATGTAAGTTGACTCGTTTATATGCTCATATCCGCTATAACCCTCATTCCAAGCATCCCAGCAGTCGAGATAGTAGCTTACGATCATTTCGCGGTGATCGTCTAACTCTTGATATTGATACAACCATTTTTTAAGCTCATGCTCATGATACTCCGGATTGGAATATGAGCTCTCGACCCTGATCAAACGAGTTGGGATGTCTTCATCATAGTAGTAATTAGTATGGGATTCCGTCATGCCTCGGAAACTTCCTTTTGAGATCTTTCTAAACTCTCCCATCGGCGTAGAGCCAATATACTCATCGCCGATATTGACAATCGCACCGAGGCTGATAGCGATGGCTAAGAGTAGCATAATAGTTGCTCGTTTCATGTCTCTTCTCCCGATAACTTGTTGTCCTCGATATGTTCTACCTCATTTTAAATCATTTTAATACCGTCACCTTCTTGCTGATCTCACCACTCTGGGTTTTGATGCGGATGAGATAGATTCCGGCGGGGACGGCGTTGTTTCGCTGATCTTTGCAATCCCAGTTGTAGAGGTATTGGTCGCTGCTCATCTGGCTAATATCCAGGCTGCGCACCAATTGTCCCTTGAGGTTGTAGATTCTGGCCGCTGTGGGAGCATTGGCACTGCTCTTGTTCAGGCTGATGTTTACCATGCCCCTTGCAGGGTTGGGGTAGGCGGAAACCATCACCTGTGGGACAGCTACGGGGTCGTCATTGGGGGTGGCGTATTGTTCCCAAGTGTAGGTAATAGTTTCTTCCACAAGATTGCCGTAAGCCCTCTGACGCTCAGCTAACAGCCAATTATCATCGTAGACATAGGTGTAGTCACCAAAAGTCACCCGATGATAATCATCCGAGTAGATATAGTTATCCACCTCGTTTGACAATTCCTCGACTGATCCATCCTCATATACCCTTGAAAAGACGGTAGTTGTCTGAGTAGGAAAGTATATTTGGTGAGCGGTCACATATTGGTAGTAAGTATCAAGCCTGTCCCAGGGGGCACCATTCCAATATTTGATGCAATATTCGTGGTGGAAAACCTGCTCGTTGGCGTCAAAGAAGTTTCTCTGGATACTCTCCCAGTCTTCTCCCAGGGTGTAAATGCTATCCGGTTGAGAGTGATTGGTCCAGGTCTGCCAGGTCTCAATCGTCTCATATATCCCAATCTCTCGATTGTAAATCAGCCGATTCTGACCATCATAACCAGAAGTAATCGCTTGGTAAGGCACGGTGTCACTATAGAGACTGACATACGTGGTTTCTTGAACCAAGTTGCCGCGATCATCATATTCATACACTGTTCTCTCACTGCAACTATCGCGGTAATACTCCATAATGCGTTCAAGCAGCTTGTCTTGCAAGTCATATTTGTAGGTAGTCTGAATCTCGAGCAGATAGCCATCAGGATATTGGTTCCACTGATCATCAAAGACATATATGCTTTCGATTTTCTGGCGATAATCGTCAAACTCAAGGTACTCATACACGGTTTCCGTATGACCGCCATCAGGTTCGTCAAAGGTATATACGATCTTGACCAAGCGGACAGGATCGTCTACATCATAATGGTAGCAAATCCTGCTCACCACATCATAATCCTGGCCGATGTAGGAATAGGTTTCAAGTGTCTTTCTAAAAGGCCCCATAGGCGTAGAGCCAATATACTCATCGCCGATATTGACAATCGCACCGAGGCTGATTGCCAGCGTTAATAAAAGCAGAAAAGCACTTTGTTTCATCGTCTCATCTCCCATACATTTTTGGGATCGTACGACGTGCATGATATGTTCCAAATTCATAACTATTTAGTCTTATCCGGAAGAATAATGTTCCTGCTATGAGTGGAAAAGGGGCAAAGAGCTTTTCTGGAAGCGATTGTAAAGCCTCAGGGCCACACATATTTCAGCAAAGAGCACACGAAACATGGAAGCCAGCGCAGCGGCTCATTACTACCTGGTCGCTTCGGCGAGCGACCATACTGGGGCAGTTCGGGATAAACCCCTACCCATAGTATTGTAAACGATGTTTACATATACTTCTGCAGCATGTCAAGTATCTTCTGTTTCTGCTGGTGAAAGTCCTTGAGCTCGATCACGGTAAGTTCACGAGTAGCAACCATGTTGAGATTGGTGGGATTGATCCATACGCCATTTTTCATCAGGCCAAAGTGCAGATGCGCACCGGTGGATTTCCCGGTAGAGCCCACCAAGCCTACCACCTGACCTTTGCTCACCTTCTGCCCCACTCTCACCTTGATGGAGCTGAGGTGGGCGTGTTGGGTAATGAGTCCGTTGGGATGCTTGATTCTCACCTGGTTTCCCCAGCCACCGGAGTAGGATGCGGCAATCACGGTTCCATCGCTCACGGCGTAGGTTTTGGTGCCGGTGGAAGCCTTGTAGTCTATGCCCTGATGCATAGCCCAGCCGCCATAAACGGGATCGATGCGGCGACCGAACTTGCTGCGCACGTGCATGGAAGCCAGCGGGAATCCCACTCCCGAGCCGGAGGAGCGCACGATCTTGCCATCGGGGCCGTAGAGTCCGGTGAGCACGGATTTGGGGCTGGGGTCTTCGTATCTAAACAGCTCATGACTGCCGGCACTTTTGCCCTTGTAGCTCACATAATACACCTTGCCGCCGGGGATTAGCTTGCCTTCAAAGTATCTGAGCTCCGCCAAAACCTGGAATTCATCCTCGGTTTTGGCATTGCGCCTGAAATTGATCTTGGTTTCCAGCGCATTGATGATCTGCTGCGCAGATTGTATTGGCAGCCCTATCTCTTGCAGGGAATGGCTCAGCGTGCCGGAAAGGTTGCCCTTCAGCAGCTTGGTCACCACCTTGACGGGGAGCTGTTCTTCCTTGTAGATGAGGCTATCCGGTGTGACGGTAAAGAGATGCCTGAGAGTGGGTTCTTGGACGAAGGTCATCTCCTTGATCTTCTGCTTATCGTCTGTGAGTTTGAGCTTGAGCGTGTCTCCGGGTTGGATGGTGGTGACGTCGATAAAGTCGCCAAACTGGAAGGTAACGCGTGCGATTTCAGGCAACGGGATGCCGTTCTTTTCCATCAGGCCATAGAGGCTGCCGTTGGGAGGCACCACTTCGATGATCCACTCGTCTTTGGGAATGGCCTGGGCTACCAATAGTGTATCTATCTGACTTTTATTGTGTGAACGATGGGGAGTGATGATTCCTAAAAGGGTAAAAGCGATCAAGACTAGGATCACAATGCCCAAAGTGATATTTCTTCCGGTAAACATAGATGTATGAACTCCTTTGATTTATCCCGTGTCAATCTCCACGGGATGATAGTGTATATGCACGGCGCGCAGAGAGCCCTCAAACTCTTTCATGAGCACCTTTTCCACGGCATCAGAGATGCGATGCCCTTCTTCGATGGTGAGATGCCCGTCTACGGCGATGGTCATATTGATGTTGTAATATGGCCCAAGCCTATGCACGCCAAGCTCTTCGATGCGGCGCACTCCCTCCACGCCCATGGTGAGGCGGCGCAGTTGCAAGGCAAACTTGTCGTCCGGCATGCTGTCCATCAGCTCATGCGAGGAGTCGATGATGATCTCCACACCGGTTTTGGCGATGTAGACAGCCACGATGCCGCCCGCCGCCGGGTCCATCCACAAATAGCCCAAACGCCCCATCACCACGCCAACAATCACGGCGATGGTGGCCATGATGTCGTTCAGATGGTCGTTTACTAACGCTCGAATGGTGGGGCTGTGCACCTGTTTATTGATCTTTTTGGTGTAAAAATAGAGGAATAGCTTGAGCAGTAAAGTGGCGATGGCAGCGTAAAGCGCAAAGGAGGAGACTGCCGATCCGGACTCAGCCGAGGTAAAGTAGTCGATAATCTTGTTGATCGCATCCCAGAAAATGGCGATGGCAGTGGTGAGGATGAAGGCGCCCACCACGATGGCAGCAACGCTTTCCAACTGCCTATGCCCATAGGGATGTTCTTTATCCGCAGGCTTTTTGGCCTGATACATGAAAATCTTCACGGCGATGTAGTAGACCACATCTGAGGTGGAGTTGATTCCATCTGCCAATAGCGCTGATGAATGCCCCAGAATGCCGATCACTGTCTTCATCACCGAGAGCAGCACGTTGCTGATCAGGCCGAGGTTTACGCTTCGGGTGGTGAGGGCGTCCCTATCCTGCACGGTTCACCTCCATGATGTCTATCAAATTCAACTGTGGGAAAGCCGTTCTCAGCCGCTCTCGAAACAGGTCTGCATCCTGGCATTTGTGTCCCATAGCTTCGCTGTTGATGATGTATTCTTTGATTTTAAAGGGGATGAGACACTTGAGATTGTGCTTCTGCTTAAGCTCTAAGAGCTGATGCACGTTGAGCTTGAGGCAATCCGGATGACGCACCAAGACCAAGGCTCCTGCTTCAGGGAGCATACTGTAGAGGGTGTTTAAACTTTTGGGTGTAACGGAGCCGGGAATGTAGATGCCCTGCAGTTCTGGCTGGGCTTGAGCTACCTTGATCAGCGTCTGTGGGTCTGCATTGAGCGATGCGCATCCGCTGTCCTGCCAGAGTGTGCCATCATAAAACTTCAGCTCTCCGGCAGGCTCAAGCAGGACAAAGGATTGTGCATCAGTATCATAGACGCTCAGACTCCGGAGAACGCTCAGGCGTTTGAGCTCCAATTCCAGCTCGTTCAGATTACCAAAGGAAGCACCCAACACCAGGGCGATGGCATCGATCTTGGGGCTCAAGGCGATGGACTTCCGATCCAAAGAACCATCCACCAACACCTTATCCGCTCCCAGCTCCAACATGCGCTGAGCCAGATCCACCTGTGCCGATGCTGTAGCAGGGCCGGTGATCATGCTCTTGATCAGTCCCAGACTTTTGGCGATGAATAGTTCGCGTCCCGGCTCTGCGAGGGAAGCCAGGATCTCCACCCTGCTTCCCAAATCTCGCAAAGCGTTTGAATCACAACAAAATAGGCTGCCAGCATAAAGTTGCACCGCTGGCTTGGGCTTGAGGAAGATGGCGTCCTCTTTTTCTCCATCGATGCCTGTGGAAAACACACCAAAAGCCAGCTTTTGCTTACTCCACAGGAGGTGGTTCAAAAGAGACGTCTTCCCTGCATTTTTACTGGTTCCGACGATGGCGATGACCTTCACCCCCTCGTCGGTAATCCACTTAAATTGCATCCAGCCTCAGTTGATTTTACGTTTATTTCTCCTCGTATCGGAGGGCCCCATGGATACTTTCTTGCCGCGGATCAAGCTCATCACGCCTTCAGTGGAGCGCCTTTCATCCTTGAGAGTGCTAACGTATTTGGCGGGGTCTTGAGCCTGATATTCCGGCTCGGTATAAGAGGTGATGAATCCTTCATAGTTACGCAGGATCACACGTCCCGGGGCTTGGGAAATCACGTAGTTTGGCATCACGGGAATCTTGCCACCGCCACCGGGAGCATCTACCACGTAGGTAGGAATGCAGAGTCCGGAGGTGTGGCCGCGCAGGGACTCCATGATTTCTATGCCTTTGGCGACCGGCGTGCGGAAGTGGCTGATGCCTTCAGAGAGGTCGCATTGATAGATGTAGTAAGGACGGACTCGATTGCGCACCAAACCGTGCACCAGCTCTTTCATCACGTCCACCTGGTCGTTGATGCCTTTGAGCAATACACTTTGGTTGCTCACCACAACGCCGCTTTCCGAGATTCTGGCCAGAGCGGCTCTAGAATCCGGGCAAAGCTCGTTGATGTGGTTGAAGTGCGTATTGAGCCAGAGGCGTTTGTATTTCTTGAGCACATTAAGCAGGCTGTCTGTAAAGCGTTGCGGCAACACCACCGGTGTGCGGGTGCCCAAGCGAACGATGTCCACATGTTCGATCGCCATCAGCTTGCCCAAAATCTCGTCCAGACGCTCATCACCCAAGGTGAGCGGATCACCGCCGCTGAGGATGACGTCACGGATTTCCTTGTGTTCACGGATGTATTCGATCGCCTTTTCCACGTTTTCACGGGGCATGGGTGCATCGTGTTCTCCGGCTTTCCTTCTGCGGGTGCAATGACGACAATACATGGCGCATTGGTCGGTGAGCAGCAGCAGCACACGATCCGGATAGCGGTGCGTCATTCCCGGCACGGGCGCATCTTCATCTTCGCTGAGCGGGTCTGCCATATCCACGCGTGAGATAAGGCTTTCTGCAATCCTGGGGATGGCTTGCAAGCGCACCGGATCATTGGGATTGCTGGGGTCGATCAAGGAAAGATAGTGAGGTGTGATAGCCATGCGGAAGCTGAAGGAGTCGCTCTTGGCCACCGCTTCCTCTTCCGGAAGCAGCTCTATATATTGGCGCAGTGTGTCAAAGTCGGTGATGCGATGGCGCAGTTGCCAGTGCCAATCGTTCCACTCTTCTGCTGTGCCCATGCTGCGGATGGGCTTGATTTCCAGTTTTTTAGCTTGGATGGGGTTCATTTTTCCTCCCTCTTAGTCTATGTAACGCTCTTTAAAGAGCTTCATGAGTACGGGGTTACGACGCAGGAGATCAAGCGAAATCATGGCATGATTTCTGGCGTATCCATTGCCCAAGATCATGTCTACATCAGCTCCGATGCCTTCTGCGCCCAAGGCGGCTTTGGTGAAGGAAGTGGCCATGGAGAAGAAATAGACCAAACCACGGTCTTTGCAGGCCATGATGCTGGGCAGCTCGGTATCTTCGATGTTGACCACATTGATCACCACGTCTGCCATCTTGCCATTTGTGAGGCGGGAAACCTCTCTCTGGATGGTGATGGCGTCGTTTGCCTGTGCCAGGATCATCTCATCGCAACCGGTGGCCATAAGTGTCTCACGGTAGTTGTGGTTACGCACCACACCGATCACCTTTCCGCTCACGCCGGCACGCTCCTTGGCCACGGCGTTGCAGAGGATACCGCTTTTGCCATTGGCGCCGATGATTACGACTGTATCTCCGGATTTGACCAAACGCTCCGTCTGAGCAGGCGCACCGGCAACGTCCAAGACGCTGAGGGCGAGGTTTTCATCCATGTCATCCGGCAGCTTGGCATAGATACCGCTGCTGAAGAGCACCGCCTGCCCTTCGATCTCCACCTGATCCTTTTCCAAGAGCACTTTGTTGACCTTGTTGATCTTGAGTGGTGTCAGGGAAAGCGAAACCAGGGAAGCGATCTTGTCGCCCACTTTGATCTCGTCCTTCATCTCAAATTTGGGGCCGATCTTGGCCACACGTCCGATCAACATTCCGCCGGAGCCGGTGTCTTCATTTTTGTGTTTACCGGTGCGGTCGGTAAGCTCGATGGCATGCTCGGCAAAGGCTTTTTCTATATCCTTGTGCCCCTGAGCGATGAGCTTGTTTTTGATCTGATGAAAGGATGCACTGTCCACATTGAGCCGGATCACGTCGATCAGCAGCTCGTTATCCCAAATCTGGGTAAAATCGTTGTTCAAAATCTTAGCCGGTTGGGGTAAAACTCCCTGTGGCTCGACTACACGATGTGTTCCATAACGGCAACCGCCTGTCTTCATTTGGAACCTCCATATTTATCTTATTTTTATATAGTTTAAAGGATACTCCGCTCCGCATACCAAGATTATAGACAGCAGGCTTTTGTCAATTGTTATCTGTTTTTGACGCCCGCAAATGTGCTCTGACTGCGCTAAATCTACTTTTTGAAAAACTCCTGATTGCCGTGCAGCTTCCACTCAAAACCGTCATAATAGAAAAAGCTGAGGTCGCCATGGTCTTCCGGTTCTCGGCTGACGACGCTTTCTTCGCTGGAAATCAGCGACATCTTGAAGCCGGCAATGGCATAAACGCCATCAAAAGACACCATTACTTCCCTGATTTCCATCAGCGGATAGCGCCCCATCCTGTCCAGCCACAATTGCCGCAAATGCATCCTCTGCATGCCGTTATGCCGATAATCCATTGAGGCATACTCCATCATGTCGTCGATTTCACCCCAGTTGTAGTGGCGGCTGATATTGTAAAGGATGTCCTTGATTTCACGTGAGATAATCTCCTCCGGCGTCTCCCTGTCACAGGAGGCACAGAGCAACAAAATAGGTATAAGTAAGCAGATTAAAGCTTTCATTTTCATCTCCTTTCCAAGATGGCCAAACTCTCGATGTGCCAGGTTTGAGGAAACATATCAAAGGCAGACACATGCTTGAGCTGAAAACCACCTTCACCAATGAGGACTTGCAAATCCCGTACCAAAGTGATGGGATAACAGCTCATATAGATCACTTTCTTTGCAGGCGAGGCGATAATGGCATCCAAAACCTCTCTCTGCGCTCCGGTGCGCGGCGGATCCAGCACCACATTCAACCTTGAGGATTCAGACAGTGTCTCCTCAACCAAAATAGGCAGTGCATCCGCACAATCCGCATTGATGAAGCTGATGTTGTCCACCCCGTTTAGCTGCGCATTATACTCCGCATCCTCGGTGGCTGCGAAATTTGATTCTATGCAAATGGTTTGATGAGTCTTCTCTGCACAGACGATGCCGATGCTACCACTGCCGCTGTAGGCATCCACCAAGGTGCAGCCTTCATCCACCTCGCTTTTGATCCGAGCGAGCAGCAACTCCGCCACCCTGCTATTCGCCTGCCAAAAGCTCTGATAGTGCACTCTGAACTGTTTATCCAACAGCTCATCCACCAAATAGGGCTGACCGTAAAGCAGCCTCTCCTCCTCGCCCAAGATCACATTGGTGACTTCCCGATTGATGTTTTGCACGATGCCCACCAGATTCGGGAATTCAGCCGTCAGCTTTTTGACCAACAGCCCGCTGAAAGGCAGCTTGGCAATGCGCGTCACCAAGATCAACAGCAACTGGCTCTCGTCTTTACTGATGCGGATGCCGATGTGACGCAGATGCCCCGTATGCGAAGCCTCATCATAGGCGGTTACCTTGGCTTTTTCACACAGCTCAATCACACGCATAGCCAGGCGATCAAAGACGGGTGCATGGATACGACAATGCTCGTGCGTCACCACCTGATGCGTTCCGGGCTTAAAGATGCCAAAGCTCAGCCCTGCATCGGTTTGAGTGATAGGCATAAACACCTTATTGCGATAGTGAAACTCCAGCGGTGAGGGCTTAATCTCCTCAGGGATGACCTGCATGCCTTTGCCTCTGAAAAGCTCCTGCAACAGCTCCAGCTTGTATTTGAGCTGCGAAGCATAGCTCAGGTCCTGCCAATCACAGCCTCCACAGGCTTTTTCAGCTCCAAAAGAGGGGCAAAGCTCCTCTGGCACCGGTTCCCCTCTGGAGACGTAGTTTTGCACCTCGGCAAAGGCGTGATCTTTGCGAGATTTGGTGATGCTCACATCCACCACATCGCCGGGATGAGCGTAGGGCACAAAGATGGCCAAACCGTCCTCAAAACCGAGACCGTAGCCGCCTAAGGCATGCTTTTCAATCCGGAGCCCTTTGATTTCCTTACTTGTATTCTTCATTTTGTCGTAATAAAGTCCTGTTTCTGGTCGGTCCGGCGACCGACCCTACCAACGGCGGTTCAGCGACCGTACATCCCAAAATTCGTGACAATTCGTGCAATTCGTGGACTTTCATTCTTCATCCGTGGAAAAGTAAAAACCCCGAAGCAAGCGCAGCAACTGAAAACTGACGACTGACAACTTGCCGTAGGCCCTACAGCATCTTTTCCAAAGCCTTGATCCTATCCTCAATCGAAGGATGGGTGGAATAGAGCGAAACCTTGCGCTTGTTATTGATCATAGCCATATTTGCTGCCGCTTGTTGATTGGTTTCAGGCTTAAGCGGTACATCAAGAGCCCTCAGTGCCGAGATCATCGCCCGCGGGCTCACCATTTCAGCAGCTCCTTTATCCGCACGGTATTCTCGCTGGCGGCTATAGTAAGAGATCGGTATATAGGCCAGCAGAAGCAACACATTTTGCAATATCGTATACACTATCCTATAACCGAAGAATCCCAAGCCTCCGCGTCCCCTTTTATCTCTCAGAGCCGCATCCAAAGCCCGCGCCACGATGTATGACAAAAACATCACAAAGGTGTTGACCACGCCGATAATCAGGCTCATCGTCACCATATCGCCTTTAAGGATGTGAGTCATTTCATGACCGGCGACCGCTGCCAATTCATCCTCGGACAGTGAATTTACCAAGCTGCTGGAAAAGGCGACCAGAGCGCTGTTCTTAGTGGCTCCTGTGGCAAAAGCGTTCGGTGAAGTAGCATCGAATATCCCCACCTCCGGCATCCGGATCTGATGTTGCGATGCCATCTTGCGCACTGCATTGAGGACAAAAAGCTCTCTGCCACTTGCCGTGTTCGGGTCTATCAACTGCACCTTATATCTTCTCTTGGCAACGCCTTTGCTCATCCAAAGCGAGATGAACGAGCCTCCAAAGCCAAAAACGAGACTGACAACCAAATAATATCCTGCGCCATCAATTCTAAAGCCAAGATAGCTCAACACAAAGATGACGACAGAGACCATCACCATCACCAAGAAGTTGATGAACAGCAAGAGGCCTATTCTTCTGAGTAGAGACATTTTCTTTCACTCCCATAATTATGTATCTGAGGCCAGAATAATTCAAGGCGGTTTTTTAGGCAAGAAGTTTTTGCGGCTGCGCAGCTACGACTGCCTCTGAATCACGCTTGCCCAGCCTGAGCACAGCCCCAGGCAGGATTTGGGCTACCGCTTGTCCATCTCCGGCAGTTTAGCAACCGCCCCTACCAAAAAGCCCTTGACCTCAATCGCATCTACAGAATCATGGTTCAAACTTTCTGCGATGGCTCGGCGACCGACCGTGCCAAACTGCAGGATTTTGTCCCAAACCTTGTATATTAGGATAGAATGCCTCACTACTACTATTAGGAGTTTGAAGATAATGAAACGCTTAATACTACTTGCACTTATGCTTACCGGTCTGCTCTGGGCTCAGAACATGGATCCCAAGGCCACGCTGGTGAGAATAAACGAAAAGACCTATACAGTTGCGGAATACGACAAGATTTTGACCGACTATTTCAAGCACTATAAGCCCAAGACCGTGGAGGAAGAAGCCAAATATAACGACCAGTGTTTTGAAGAGCTGATCGGCCGCTACGTCTATGACAAAGCTATCAAAGCGGGTAAGAGCAAGCTCACCGATGCCCAGGTCTTGGCCGAGGCAAAGCGAAATGTGCCCGCTGCGGTGAAGGGAATCCCAGATTTGCAGACCAACGGCAAGTTTGATAAAAAGAAGTTTGAAGATGCGCTCAAGACCGCTCCGCCTTTCAAGAAAATGGTGATCGAACATGTGCGCGGCTATTATCAATACACCAAGCTCTTGGACGACATCAAAGCGGAAGTGGAAGTGGACGCCGATAGCGTTAAAACGCAGTGGATCAAGGACAACGACTCCCTGGATGCCTCCATCATCTTTTTTGACTACAACCGCATGCACAATGTCAACGCCTCTGAAGAAGAGGCACGCACTTTCTACGCTGAACACCGTGAGGAATATCGCCGTGAAGACGGACGTGACTTGCGTTATGTAAAGTTTTCCTCCGCACCCTCAGCCGCCGACTCCCTGGCAGCCAAAGCCAAAGCGGACAGCGTCTATGAACAACTCATGGCAGGTGCAGACTTTGCCGAAATGGCCGCAAACTACTCCGATGATACCTCCAATGCGCAAAGTGGCGGCGAACTGGGCTGGTTTGGCAAAGGCAGAATGGTGCCACCCTTTGAAGAGGCAGCTTTCAACACCCCCGTGGGCAGCATCAGCAGACCTGCGGAAAGCGGCTTCGGCTGGCACATCATCAAAGTAACCGGCGAGCGTGAAGGCACACAAGGCCCCGAAATCGAGGCAGCCCACATCCTCATTCGCCCCTTCGCCAGCAAAGAGAGCCTGCAAGCACTGAAAGCCAATAGCGCTGCCCTCCATGAGCTTGCCCAAGAAAAAGGCCTGATCGAAGCCGCAGAAAGCCTCGGCTACGAGCTGCAGACCACTCCCGTCTTCTTTGCCCAAGATGGTTTTATCCCCCAGATTGGCCGTGACTCAGTCCTGCTCAATTTTGCCTTCAAAAACCCACCCAACAGCTTGGCAAACATCTTTTTCTCGCCCTCAGGCGATGCCTACGTGATCGAGACCGCCAATGAATACCCAGAGTGGTATCCCACCTTTGAAGAGCAAAAGCAGTCCTTCATCGCCCGCGCTACCAGTGCCAAGAGAATGTATCACACCCACCAGATGGCAAAAAACTACCTCAACAACCTCGAGCCATCCATGTATCTTGCTCAGGCCGAGAGAGATAGCCTGAATATCATCGAGATCACAGACCACCATCTCGACAAGCCCATCTCCATGATTGGCAAGATCGACGAGCTCAACCAGGCCCTCTTTGAGACAGCAGAAGGCGAGTTCACCGGCTTGGTCGAGCACAACAACCGCTGGTTCCTGGCCCGCATCAATAAACGCACCCGGCCCGATCTGACCGTGTGGGATAAGCAAAAGACCCAGATTATCAAGGAAGCCAATGACAAATACAAACAAGACCACCTCAACAAGTGGTATCTCAACGAACGCAAACAGCTTAACATCATTGATAACCGCGCAGACCAATACGATCTGAGCTCGCTGAGGAAGGCGATCCGCTTGTAAATCCCCGCCCCAAAACCTACCAATATCTTTAAGCTCGAAAGACCTTGAATGCCTACTAATTTAGTAGGCATTCGTTTCTGAGCACCGCCACCGGAAAAAGCCGGGCTTTCTGAAATATTTGCCCCTCGCACGAGAAAAAGTAACAGGAAAACGCCATTTTTGATACCCATCAAAGCCGCTGTTTATGCGGCCTCCCAATACCGCTCCTGCTCGGCCCCTGCTCCGTGGAGCAAGAACCACGTAGGATTGCAGTAGGTTACACGTTTGGGCGGGGAAGATCCAAGAAAGTAGGTGAACCTTTTCAAAAAGTCAAATGTTTCGTAAATTTCTCGGATTTCCGGGTGAAATTAGGTACCCAAATGGACTATGTTTTGGGGTGAGAGGAATGGTAAAATGAAAAAGGACTTGACTAAAATCATTAGAACAAAAACAATGCGACCTGTCGGCAAAGCTTACACCAATTACGACCAAAGAGGTATATTGAATGCACTCAAACTACAGTGAAGACAATGTCTTGAAAATGTACAGATGCCTTAGGCTTAACAGTATCGCATGGAGGGTGTAAGGTGAATGAGCAAAAGATGATCTCCTCAATTGAAGATTTTCAATTAGTATACGATGAAGAGTTAAAATCGTTAAAAAGGCCTACAGTTCTCATTTGTGGCTATACCGGTACCGGGAAAACAACATTGATCCAGAAAATTTGCGGTGAAGATATGGTTCCAGAAGACGAAATTGCACATGATGCACCCGGAACTAAGGTATTCAAGGAGTATACCACACCTCTTATTAGGTTTTGGGATTCCCGGGGCTTGGAACCCGGAGATGAGGAAGAAGAGTTCTTGTCACGAACTAGGGATTTTGTTAGGAATGTGCAACGGAGTGAGTCTGTTGATGACCATATACATATAGTGTGGTATTGCATTCAAGGGCCAGGTGCGCGGGTAACGAAATCTGATGAAAGGCTCATCAATGAGATTTTTGGAAAAGAAAACACTTTGGTTCTTATCACAAAGAACGATATAACCAAACCCATCCAGAGAGATAGTATAACCAGTTATCTGATTAGTAAAGGTGTTCCTGAAGATATGATCATCCCTGTCTCTGAAGATGATCCTGATTCTCTGAATATGGTTGTGCAAATAACCCATAAATTACTACCTGAAGCCTATAAAGATGCTTTTATCTCTGCTCAGATACTATCCATTGTAGAAAAAAAAGAATTGGCCAGTACTATTATTGACTCAGCGTCAACCTTAGCATTGACATCCGGATGGGTTCCATTACCAAATACGAATGCGCCAATCATATCGGTAATACAGGCAAAAATGATATCAAACTTGGCTATGCTATACGGATTTGATAAAAAGGAGTTGATGACTATATTGGCTCCGACTCTTGGAAGGTTGGTAGGAAAACAGCTCGCATCATCCTTAGCAAAACTCATACCGGGACTTGGAAATATGATAAGTGGAGGGCATGCTTCTATCATCACTAGAGCTCTAGGTCGGCAAGTCCAGAGTTATCTGGAAAAAGCGGCTATAGATAGTTTGGAAGGTAAACCCAAAGACAGTTTCAAGTTTGAATGGAGTGAGTTCGAAAATATATTTCAAGTTCTCATTAAGTCTTATAAGGAAGGAATTAACATTTTTAAATAGACAATTCATATAATGTGCGGCAAATACATCAGCAAGGAGATTGAACATGTACGATCAAGATGGAAATGGCTTTTACGAGGAGTTTGAAAAAGCATACCAAGAAGAAATCAAGTCACTAAAGAGACCCACTGTTCTTATCTGTGGCTATACAGGTACTGGGAAAACCACTATAATCCAGAAAATATGTGGTAAGGAGATGGTCCCAGATCACGAGATTGCACATGATGCACCAGGGACTAAATTATTCAAAGAGTATTCATCACCCCTTATCAGATTCTGGGATTCACGTGGTTTGGAGCCTGGAAATCAAGAAGAAAGGTTTTTATCTGAAACCAGAGATTTCGTCAAGAATGTACAACGAAGTGCGTCTGTCGATGATCACATCCATATAGTGTGGTATTGCATTCAGGGTGCGGGTGCTCGTGTAACACCTTCTGACGAAAGGCTCATAAACGAGATTTTTGGCAAAGATAAAACTCTGGTTCTAATCACTAAAAACGATGTAACTAAACCTATCCAAAGAGAGAGTATAACCAACTATCTGATTAGTAAAGGTGTGTCCGAGGATATGATTATCCCCGTTGCTGAAGATGACCATAATTCCCTAAGGGTAGTTATTCAGAAAACCCATGAATTGCTACCTGAAGCCTATAAGGACGCATTCATCTCTGCCCAGATACTCTCTGTGGAAGATAAAGAAAAGAAGGCACATACTATTATTCATACAGCAGCAGCGTCAGCAGCAGCAACAGGAGCACTTCCTGTACCAGGGCCAGATGCGCCAATAATAACAGGAATTCAATTTACCATGGTAGCGGGACTCGCTGTTCTATACGGGTTCAATATAGATATGATTAAAGGTATGATAGGCCCAGCCTTGGCAAAATTGGTGGGGAAACAGCTCGCATCTTCACTGACAAAACTCATACCCGTTTTGGGAAGCGTGATAAATGCTGCTGTTGCCGCAGCAATTACTGAAGCTTTAGGTTGGCAAGTACAAGGCTATCTTAAGAAAGCAGCTATCAACAGGATAGATGGCAAGCCCATTGAAGGTTTCACATTTGACTGGCGTAGTTTTGAAAAGCTATTCCAAATTATATTAGACGGAAAGAGGGAATCCTGACATGCAACAATAACCTTGACAAAAGAGACAATCTCATAATACCGCCGCCCGCAGGAATTACACGAATGGAGCCAGCAATCTGGCAATTGTGAGGTAGGGTCGGTCGCCGGACCGACCCTACAGCAACTGCTGATACAGCCGATAGTTCTCATCATCAAAGCAATAAAACCACACCTCCAGCTCCGGATGCTCGCTCAGGAATTCTTTCACCGTCTGCACAGCGATTTGGCCAGCTTCCTGCTTGGGATAGCCATAGACGCCGGTGGAGATATTGGGGAAGGCGATGCTTTTGACATCGTGCTGTAGAGCCAGTTTGAGGCTGTTGGCATAGCAGCTTTTCAAGGCTTCAGCTTCGCCATGGTTACCGTCACGGTAGATGGGGCCAACGGTGTGGATGATGTATTTACAGGGCAGTTTGTAGGCTTGGGTAAGTTTGGCTTCGCCGGTGGGGCAACCGCCCAGGGTACGGCATTCTTGCAGTAGTTCGGGCCCGGCGGCACGGTGAATGGCTCCGTCCACCCCACCTCCGCCCAAGAGGCTGGAATTGGCTGCGTTGACGATCGCATCTCCCTCAAATTTGGTGATATCACCTTGGATTAAGTGTATCATGGTGTGCTCCTTTGTCTGTGTTTATAGGTGGTCAAAGTGACCGGAGCTATTGTTCTAAACTTGGGTTTGGCTGTCAAATACTTTCTGTCCATGGAAGCGGGAGAGCTGCAGGACTTTGACGAGGTCGCACTTTTCCCTTGACAGCTTAAGCCTTTGTAATTGTTTGAGAAAATGCTCTATTATTCTGATGATGAAAGCCTTAGGGGGGGGTGAGTCTCGCCTTTAATGACCGGAAGATTGGCAGTGGTAATAGGGCTAAGTGACTAAATATAGTGATTTTTAAGGAGAATAGATGCCCACAATTGTGGAAAACGTGAAAGCGGTGCAAGCATCGCTGAAAGAAAAGCTGGCGCAGATCGGCAGAGAGGCGGACGAGGTGTTGGTGGTTGCAGTCACCAAGACGCATCCCGTGGAGATGATTGAATCTGCACTGAGAGCGGGAATCAAGCACTTTGGTGAAAACAAGGTTCAGGAGGCGCGGCGCAAGTTACCCTTCATTTCTGAGCCTTACGAGGGTTTTCACTACATTGGCAGGCTGCAGACTAATAAGATCAATGCCCTATTGGAACTGGAGCCGGTGCTGATTCACAGCATAGACAGTATGGATTTGGCTTGGAATCTGAATAAGCGCTGCGAGGCCAGAGGCCGGGTGCAGGACATATTAGTGCAGGTGAATACCACGGATGAGCAATCCAAGAGCGGCTGCGAGCCGGAAGAGACGATCGAATTGGTGCAGCAGATCAGCATTTTGCCCAATTTGAGGGTAAAGGGCTTGATGACGATTGGTTTGATGAGCGATACTACAGAAGGGATGCGTCCCAGTTTCAGGCTGTTGAAAGAGCTTTTTGATGAATTGAAGGCCAGAGAAGACGCAGGCTACGAGATGCGTTGGCTCTCCATGGGTATGAGTGGAGATTATCTGACAGCAATCGAAGAGGGGGCCAATATCGTGAGATTGGGTTCCGTGCTCTTTGGTGAACGCGATTACGGAGGGATGAAGTAATGATCTATCTGCTTGCCATCGGTATATTTATCCTGGCCTACATGTATGGCTGCTTCTCTACGGCGCGAGTGGTAGCCAAGAGCTTCCGTTCGCTGAATATCTATAAGGTGGGCAGCGGTTTGGCGGATACGGAGAACATCTTCAGCAATATCAGCAAGCCTTTGGGCGTGTTGGTGGGTGCTTTGGACGCCGCAAAAGCGTATCTGTTTTTGGTGACCGTCAAGTTTCTCTTGGACTTGCTTGCCAGCACCGGCTGGATGCCCGGCGTGGAGGTAATCGCCAAGCCCAACTTCCTTTTGATCTATGGCCTGGGGATGTTGATCGGACACTGTCTACCCATCACGCACAGGTTTAAGGGTGGGCGTGGCATCCTCACCTTTACGGGATTCATGGCTTTCTTTGCACCCGTGCCTATGGCCATCACCATCGTCGTGGCCTTCATCCTGATCACCAAATACAAGCAGATCCGCTTTGCGCAGTATCTATTGGTGATCCTGCCGGTGTTTTTGGAACTGGTACTCTACTCCTTTATCCCTCATTTTCGCAAAGAACAGCCACCCTATTTCTTGGGGATGATGGTGGGCATAGCCTTGTTTATGGGTGTGTTGAACTTCCTGGTATCAAAGAAATTGGGTGAGCTGTAAGCAATAGATAAACCCTTTCAAATCAAGGAGAATAAAGATTATGATCCAGATCAAGAAAGTGAAAAGCTCCAAAGACGTCAAAGCCTTTATCATGCTTCCTTTCAGGCTTTACAAGGATGATCCGAATTGGGTGCCGAACCTGATCGGGGATGAGAAAAAACATCTTTCGCCCAAGCACAATCCTTTCTTCCAGTATGCTGAGGCCGAGCTGTTTCTGGCACTCAAAGACGGGAAGGTTGTGGGCAGAATCTCAGCGCATACCAATCCCCGCCACAACGCTAAGCATAACGACAATGCCGGCTTCTTCGGCTTTTTTGAGTGCATAGACGATGTGGAGGTGGCGCGGGCACTGCTGGATGAAGCGATCCGCTGGAACAAGGCAAAAGGACGGGATAAGATCCTGGGGCCGTTCAGCTTTACAATCAATGACGAATGCGGTTTGTTGGTGGATGGATTTGATACGCCACCCATGCTCCTGAACACGCATGCACGCCCCTATTATCAGAGACTGCTGGAAGAGGCAGGCTTTACCAAAGCCATGGATATGTATGCCTATTTGAGCGAAAAGACGGAGATGCCGGAGCGGATTGAGCGGATGGCGGCGGCGATCGAGAGACGCACGGGCGTGAAGATCAAGACTCTGAGCGCCAATAAGAAGCAGAGGGCGGAAGACATCAAGAGGATCTTCAAGGTCTATGAAAAGGCTTGGGAAGACAACTGGGGCAACGTGCCGCTCACGCAAAAGGAGCTGGAGAATCTCACCGCACAGCTTTTGCCTTTGGCCGATCCGGAGCTGGTTCTCTTGGCTGAAATCGATGATGAGCCGGTGGGATTTAGCCTGGCGATGCCCAACTTTAACGAGGTGCTAAAGGTGATGCACGGACGGGTCAACCCCATCACCATCATCAAAGCCCTGATCGCCAAAAGCAGGATCAGCACTGCCAGAGTGATCACCATGGGTGTGATCGATGGCTTCCGTCAAAAGGGTATAGACACAGTTTTCTACTACCGTTCCTATAAACATGGACTCGCCAAGGGTTACTTCAGGGGCGAATTTTCCTGGGTGTTGGAAACCAATACGATGATGAACCGGGTGGCGGAGATGTTAGACGCCGTCAGATATAAGACTTACAGGATTTATGAAAAGCAAATCGACTAAGATCAGGCTTTTGAGCCCTATTGATGTGATCACCTTGATCTTCACCGCCTGGATCATGGTCTATATGGCGGTGGGATACAAGCGGGTAGAGGGCTTTGGCTTTCACTTTGCCTGCTACCTCAGCATCTTTGCGGGCGTGATCCTCAGCGCCTATCTGGAGCGGCTTTGGGAGGGCAGAGAAGGCCGGTTTTACTGCGTCTATCGCTTCCTAAGGGGTTTGTATCCGGTGCTGCTCTTTGGCTATTTTTACACTTCAAATCATAGCTTCAACCGGGTGTTGATCACCACTTGGCAGGATCCGCTTTTTATCGAGGCAGATCGGGCGATCTTTGGCTATCTGCCTTCCCTGGTCTGGGGTGTGAAGTATAATCATTGGCTGATCTCGGAGCTCTTTCACTTTGCCTACTTTTGCTATTATCCGATGATCGTGGGTCTGCCGGTGTATCTGTGGCTCAAGGATAGGAAAGCCTTTGAAGAGCTGATCTTTGTGCTCTCCTTCAGCTTTTATATCTTTTACTTTATCTATAGCCTCTTCCCCACCATCGGTGGACGCTATTTTGATGAGGCTCTGATACGAACCAAGCTCTACCGCGCTGGGCCTTTCACCCATATCATGGCCTTTATCTACAACAACAGCAAGCATTGGGGCGGTGCTTTCCCTTCCTCGCATCTGGGCATAGCCGTTGTGCTCACCGTCGCTGCTCTGGCTCATCCCCATACCAGAAAGATGGGTTATGTCTTTGCAGCGGTGTCGCTTATCATGTCCTTTTCCATCGCCTATTGCCATTATCATTGGTTTGTGGATGCTTTGGGAGGCATTGCGGTGGGAATCGGCAGCTTCTTTTTGGGGAGATGGACATACAAGAAAATGTTGGAGAACAGATGAAATTTAAGCTTATCATGATCTTGCTGGGAGTGGGTCTCTTGTGGGCACAGCAGTATCCGCTGCCCATCACGCAATATGATTACGCTACAGCGGAAAACAACGTCTCGCCCATCGCTATCGGTGTGGGAGGCATGAATTTGACGCTGGATAACGATCCCTATTGCAGTTACAGCAATCCCGCGCTGCTGGCACATATGCGTAAGGCCCAGATTTTCACCTCCTTCAGATTGACCAGCGACAAGCCGATGAGCATATTGGAGGTGAGTTCGCTCTCCAATGCCTTGAAATCTAAGCAGTTTAAATACTTTGGACTCAGCACCAAGCAGATGGGATTTGTCTATCAACCGATGAGCCGCATCAACATCAGCGAGATCACCAACGATGGCCGTAACCTCTACTATGACTATGCTTTGGACAAGGTGCAGCTCTCCATTGCCGCCAGCGATGAAAATCATGCCAGCTTCAGCGGCGGCTTGAGCTTCAAATATCTGAGCGGCAGGCTGGTGTATCTCAAAGAGCGGCGCTCCGGCCCTACTGTCTTTGTGCGCGAGGCTTTTATCGACAACAAGGTGAAGGGCTTTTCCACCGACCTTGGGCTCATGTTGGAAACGGGCGATTTCCGCTTTGGTGCGGTGGCCTATGATCTGCTCTCCAGGCTCTTTTGGGAGAGCTATCCTTCCCGCTCCATCAGCACCAGATTGGCCTTTTCCAGCACTTATGTAAAGGATAACCTGAGCATGACTGTGGGCGTGATGGGCAAGCTGAGAAAGCAGACCGATAGCACGATTCACCTGGGCTTGCAAAACAACTGGAACTGGGGAGCTGGACAAACCACTTCCGGAGCCACAATCCAGCACAATATCCCGCTGCGGATCGGCCTCTATTCCAAAGACTTTTATGGCACCAATAACATCAACTTCACCTTCGGCAGCGGCTACAGCTACAATATGATCCTCTTTGACTTCTCCATCAACAGCCCGGGACTGAAGCTGCGCGACAGTGAATACCTCTTCTCCATCGGAGTAGGCTTACCCTAAAAGATGATCCAGATCAGCTTCCTGCATAGTAGCCTGCTGTTCTTTACGGCGACGACGCTTCTGCCGCTCATCGTGTGGCTGATTGCCAAGCGCAAACCGCCTAAGGTGGTGATTCCGTCTTTGCGGTTTGTGAAGCAGAGCCAGGAGGAGCAGAAGAAGCGGAGTCAGCTCAAAAACATCCTCTTGCTCATCATCCGCATGCTGATCATCCTGCTGATCACTCTGGCGATAGCACGTCCGCAGGTGTATTCGTCGCGGCTCAAAGACAGCTCCAAACACCCACCCACAGCGATAGGCATCGTGCTGGACAATTCCTTCAGCATGGACTACTTTCACGAGGGTAAAAGCAATCTGGAGCGCGCCAAGGAGGCTATCGGGAAGATAAATGGCCTCTGTAAGTCTGGAGATAAAGTGCTGCTGATCAGCCTGGATGAAAGCTGGAACATGCTGCACAGTCAGGTCTTTGCGGGCAAGCTGCCGCAGGATTTGATCTCGCAGATTCAGATCACGCACAATCCCATCAGCATCTCGAACGCACTCAAGCAGGCCAAAGACAAGCTTGCACTCAGCGGTCTGCCCAATAGGGAACTGTATCTGCTCACGGACAGGCAGGCGACCGACTACCCCAAAAGCTTTGAGATGGATGTGCATTTGATCCCGCTGGAGCTGGATAAGGCAAATGAAAACATCAGCATCAGTGAGCTTAAGCCCCGAAGCCAGTTGGTGGATAAGACACGCCGGCAGAGCCTGGATTTTAGCATCATCAACCACGGCTCGGAGGATGTGAAAGACCTGCTGATCCGGGCGATACTCAAGGATCAGAGGGTGAGCGAGAAGTTTATCGACCTGCCGGCGGGACAGCAGCGGCAGGAAAGCATCACTATCGAGCTGATGGAAGATGGCTGGCAGACCGGCTATGTGGAGATCGTGGAAGAGCGGCTGCTGCACGATAACCGCAGTTACTTTGCCTTCCCGCACAGCCTTTCACCCAAGTTAGCGGTAGTTTCCACCCAGAATGTGCTGCCTTTCTATCTGGATAGTGCGCTCAGCGTCTTTGCCGGTGGGACGGGACGGTATAAGCTCATCCATCCGGATGCTTTGAGATTGGCGGATGCGGAGGTTTATTCTCACTTTGTCTTTTATGATCTGGGCTCTTCCGCTGCCAAGATTCAGGATTTCTTCACTGCGCTCAAAGGGCAAAATCAGGGTGCCTTAGTGATACTCAATGAACACATGTCCGCCAGCGTCAGAAACATGTGGGAGAGCATCTTCAGTTGCAAGATCAGCGCATTTCATACGGGTTATAAAGATTTGAGCAGTTTTAACAGCCATCACTATGTGAGCTCGTTGATCGGCAATAAAGACTTGGCAAACAGGAAAAGCAGTCACTTCTTCCCGCTCAAAGCCAATCAGGCAGTGGCGCTGGTATCTTCTGGAAGCGAGGCTTTGGTCTTGAGTAAAGATAAGAACGTGCTCTTCAGCTTTGATCCAGCCAAGCAGATGAACAACCTCTTTTTGGGGCCTATCTTCCCGTTGCTGAGCTATCGGGCTCTGGAATACAGCAGTCAGAGCAGCGCGGAGGGGAATAAGCTTAAAATCGGCGATCTGATCGAAGGAGAAGAGCTCACTTTGCCGGATGGAAGCAAGATCAAAAGCGGCAATCGTAGCCATCGAATCAACAGCCCCGGCATCTACTTCAGCTCTCAAGGCGCTTCTACAAATGCCTATGCTGTGGATGCGGACGCCATTGAGAGCCGTAATGACAAGCAAGACTTTAGCAAATTGAAATACATCAAAACCATGAAAAAAGACTGGACAAAACAGATATTCCTCTCCAGATTGGGTCATGACATCTGGAAATACCTTTTGATGGCGGCCTTGATCCTCTTTTTGATCGAGATCATCATCATCAAAAGCTCGGAATTTAAAGCTGCTGACCAGCAAGGACAATGATAACATGTTAGAATATATAAACGATCCCCGGCAAATCAAGGAGCTGAAGCTCGCCGAACTGAAGCGGCTGGCCTCGGACGTGCGCAAACGCATGATTGGGGTGGTGTCTCAGACGGGTGGGCATATAGCGCCAAGCTTGGGAGCTGTGGAACTCACCATCTCGCTGCTCTACACCTTTGATCCCTTAGTGGACAGGATAGTGTGGGATGTGGGGCATCAAAGCTATGCCTGGAAGATACTTACCGATCGGAACGAGCGCTTTGATACGCTGCGCAGTTTGGGCGGCATCAGCGGCTTTACCAATCGGGATGAAAGCCCTTATGATGCCTTCACAACGGGACATAGCAGCACCTCCGTCTCGGCTGCTTTGGGACTAGCCTGTGCAGCGGAACTGAAGGGCGAAGAGGATGCACATCACATCGCAGTGATTGGGGATGGCGCCCTCACCGGAGGGATAAGTTTCGAGGCGCTGAACCACACCGGACATCTGCAGATGGATCGCTTTATCGTGGTGCTCAACGATAACGCCATGAGCATTAGCAAAAACGTGGGCGGACTGCAGAAACACATGGCGCACCTGATGGCTTCCCGCTCCTATAACGCACTCAAGCAGCAGATTTGGGATTTGAGCGGCACCTTGCCTGATTCCATCCGCCGCCGCTTTATCTACGGAGCGCAAAAGCTGGAAGAATCCATGATGAACATCCTCGTGCCCAACATCATCTTTGAAGACTTGGGCTTCAAATATGTGGGGCCAATCGACGGACACGATCTCAAACAGCTCAATTCCATCTTCAAAAGAGTGAGAGACAACATGGTGGGGCCGGTTTTGGTGCATATCGTCACGCAGAAAGGCAAGGGTTACAAGCCCGCGGAACAGGATGCCGCGCTCTTCCATGGCGTAGGGCCCTTTGAATCCAAAAGCGGTAAGCCGGCCAGCCACAATGAAAAAGGCTGGAACGAGGTCTTTGGCGAGCAGCTCTGTCACCTGGCGGTGAAGAATCAGGACATCGTGGCCATCACGGCGGCGATGAGTGCGGGCACGGGCTTGAGTAAATTTGAAGAGCAGTATCCAGAGCGATTCTATGACGTGGGCATCGCAGAGCAGCATGCCGTCACTTTGGCAGCAGGAATGGCCTGCAAAGGGATCAAACCCTTCGTAGCGATCTACAGCACCTTCCTGCAGAGAGCCCTGGATCAGGTGATCCATGATGTGGCACTGCCTCACTTGCCGGTGGTCTTTTGCATCGACAGAGCCGGCATTGTGGGCGAAGATGGCGCCACGCATCAGGGCGCTTTTGACATCGCCTATCTCTTGAGTGTGCCAAATCTGGTGATGCTTGCACCTTCCAGCGCGGAAGAGCTGAAAAGCATGATGAATTGGGCTGCCATGTATAAACAGGGCCCGGTGAGCATCCGCTACCCGAGGGGTATGGTGCATTGCGATCACGAAGCTATCACACCCTACAAGCCAGGCAAGGCGCATGTCTTGGAGTCAGAAGGAGATATTGCGCTGATCTCGGTGGGCGATACACTCACCATGGTATGGCAAATCCACGAAACTTTGGCTGAGAACAAGGTCAAAGCCCGCATCATAGACCTGCGCAGCATCAAGCCCATGGACGAAGAGCTGCTTTACACTCTGGCGGATGAATGCACGCATCTCTTCACTTTCGAGACGGGAGCCGTGATCGGTGGAGCAGGCTCCAGAATCACTCAGCTCTTGAGCGATAAAGCCTGCAAAGTGATCAATTTCGGCTATCCGGATCGGTTCATCCCGCATGGCAAGGTCGAGCTGCTCAACCAAGAGATAGGCTTTACCGCAGAAGCACTCAGCAAGAGGATATTAGATACGATAAAGCCATGAGCTACAGCCTCATTGAGCCAATCGTGGCTCAGATCACACCTCCCGGCACGGCCGCCATTGCCGTGATCCGCATCAGCGGTAAGGATTGCATCCCGCTGGTAGCCAAGCACTTTAGCCAAGCGGAGAAGCTCATCGCAGCACCTGGCAATACCATCCTGCACGGCTATTTCAGGGATGAAGAGGGTGAGGCGATAGATGAGGTGCTGCTCTACGTCTTCAGAGCACCCAAGAGCTATACGGGTGACGACACGGTGGAGCTTTCCTGCCATGGCAACCCTCGCTTGGCCGCACGCATCCTCAAGACACTGCTGCTGGGTGTGCGCCTGGCTAAGCCTGGTGAATTCACACTCCGAGCCCTGCACAATGGCAAGCTGGACTTGATCCAGGCAGAAGCCGTGAACGACTTAATCAATGCCCCCACCCGCAAGAGCGAAGCAGCCGCATTATCGCAGCTCCAAGGCGGGCTTTCCGACACCATCAATGAGCTTTTGGAGCAGATCATCAACCTGAGGATGCGCTGTGAGATGGGCATAGACTTTGCGGATCAAGACCTTCCGCCTATTGATGAGCAGGCGTTGGCGCAGGACTTGTCTTCATTGCTGGATAGATTAGGACAGATGATCGCTTCCGCAGAGCATGGGCGCCTCATCCGGGAAGGCTTTCGCATCTGCCTTGCCGGCGCACCCAACAGCGGTAAAAGCTCTCTTTTCAACTCCTTCCTCAAGCAAAACCGTGCCATCGTCACCCCGCATCCCGGAACCACCAGAGACTATCTGGAAGAAAGCATCTCCCTGGAAGGCTATTGGATCATCCTCTTCGATACCGCCGGCCTCAGAGACAGCGCTGATCTGATCGAACAGGAAGGGATAAAGCTGAGCAAGAAGCTGATGAGCGAGGCAAATTTGGTCTTATATCTCGTGGACGCAAGCAGCTATGAAGCCCTACCAGAGCTGGACAACAAGGATAAAACCCTGATCGTGCTCAGCAAGGCGGACTTGGTGAGTCCACAGAACTTAGAAGAGCTAAAGAGCCAGGTAGCTCGTGATGTGGTAGCCGCAAGCGTGATGGCAGAAGGCGGGCTGGACGAGCTTTACGCCACAATCCTTTCCCGTTTGGAACACAATAAAGAAGACAGCGATACACCTTTGGTAACCAACACGCGTCACTTGGCCGCTTTGCAGGTATGTGCAGAGTCGCTCAGCAACGCCCAAGCAGCTCTCAAGCAACAGATGGGCTTTGAGTTTGTGGCATTTGACCTGATCGCCGCCAGTGCCGCTTTGGAAGAAATCATCGGACTGGTGAGTCCGGACAACCTTTTAAACCGCATATTTTCAAACTTTTGCATAGGCAAATAAGGGAGGTACCCCGATGAGCCCTTGGATTTATTCAAAAGATGGACGCAATGTAGGCCCCTTGAACAGCAAGAAGATAGCCAACAAGGTATTGGAGCAGGAGCTGGAGCTGGACGACTATGTGCTCTGCACCAAGACGCAGCTCTGGAAGCGTATCCGTGAGATCAAGGAAATCATGGACTTGGTGCATAGTCCCGTGCAAGGACGCTACTTTAAAGACATCGACATCCAGCAGTTTGAAGACGAGCTGGGCATTCAGATGATGAACGAGCAGAAGCCCTTTCTCCACTTTACCGTAGCTGAGCTGATCTTTTGGCAGTTTATCACCCTGGGGATGTTTGGTTCCTATTGGTTGGTGATACAAAACCGCTATCTATACCAGATGGTGTACCCCGACAGCAGCAAATACAAGTCGCTCAAACGCTTTGTTTTGGGCCCGATACACCCCATTCTGAGCGTGATCCAGGGAATAGAGAACCACAAGACGCTAAACCAGGCTCTGGTGCCCTCCAACTCATTAGTAGGCATTTTCGTCCTCTGGACCATCCTGGTTTTGACTGCCCTGTTGATGGTGTTTATCACGCTCACCAGCCTCATTTTCCACACTTTGTTTGCCGCATCAATCAGCTTTATGGTGGTGATGATCCCCACCCAGCTATACATCAACCACTGCCACAAAAAGCTGAATATCCCGCGCACCAAGCGAACCATCGGCTTCTACCTGTGGATGATCTTCCTGACAACCGTAGCTTGGCTCTTCCTAATTTTTATGATGAGATTATAGAAAGGCACCCTTCAGATAAACTCCCAATAATGCAGACGCCACGGTGCTGGCCAAGGAATTCAGGCTGATCTCCTGCTCCTTCCTTACTTACCCGCCCGGTGATACGCCGGTGCCTCTCGGGAAAAACCCGAGTATCGCCACGGCATCGCCCTGCGGGTAAGC
>JAKQWO010000030.1 GCA_029561955.1 Candidatus Cloacimonadota bacterium
CTACTGCAATGCAGTAGAAAATGGGGAGGCGTTATGAACTAAATAATCGACCTTTTCCGGAAGAAAAACTCCGCCAATTAAACCAAAAACAGTCCCCTAAAAAAGGGACTGAGGAAATCCTACTGCATTATTTGGGTTTAAAAGAGGGCGGTTTTTTGTCTATAACTTTGTCTTTTCCTTGTTGGAATCACGTTCATATGAGTGGGTTGAACTGTATCCTTTCCAAATCTTTGGGCTTTCTTTTCCAGTTCCAGTCTCACCCCCTAATTGTTTTTGACTAAACAATTACATTGACAAATCTGCGCTTTCATTTATGTTGTGCCACCAATCACAGGTTCAGCCCATGCTGCCTCGACTGACAACAGGGTGTAATCAGATTACCTGAATTTTGGAAGAAGCTCGTGCAGCAAGAAACAGACACTATAGATTCCGAGCTCTTTAGCCGGATGAAGGTCAGAGTTTTAGGACAAAATAGCCCTACGGGGGAGTTATATCTACCCATTTGCACCGTTGCTGCACTCAACCCACGTTTGTCAATATCCCATTCCCACAACCAAAGAATAATCTCACTTTCAGGAGAGACAACCATGAAAAGACATCTTTTACTCATCGCACTGCTGGCTCTGATGCTGTGCAGCTTCACCCTGCTCCAGGCCCAACTCCAGACTGTAACGATAGGCAATGGAACAGAAAGCCAATATTTCCCTTTCAATGCCTACTATGGCTATGGCCGCTCCCTGGGGCTTTACACTCAGGAGCAGATCCAATTGTTTGGCAAAATCACCAGACTGGGCTGGCAAGTAGCCACCTCCAGTTCTGTTACCGTCCCCTACAAGATTTATATCAAGACTACTACCGAAAGAGACCTTACCAAGATGACCTGGGCCCAGTTTACCGGTGGAGCCACTCTGACGGCTCAGGGAAGCTATACCTTCAGCAGTCAGGGCTGGCATGAGCTTCTCTTAACTACCCCCTTCGTTTATACCGGCGGCAATCTGCTCATCGGTGTGGAAGCCAACTATGGCGGTAGTGGAGGCGGAGACTATTGCCCCAAATTCTATTACTCAACCGGTGATGTTGAGTCACACCAGACTTGGCAGCAAGATGGTTCTGCGCCCACGACCCAAGGATACGTGCGCCGTTGGCTGCCAAACGTGAGATTGAAGATCGCTCCTGCTGAAAACAATCCCATCCTTTCCGTCTACCCCATGGCACACAATTTTGGCAACACCGTAGTCAACTGCACCTATCGCAAGACCATCACCATCGGCAATTCCGGCAATGGGAATCTCACTGTCAGCAGTTTGACTCCCAGCTCATCCGGTTGCTTCAGTGTGGAGACGGGGTTCGTCTTCCCCTTTGTTTTGCCCGCCGGCAATACCGTGAGCTTCACCATCAAATATACGCCCACATCCGCTGGCAACCATTCAGCAAGCTTCACCGTCACCAGTTCACTCGGGGGTGAGGTGCCCAAAACAGTTACGGTCAGCGGCTCAGCCCAAGATGTCACCATCTCTGCCCTGCCCTGGACGGAGGATTTCAGCTCGCCCACCTTCCCGCCTTCAAACTGGGGTCAATACAAGGGCTGGTATCCCACCCAATCTCTTATCCCCACCACAAAAGGATGGGTGAAACGCAATTTTGCCAACATAAGCGATCCCGCCAATCCCGCTGCCAGGGTTGATATTAGCGATATTTCCACGCGCTACTGGTTGGTATCCCCTCCCATCTCCATTCCCGCGAGCGGAGACTATCAATTGGATTTTGATCTGGCTCTCACCATGATGGGCGGCTCCAATCCCGTTACTCCGGGCAATCAACCATCCTATAGATTTCTACTCCTCACCTCTGACCAGCCCTACATGGAAAATGCCACGGTGCTGAGAGAGTGGAACAATACCGGTTCGCCCCATGTGTTTGACAATATCGCCACCTATGGGGAGCACCTGATTTTCAGCCTGGATGGCTACACGGGCACCAGGTTCTTTGCCTTCTACGGAGAATCAACCGATTTCGGAGGTGGTGTCGGTGTTCATGTGGACAATGTGTGTGTGAGAGAAGTTCCCGCTTCCATCACTCCCGAAGCCCTTGATTTTGGCTCTGTGCTGATCAATTCCACCAGCCAGGCGATGAATGTCACCGTAACAAACCTGAGCTCCAGCGTCCTCAATCTCAGTGCTTCCGATATCAGCATCATCGGGCCCAATGCGGCTGACTTTGCCTTCAGCGAAGCCAACCTGCCCGCCAGCCTGACAACGGGACAATCCGTAGTCATCCCCGTGACCGTGACCGGCAGCAGCGAAGGCGATATCTCTGCCACCTTGCGCATAGTGTGCCAAGGACTTGGCTACGACGTTGCTCTGACGGCCCACGTGTCGGGGCAGAGCACCGTATCTATCGGTAATGGCACGCTCTATAACTCAGGAGTACACTATCCTGCCGTTTACGGAGGCTACTACAAAAACGCCCGCGAGCAATACATCGTGACCGCCGCTGAATTGACCGCAGCCGGAGCCCAGGCAGGACTGTTCAACTCAATTGGCTTCAATGTGGTTAGCCCAAACAACTGCGGCAACCTGCCCAACTTCACCATTAGCCTGGGAACCACCGCTGCTGAGGAGTTTGTAGATGAAAACTTCCTCACCGGTCTCACAGAAATGTATTCTGTAGCCGGATATACTCCGGTAGCCGGATGGAATGTCCACCCTTTCACCACACCCTTCTACTGGGATGGAAGCTCCAATCTCGTGATCCAAACCAGCTTTGATATGCAGGATGGTTACTCACAAAATGCCAGCACCTATCACAGCGAAACCGACCCCGCATTTCGAACCCTATACTACAGGAGTGATGGGACTGCTTGGAATACTGTGGCATCGGGCATCAGAAGCCTGGACCGCCCCAATATGAATTTCATGTTCAGATTACCCATTGCCGGGCCGCCTGCAGTACCGATTCTCAGCTCTCCGGCCGATGGTGCGACCGGCCTCTCCAAGCATGGCTTTGAGCTGAAGTGGGCAGCAGATTACGACAACGGTGGAATTCCGGATCATTACCAGCTCTACTTATCCACTGACCCGGCAAATATGGAGGGCGGATACAGTTGGACAACCACAAGCAACTGCTTCAATCCTGTGGCGGCAGACCCGACCTTCAGCTTCGCCTACTCGCAACAATACTATTGGACAGTCAAAGCGGTCAACAGCTATAGCTCTTCCACAACAGCAGCGCCCCGCTCCTTTGTGATTGAATCTGACCCCACAATCTACAGCTATCCCTGGATCGAAAACTTCGATTCCGTCAGCGCGGGAAGCATGCCGCATCGTTGGACTGTCATCGCCTCTCAAAACTACGGTAACAGTATTCCGGGCTGGACAGCTACTCCCAACGTGGGTTGCTATTCTGAGCCGCATGCCGCAGTGGCGTATGCTGCTTGGCCTGCCCCCAAAAATGAATGGATGATGACTGTCCCCTTCAGTATGCAGGCCGGGCAAACTTACAACATCTCCTTCATGGTAATCGCTCCACGCAGGGGCCCTGTAGCTGAAGACTTTGCCGTCTACCACGGCGCAGAACCCACCGTGGACGCCATGACCGCCAATCCGGCTTTGTTTACTAACGACCAAACCAGCTACGACGATTGGACCCGGGTCACCTTCAGCTTCACCCCTCCCAGCACCGGTAGCTACTACTTTGGCTGGCATGCCTACTCGCCAACTGACCTGAATCAGATAGTGATAGACGATATCAGCATCAGCGAAATCAAGGCTGCAGACCTTGCGGTGGTGAGCCTTGATAGCGGCTTGTTCAACAAAGTTGGCACCGCCTTCAATCATACCGTAAAGGTGGAGAATGTGGGTACCAATCCTCAATCCGGCTACACCGTCTACCTCAAAAAGCAGGGCACGGGTGCCGTATTGGCCCAAAAGCAGATCTCTGCCACCCTCGCAGCCAACGAAACAGCAGAACACACCCTGAGCTGGACTCCCACCACGACGGGCTTTGTGAACGTTTATGCAGAAGTTGTGCGGGCAGGTGATCAGAACAGCTCCAACAACACCTCCGCGGCAAAGGCTGCTTACATCATCGCTGCAAACGCCCAAACTCTGTATGTGGGTAATCCTGAAACTCCCTATATGGCCAATTTCATCCCCTTCGACAGTAATGAGGCGAGCTTTGTAAATGAGACCGTCTATTTGGCCAGCGAAGTCCAAGCCACCGGTGGCACCATCCAAGCGGTCAGCTATAGCAGCATGTACACAGAAGGTGCTGACACCCTTCCCGTGCAGATCTGGATGAAAAACACCACTGCTACCGACTTGAATGACGGCTGGCTTCCCAGTGGTGACTATCAACTGGTGTTTCAGGGTGATGTAATCTGCCCCGCCGGTTACCACGAAATCACGATACCGCTCGATACACATTTCAACTATATGGGTGGGAATGTGGCCGTCAGAATCGGCAAAAGCTCGGGGGCTGTCGGGCCTTTCGGCTGTTGGTGGAGAGTCACAGGGGATTTCTACTATCCGGATAGAGTCAGAGCCAGTACTGGTGCGGTAGACCCCGCGAACCCTTCAGGTGGCTCTCTGTGGGATTACGTTCCCAACATCACCTTCATCATGACAAATGCCAACCTGGTGGAAACCCTGGCTGCGCCCGTGGTGAATGTGACTGTCTCCGAAGCAGGTGTCGGCCTGAATTGGGAACTCATCCCCTATGCCCACAGCTACAACATCTATACATCTGAAGAGCCTTACAACTTTGGTGATGAGCCCTTGGGCACGGTCTATACCAATGACGTCAGCATTAGTTCAACAACAGCCAAACTCTTCTTCAAGGTTACCGCCAAAACCTATCGTGACTCTGGCAGAGCCCAGGCGGGAGTGCTCTATCCTGAACCAAAACACTTCAATTCCATAGATGGGAATCTGATTGGTGGATCTCGGAAGATAACACACTAATCTCCTTCTTTAGGAAGATAATAACAGCCCCTGGGTCCTTGGATCTGGGGGCTTTTTGGAACGGGCACTTTGTACGGGCGGTCGCTGAACCGCCGCATGTACGATTGCTCGCCGAAGCGACCAAGAAAGGTAGCCGGCGATCGCCGGATCGCCGCCATCAAGCGCAGCTTGATTCAAAAAAGGAGGTAACCACGCATATCCACACCACAAAACACACCCATCCCTGAAGTTAGCGAAGCTGCTATCTGGTGTCACTACGTCTAACGACCCTACCTCTTCCTTGCTTAGCCGCCCGGTGATTACTCGGTGCCTCCCGGGAAAAACCCGAGTATCACCACGGCATCGCCCTGCGGGTAAGTAAGGACGGGGGCGGCTACGCCGCAGTTGTGAGCTGCTGCGCTGGTTGGAAATATGACTGCTTTTGCTGGGATACGCATGGTTTTGGGGTGGTGATGTAGGGTCTGTCGCCGGACCGACCAAGTTCAGGCGGATACAAATATTCAGACTGCCGTTTTTGTGGTTGCTTTGACCGCTGCTCTTTGGAGCAGTGGAAGTTTTCCATCGGCATTCGGGAGAGTGCCGCAAGATCGGCGGTTCAGCGACCGCCCGTACAAAGGTCGCTTCAACTAACGACCGTACAGCAGTGTTTCAGCCAACCATCGGCTACCGGTGCTTGCAGTAGCATCCCATTTTGCCCCATTGCACAATTTCTTCTTGTAAATAGGTGGCGAATGGCTAAATTTATCTCTATGCGATACAGACCTCTGTTTTGGATAATCATCCTGCTTTGCTTGAGTGGCAACCTGGCCGCTCAGGAGGGGTCTTATGTGCAGGAATATCTACTCTCCTATCCCAAATCCGTAGCCTATGCGCTCAAACAGCCAACACAGTGGGGTGGCGAAGAATGGCTCAAGGCTGCCGGCGTCCTGGGTGTGGGCGTGGGTCTCTATTATGTGGAGCAGGATTTGCAAAAGTGGATTCAGGACAATCGCTATCAGAAACTCGATGCTGCCAGCCGGATAATGGAGCGATTTGGCAATTTCAGGCTAATGCTGCCAGCGGCGGCTTTGACGGCTTTGGGTGGCTATATCTTCAAAGATGATCACACGGTGGACACGGGGATGTTGAGCCTTAAAAGCATGTTGCTTTCCGGAGTTACCACTTTCACTCTGCAACTGATTACTCAGAGGGAGAGGCCAGAGGCGGGTCTAGGTCATGGTTTCCGGATCGGTAAAGGCTTCAGTTGGAAGCGGGATTCTTTCCCTTCCGGACACTCTACTATCATCTGGAGTGTGGCTCCCATACTGGCCAAGCAATATGAAGAGCAAAGATGGGTGGCGCCCACGGTCTACACCTTAGCGACACTCACGTCTCTTTCCAGAGTGTACGCAGATAAGCACTGGGCGACAGATGTGTTTGCTGGTGCGGTGATTGGCTATTTGGGGGCGCAGGTGACCCTGAAGAGCAGTCCCCGGTTTAGCATCGGAGTGAGCGAAAATGAGGTTCTCAGCTTGGTGTGGCGGTTTTGAAGGCGGGAAGGGCTTGACAGAATCGCAACATTCTAAACAAATGAACAAAAAACTGGAGAAATAGAGAAATGAGCATACGCGGCGAACGCATCATCATCACCCTTTTGGGCAAGCGCAATGCGGGCAAATCCAGCCTGATCAATGCCATCACAAATCAGGAGATAGCCATCGTTTCGGCTACGCCGGGCACCACGACCGACCCCGTGGCCAAGCGATATGAGCTGGTGCCCATCGGGCCGGTAACTTTATATGATACAGCAGGTTTGGACGATGTGGGCGAGCTGGGCAAAAAGCGAGTCGATTCCACATTCAAGGTGCTTTTCAGAACCGACATCGCTATCCTGGTGAGCGATGGACTGGCTTTTGACAGCTCCGAGCTGGAGATGATCGAGCGGCTCAAGGAGCTGAAGATCAGCTTTGTGGTGGCTTTCAATCAGATGGATCTGCGGGAAGCAGCTCAGGCAAATGTGGATTTTTGTGAGCAGAACCAGATCAAATATGTAAGAGTGTCGTCCGCTACCAAAGAGGGAGTGGATGAGCTCAAAGAGCTGTTGATTGGCTTGGCTCCTCAGGCGCAGGAAGAGCGAATTTTGGCGGGCGATCTGGTGGGAAAAGGCGCAAGAGTGGTCTTGGTGACGCCTATCGACGCTTCCGCTCCCAAAGGGCGGATGATCTTGCCGCAGATGCAGACGGTGAGAGACCTCTTGGATCATCATGTGGTCGTCACTTTTTGTCAGCCTCAGGAGCTGGATGCAACGCTGAAGTCATTCAAGGAGCCGGTGGACTTGGTGATCACGGATTCTCAGGCGGTCAATCAGGTGGAAAGACAAGTCCCGCAAGAGATTGCGCTCACCACCTTCTCCATTCTCTTTGCGAGATATAAGGGCGAGCTGGAGATCATGGCGCGGGGTGTGAGGCAGATAGACAAGCTTAAAAGTGGGGACAGGGTACTCATCGCAGAAGCCTGCTCGCATCACGCTCAAGAGGATGATATCGGCACGGTCAAAATCCCCAAATGGCTGATCGAATATACGCAGAAGGAGTTGCATTTCGAGGCCAGCCGCGGCTATGACTATCCCAGCAACTTGGAAGATTATCAGCTCATCATCCACTGCGGTGCCTGCATGTTGAATCAGGCGGAAATGATGCGTAGAATCGTGGAAGCGGATCGTAGGGGAGTGCCGATCACCAACTACGGCTTGGCGATCACCAAGGTGCAGGGAGTGTTTGAACGCTGCGTCAAGCCTCTGGGGATTTAGCATATCTCGAAGTCTAAAGTGGATGAGATTGGCCGCGTATGGTGTGCCGCCTTTGGGTTAAGCTCATTCTGCGAAAATAGTTACGAGCCAACCTGTTCAATTCCATTGACAGATATCGGCTCTTTGGATATTTGTCTGCTTTAGTAAAAAAATCAATTTCTTGGAGAGCTCAAATGAAGACTACCAGACGCGCATGGACGCCTACCCTGACCTTGGCAGGGCTTTTTGAAGAACAACACCAGTTTTTCGATGCCCTGGCTACCTACGAGCTGATCAATCAGACGGAATCCTCACCTGAGATCCGTAAGAAGATAGAGTCGTTACACTTGCGCATCCTCAATGACCCGTCGGTTCGTTATGATGCCCGCATTGAAAAGCTCTTTACTCCAGAGGAATTGGCCTATTTCAAGGTGCTGGATCATAGCGGCTTTGAAAACCTCTCTGAGGCATATCAGAAACTGGCGAAAGGCTCTCTGGCAGAGGATATCATCATCGAAGAAGAAGAGGATTTTGAGCTGGAGATAGATGGCGAGGAAACTGCGCTGGACTTGCTGTTGGATGAAATCGAGAGCCAGGCGCAGATGCAGGTTCCCAATCTGCCAAACGACTTGGAAGACAAGAGCTTGCGCAGCCTGATGGTGAGCCTTTTGAGCAAATACGATCTGGATACACCGCTCAAGGAGATACGCTTGAGCGAGTTTATCAACGCACTCATAGACCTGCAAGCACCAAAGAAATAAATGAAAGACAAGACCGACCTGAGCCAATATAGCAAGCTTTGCCAGAAGTGTGTGCGCAATTGTAGACAGAATAAAGCGGTTACGGTGATTAGCTGTCCGCGCTACATGCCTGCACCCGTGCAGATGACGATTCCCTTGAAATTTGGCAGAGGGCGCCCCAAGAAACCTAAACCACTGATCGACTTATGAGGATCATCAGCGGGCGCTATAAAGGTGCAACAATCTATAGCGTTGCGGGGCAAAATACGCGTCCTACCTCCTCCTTTTACCGTGAAATGATCTTTTCCATGGTGACAGATTATGAGGGCAAAAGGGTGCTGGATCTCTTTGCTGGGACTGGTTCTTTGGGTCTGGAAGCGCTTTCCCGGGGCAGTATCTGGGTGGATTTTGTGGAATTTGCCTCAGCCGCCATCGCGGTTTTGCTCAAAAACATCCAAAAGTTGAAGTGTGAGGAGCTGTGTCACGTCTACCGCCGCAAAGTGCAGGCATTTTTGAATAAAACCTCGGATAAATATGATCTGATCTTCATTGATGCACCCTACGACAAAGGCTTGATCAATCCCACCCTCGACGGCATCTATGAAAATGAGCTGCTGGCTGAAGGCGGTATCATTGTGGTGGAACATGATGTGAATGAGAAGATTCAGGAGCAATTTGAGCAGCGGATCATCAAAAGCAAGGTGGGGAAAGTGACGGGTGTGACGCTATTGAGCTGATTCATGAGTTCGGGGGAGTAGAAGATAAAAAATAGGTGCAGGATTGGTCTGAAATATGCGTATAGAGGTCAGAAGAAATTTAACATTGACAAAAAACAGAAGGCTACTGATTTGTATTCAAGATAGGATCACCTTGGTAGCTGATCATTAAAACCTTAAAACTCAGTGGAGGAACACAGATGAAACTTAGCAGAATGTTAACTGTCGTGCTGGCCGTGGTTCTTTTGGTAGGCATGATGGCCTGTTCAAAGAACAAACAAGCCAGTGCAGCCGTCGAAGGCAAAGTGGTGAACATGCCCCCGTGGTGGAACA
>JAKQWO010000043.1 GCA_029561955.1 Candidatus Cloacimonadota bacterium
TTACTCAACATTCAGTCTGTATTTGTTGCGCATCAACCTGACAAGTTCAAAAACGAAAACGGTGGACATAATGCCTACTTATCTACCTGTTATGTATAACAATGCAGAGATCATTCCTCGCTTTTTTGGGGGAATGCCCTAGAAAGTTAATTTTCCCACACAAATTGCAAGACTGTAGTCCGGACGGCCGCCGCAGCGCCATCCTCCATCCTGGCCAAAATCATGATCAGATGCGAAAGATACTTGACAGGTAATTGCTGTTTTAATACCATGCACCCATCGTCCTTTTCCCCGATGAAAGAGACGAGGATTATTTGAGGATATACTTTGGAACAATGCCTACAGGAGGTACAAAATGAGTAAGACGAGATTGGCCATGATCTTAGTCGTTGCTGTGATGATGCTGATTACGGCTGCGGGTTGTAAGATAAAACCCACCAAACCTGAAGACCTGTTTATCGATATGGTCTACGTTCCCGGCGGCAGCTTTACCATGGGTGATACCAGAGGAGGAGGAAACGAGGATGAGCTGCCAACTCACACAGTCACGCTAAACCATTTTTACATCGGCAGGTATGAGGTGACTCAAAGTGAGTATAGCGAATATTTGCTACCAGACATGAAATGGGACTACACCTTTGGCCGAGGAAAGAGATATCCTGCCTACAATGTCTCCTGGTATGCCGCCATCAGATACTGCAACCTGCGCAGCCTGGCAGAGAAGCTCACTCCTTGCTATTCGATAAATGGCAGCACCAATCCCTCAGATTGGAGCTCTATACCTACAGAAAACAACAGTGCCACTTGGGACGCCGTTGTCTGCGATTTTAGTGCCAGCGGCTACAGATTGCCCACTGAGGCGGAATGGGAATACGCCGCCCGCGGTGCAAGAGACTGGCCTGATTATCTTTACAGTGGCTCGGACAGCCTCGATACCGTAGCCTGGAGCGGTGGCAGTGTGTATACCTGCTACCGTGTTGGAACCAAAGAACCTAACGGCCTCGGCATTTACGACATGAGCGGCAACCTCTGGGAATGGTGTTGGGACTGGTATGACGAGTCTTACTACGAGAGCAGCCCGCAAGCCAATCCTACCGGCCCGGAAACCAGCTTAATGCGTGTGAAACGGGGTGGCTTCTTTTGCAGCAATGCCGAAGAATGTCGTGTTTCCTCACGTTGGAGCCAAAACCCGTACACCCACATAGTCAGAATAGGATTCCGTGTCTGCAGGTCTATAGTTGAGTGAGGCTTGGCGCTGTTATCGTTTTGGTGCCTAAACGAATAATAAGAAAATCTATATCATCGTTTTAATCCATTAGTACAGCAACCACAGTGCATCTTTCCTCATTGCCTGGCCGGGAACTGGTAACTTTGCAGCAGTTCGGCAACTGCTCCTTCCTTACTCACCCGCAGGGTGATGCCACGGTGATACTCGGGATTTTCCCGGGAGGCACCGAGTAATCACCGGTCGGCTAAGCAAGGAAGAGGCTTGGTCGGTGCGGCTAACGCCGGTACCTTCGGTGTGCGGCGAGCGACCGTATAAAGCGACCCATTATTAGGGTAATTTGTATTCGATATATTCGATCAAATCGTCTCTATAGCCGGCTTTGATCCTCTCGTTGTATCTGTTTATGCCGACGAAGGAGCCCAGATGGAAGATCACACCCACAGAGGCGAAGAAGGTGCCTGTAAAGGGCAAGTCTTTTTGGTAAAGCTCTCTGGCGGTCAGATACATAAAGCCGGTGGTGATGAAGGTGGAGAGGGCATTTTGATAGCTTCTGAGCGGCAGATAGCCCAGTCCGGGCACAATATTCAGCACGTTGGGCAGCACGCGGGATTTGGAGAGCCGCTTCTCATATTCCCCAAAGCGCTGGTAGAGGTAGGCGTCAGCTTCAAAGCAGGAACGCTCGCTTTCCAGCATCGAGCTGGCTAATCCCACCTTTCCCTGCTTTAAGTAATTGAGCATCAGTAGATAGCGCATATTCGGGGTGCTGTCTGCCGGCTCTTTTTGCATTATGAACTGATTGGACATCTCGATCAAGTTCATATTGGATAGCGACCTTGCATAAATGTAGGCCGCATGCGGTTTGCTGGCAAGGATAAGCTTATCCCTATCAAGCTCTTGGATAACGCGGTGATAGTCTTCCAGATAGTAGTGGCTCTGGATGATGCGGAACTTGTTTTCGGCAAATTGAGGGTTGTCGGGATTCTGGAAATTGATGCGGTTATACTCCAAGATCGAGCTGTGGAAGTCGTTGGAGTAATACAAGCTATCCGCAAAAGCCTGCGAGGCCGCATAGTCCGCAGACTCAGCATGCAGCGCTGTGAGCGGCAGCAATACTACCAGAATGAGAGCTTTAAGGAAATACCTTGTCGACATACTTTTCCCGTCCTTCTTTGTTGATAACGCTGTGATACTGCCAGGTATCGCGAGAGCATCTGACCAATCTGTCCGCCGTGTGGAAGAGCCCCAGAAAGCCGTGTTTCTTAAAGGAATCCTGGGCATACCTCGAGCAGGAAGGGATCATGACGCAATCCGATCCGTTGATTTTGGAGAGTGTTTTCTGGTAAAAGTTCAAGACCTGATAAAAGGCCGAAACCTCCATCATGTTTGGCTTTACTGCTTTGATCTCAGAGGGTTCCTCCGCCTGCAAGCGACTGCAGAAAAGGACTAAAATGAGCAGAAAAACGCAGCTTCGGATGAGCCTCATGGCTCCACGTCAATACTTTGCATTCCTACGACGCGGGCTGTAAAGATGGTTCCGGATGCTATCTTGGCATTCTCTCCATGGATGATGATAGCCAGAGGACACAAAACCAGTCCCAGAACTACCGCCAAGGCAGTATTGTTTTTGCCCTTGGCTGTGATTGTGCCTTGCAGCGGGATCACAGTTCCATCCACCGCTACGACTGAGACCGCATCGATGGTGATTGAACCGGGGATGCCGAGCACGTTGTTGTCTTTGGCCTCCCTGACTGTTCCGATTACATCTGCTCCGGGAGCAATAACCGTTTCACCATCAATGATGACGGCATCGCGCACGAAAAGCTCTACCAGAGAGCCAACACTTACATTCTCGGCATTCACGCTGTCTTGAAATTGCAGCGTAATGGGATAGCCCGGCGTGATTGTAACCTGCTGGGCAAAAAGAGGGGCTTGGGAAACAAACACGGTGCTCAACAGGACGACACACATGATTGCTGCTATAGCTTTGTTTAGGTTCGACATAACTTACTCCTTGTCGGGTTATTTTGAATGGTGCGCATGGTATTATAGCCGCTGTTGCAAGTCAAGCTTTTTTTATCCGGATGCCCTGATGAGACTGACTTGGATGCAGCATAATAGCCTTCAATTCAAGGAATTAGGCGTTAAATAAGAATAGATGTTTAAGCATGATTTAAAAACGGCTATAAACCGTACCGTCGTTAGTCATTCTGATCTCGGTGTCGTATTTCTGCAAGGTTTGGAGCGTGCTGGAGTGAGGAAATTTGTATCTATTGGGGATGCCGACGCTGATCCAGGCCTCAATAGGCGAGACATGGTAGATAAATTCATCGGTGCTGGAGCTTTTGCTGCCGTGATGCGGCACTTTGAGGTAGTCGGTGTCGATCTCATCGGGGTAGCGGCTCACTAACCAGCGTTCATCCCTGGCCTCGATGTCGCCGGTGAAGAGGTAGCTTTTGCCCTTCACATCCAGCCTGAAGACGATGCTGCGGTTGTTTTCCCTTGCGCCCACGTAGTCCTTGTCCGGATGCAGAAACTTGAGTCTCGTCTTGCCCTGCTGGATGCTGAGTGTGTCCGTGATCAGGAGTATTTCGGAATCGCTGAAGAAGCCCTGGCTTTGCCAGTGAGTCCAGAGCTCGGAGGAGTAGGTTTCGTCCGTGATGATCAGCCTGCCGATGGGTAGGGATGAGGCCAGCGCAGGCACGCCACCGGAGTGATCGGCATCGGTGTGCGTGAGGATGAGGCTGTCGATGCGCTTGATTTTCTGCTTCTTGAGCCAAGGGATGAGCTTGCGCGCTGCCCAACTGCTATGTGCATCGCTGCCTTTGGCATCCCACATCTTGGAGCCCTGTCCGGTATCCACCAAAATGCTGTGTTTATCAGGCGTGATGATGAGCGAACAATCCGCTGTGCCGCAACTGAAGACCCAGATGCCCGTTTTGTCCACAGCGAAGAAGGGCGGCAGGATGATCATGACCAAAGCCAGAATCCACATGGGGATGTAGAGACTAAAGACGGGTTTCTTGGGCTTTTTGATCCAGAGATAGAAGGGCAACAAGAAGAGCGTAACTCCTATAGCAGGAAGGAGATCCAGCCAGAAGTCGTCCAGATGGAAGGGCAGTTTGGCTACCAGAATCATCCAGCGCTCAAAGAGCCACACGGCAAGTTGATAGCTGCTGACAAAGGCTTTGGTGATGAAGCTGGAGGGTGAGCCCACCAACATGAGGATGGAAAGCGGCAGGATGATGGCCATCAGAGGCACGCCTAAGAGGTTGCCAGCCACGCCGTTGAGCGAACCGCTACCAAAGTGATAGAGTGTCAGAGGCAGGATGGCGAGGGAAACCATCAGGTTGAGCAGCAGGTAGTTGGCGAAGGCGGTAATTGCTTTTTGGAATAGGTTGGCTCGCACTCTTTTCAGTCTCTGTAGCTGCAATTGGGGCACAGCTATGGTGATAATGACCATACAGAGGAAGGAAAGCTGTAATCCGGGATCAAAGAGCTGTTGAGGCGCTGCTAACGTGATGATCCAGAGACAGATAGACAAGATCTGAAGGGAGCTTAGTTTACGCCCAAACCAACGCGATACAATGACTGTTATTAACATTATCACCGCTCTGGTGACGGGCGCAGACCAATAGTTGAGCGCAGAAAATGCAAGTCCCACCACGATGAAGAGCAGTTCCGCCACCTTTATAGGCAAAAAAGAGCGAAACAACAGCATCAACAGCGAATAAAGAAACAGCACATGCAGACCGCTGACCACGATTAGATGCAGCATGCCGCCGCGCCTGAGTGTGTCCCGATACTGTCCCTTGGCGGTTTGGTCTGAGAGTAGCAGTGCTTTGGCGATAGGAGCCCAATCTCCCGCATGCTTCTCTATCCTCGCATCCAGCCACAAGCGCAGTTTGCCGATGTAGTTTGGATGTGCGCTGTCATCTGTTTTCTCAAGAGCGTGATCAATCATGGCACGGCTTTTGTAGCGAGAAGGAAAGAAGTCCAAAATGGGATCCTGCTTGAGCTGTTCCACTTTGAGCACGGCGCTGTAGCGGGAATCCACGTCCAACTTTTCCGGATGATAGAGCAGCATCAGAGTCTGCAGTTTCGCTCCAGCCAGTTTATTCAGCTTGATTTCGTAGCTGTTGTTGGAAAACTCCCTCTTCACCTCAAAGGAAGCGGCTTGAACCACGTTTCCCCTCTGGGCGATGGTGTTTTCGAGGATGAGTTCAGAGGGCGACTTGGTGGAGATACGAACCGAGCCTGCCAGCATAAAGGCAAAGAGTATCAGCCACAAACGCAGCTTGGGCAGGAAGATAGCGAGAAGCGTGAGGCCAGAGCCCGCACCCAACAGCAGAGAGCCATTTGCTGGCAAGCTCCGCCCAAAATACAGTCCTACGCACCAAAAAAGCAGCGGCCAAAAAAGCGGTGCCTTCGAGCCTTGAGGTTCACGAGGCAGGGCTTGTTCGGCGCTGCTATCGGTCATGGTTAGATGATGAAATTACCTGCGGTTGAAGAATCCTAAAATCAGTCCCAAGGCGATGGAGAGCAGCGCTGCCACGCCAATGCGGTAGTGATCGCTGAGCATGAAGGTAAGGGTATGGGCGGGGATCCAGAACCAGAGCAGGGCATAGAAGCCTTTATCGAGGTTGCGCCAGTTTTTCTTGGTTTCCACGAGGTTGTCTAACACACGATGGATGAGGATCATAAAGGGGCCAAACTGCAGGTTCATGCTTGTGGCGGTGGCGAATGCCTTACCAAATCTGCTCAATTCAGGCAACATGCCTTTTTCGATCAGATACTCGACCAGTCCGGCATGACCGACGAAGGCATACTTGATCCCAATGGCAAGCAGAGACCAGACAAACATCTTCCAGAGCGTGAGCCAGAAGCTAAAAGGGTATTTGAAGCTCTTGTTGACAAACCACTTGGAAATCACCTCGCCCAAGGTGCCCAAAATAGCAAACTGGATCATGGCCGAAACGATGGGCATGGCCTGCACCCAGTCCACGTAGTACCGTAATAATTGGTTCATAAATACAAAAATCCTTGCGTTTATACTTGGGCAAGCTCCCATGTATCAGGAAGCTTGCCCTTTATGTTAGTTGGTTTTTAGCTTAAGTTAGCCAAGGCTCCCAGGATTTCCGCTCTCAGCTTCTTGGTGGCTTCACCAGCGGCAGCGGCGAAGTCCTCTCCTCGGGAAGCGTAGATGATACCGCGTGAGGAATTGATCAGGATGTTGGGCTCCTCTTTGCTGTAGATGGTTTGAGAGACAACGTTTTCTGCCTGCGCACCCTGCGCACCCACTCCCGGAATGAGGATGAGACGCTGATGCAACATTTCTCTCATGTCGTCCATATACTGCGACTGCGTAGCTCCAACGACCGCCCCCACACGCTCGGTAGGAAATTGATCAATCCATTCTCCCACAGCGATATCCATGTGTTTGTCGATAAAGAAATCCTTGGCCGAAGGGTTGGAGGTGAGTCCCAAGACAAAGGCAAAGGCTGCTTCGTGGTCGAGGATAGGCTCTAGGACATCGCTGCCCATGAGCGGATTTACGGTGATGGCGTCCACCTTGAGTTGATCAAAGAAGGCACTCACGTAGCCCTGCATGGTGGAGCCGATATCGCCCACCTTGCAATCCAGGATCACAGGTATCTCTTTGGGAACGTGGGAGATGGTCTTGGCAAGCGCTTCGAGACCACGAACGCCGTCTGCCAGGTAGAAAGCCAGATTGGGTTTAAAGCAGCAGGCGTACGGCAGGGTAGCGTCAATGATGGCTTTGTTGAATTCCCAGATTGGGTTTTCGGCATCTTTCACACACTCTGGCAGCCGCTGGAGCTGAGGGTCTAAGCCCACACACACCAAGGACTTTGAGCTCTGCCACCTTTGCTGGTATTTATGCCACATAGATACTCACCTGGTCTTGACCATCCGTCTCTTCAAATTCCACTTTGATGATCTCTTCTTTGGAGGTGGGAACGTTTTTGCCCACATAATCTGCTTTGATGGGCAGTTCCCGATGTCCGCGGTCGATCAACACGGCTAACTGAATTTGGTTGGGACGACCGAAGTCCATCAGCGCATCGATGGCGGCGCGCACCGTGCGTCCGGTATAAAGCACGTCATCTACAAGCACTACCGTAGCTCCTTCGATGTTGAAATCGAGCTGTGAGCCTTTGATCACCGGTTGACGAGCGATGGTGGAAAGATCATCACGATACAAGGTGATATCGATAACTCCCACCGGGATTTCACGCTCTTCGATCAACCTCAGATAGCGGGAGAGCCGATCCGCCAAAGGAACGCCCCGGGAGCGGATTCCGACCAGGCAGATATTGGCAGAACCACGGTTTTGTTCCAATATCTCGTGTGCCATGCGGTGCGTGCTTCGCTCCATCTGATCCTTGTCCATGATGCGGCTTTTGAGCGTCATCTGCATGATAATCTCCTATGCTTTAATGAAGATGAGGGCGTCGCCTTTGTTGACGCTGGCGCCTTCGCTGAAGGGAGTAGCACTCACGGTTCCGGCCACGGGTGAAGGAATGTTGTTGTACATCTTCATGGCTTCGAGAACGAGGACGGTGTCGCCAACGGCTACCTTGTCGCCCACCTTCACTTCATATTTGACAAACATGCCGGGCATGGGAGCGTTGACGGGTGTGCCTTCTCCTGTTGCAGCGACTGGAGCCGGTGCAGGGGCTGGAGCAGGTGATGCTGCCGGAGCTGGTGCTGGCGCAGGACTGGCTACCGGTGCAGGAGCGGGTCTGGGAGCAGCAGCGGCGGGTGCACGATGCACGACCGTGGGTGTGCCGCCCTTCTCGCTCACTTCCACCAAGAAGTATTCATCGCCGATGAAGATATCAAAGCTGCGCAGATCAGCCGGCTTTTCGGGTGCAGGTGTGCTGGGTTTTTCCACAAGCAAACCTGCTTTGGCCTTTTTGACCAGCTCCTCTTGAGCTTTCACCTGTTCCAGGGTGGTAGGTTTCATCTCATCGGGCATGGGCTCAAGGCCGTATTTGATGCGCAGGAACTTCTTTCCGGTGAGGTTGTAAATGGCCACGATCAACTCGTCATCGATGTCTTTGGCCAAGCCCTTGGTCTCTTCTTTCACTTGGGGCATGGCATCCGGGATCACATCGCCAGGGCGCGTTGTGATGGGCGTTTCGCCTTTGGGATAGCCCTTAAGCGCCTTCTTTTGCACATCTTTATCGACGGGTAATGTGGTCTTGCCATAGAGGCCGTAGCAGAGGTCTTTCACCTGTTCGGTAATGCGGGTATAATACTGTCCATCTGTGTCAAAGAGGGCGTTGTTGACCGCCTGGATGCCCACGATCTGGCTGGTAGGCGTCACAAGCGGAATCTGACCCAACTCTTTGCGAACTATAGGGATCTCGGCAAACACATCTTCCAGCCTGTCAAGCGCATCCATCTGGCGCAGTTGATTGACCAGGTTGGAAAGCATGCCGCCGGGCGTCTGGTGAATGATCACGTCTGTATCGATGATGCCAAACTTGGTGCTATCGGCAAATTGCAGATACTTGGGGATGTCCTTTTCCATCTCTTTGGAGATTTTGTTGAGCAGCCGGATATCGAAACCGGTATCTCTATTGGTGCCCAAAAGTGTGATCACCAAAGGCTCGATGGCAGGATGTGAGGTGCGGTAGGCATAGGGGCCCACGCAGGTGTCGATGATGTCCACTCCCGCTTCCACGGCCTTGAGCAGCGAGAGGTCACCCATGCCGCTGGTGAAGTGCGTGTGCAGGTGGACGGGGACTTTGACGTTTTCTTTGAGTGCTTTGATCAGGTTGTAAGCATCATAGGGCGACACCAAGCCGGCCATATCTTTGATGCACACTGTGTCTGCACCCATCTTTTCCAACTGCTTGGCTTTGTCTACATAGTATTGGATGTTGTAGATCTCTCCGCCCATGCGTTGCTCGGTGAGGCTGTAACAGATGGAGCCCTGGAAGTGTTTTCCGTTCTTTTTGATCACTTCGACGGCGGTCTGGAAGTTTCTAAAGTCGTTCAGCGCATCAAAGACTCTGAAGATGTCGATGCCATTATCACAGGCACGCTGGACGAAGGCCCTCACCACGTCGTCTGCATAGTTTTGATATCCCACCAGGTTTTGGCCTCTCAAAAGCATGGAGAAGGGCGTCTTGGTCATGTATTTCTTCAGGGTGCGGATGCGTTCCCATGGGTCTTCGCCCAAATAGCGGTGCATGGTGTCAAATGTGGCTCCACCCCACACTTCCATGCTGTAAAAGCCCACGTTGTCCATCATTTCGGCTACGTGAAGCATGTCTTCGGTGCGACCGCGGGTGGCAAACAGAGATTGATGTCCATCGCGGAAGCTTAAGTCTTGTATCTTTACGGGATTGGATGCTTTGGGGCGGTCTGCCTCATAGCGCATGGTCGTCATTTCAAGGATGCCGTGCTTATCCATCAGGTTTATCTCCTTTATCTTGCTCTTTTTATTATTCTTCTTTGGGTAATATCTCTATATTGCATGGTCTGCCGGGCGCCCCAGCTCTGCCATGCCGTTTGAATCTGCGGAATTTGACGCTCTTGAAAGGTGTCAAATGGCTCTTGGGTCATGATAGCCACCACCGCGGCGATGGCGGCCAATTCTTTGCTATCCTTCATCTTCGGCCTCATTATAAGGGGATGTTGCCGTGCTTTTTGGGAGGCAGCGCTTCGCTCTTGCTGCACATGATCTCCAGCGCATCGATGAGGCGGGCGCGGGTCTGCGAAGGAACGATCACCGCATCCACATAACCACGCGAGGCGGCAACGTAGGGGTTGTTGAATTCCTTTTCATAGTGAGCGATCAATTCTGCGCGCTTGGCAGCCTGATCTTCGGCAGCGGAAATCTCTTTGCGGAAGATGATGTTTGCGGCTCCCTGAGCGCCCATCACGGCGATCTCAGCGGTAGGCCAGGCAAAGACCATATCTGCGCCCAAGTGTCTGGAACTCATAGCGATGTAGCTGCCACCATAGTTTTTACGGGTAACCACGGTGAGTTTGGGCACGGTGGCTTCGCTGTAACACCAGAGCAGCTTGGCACCGTGGCGGATGATGCCGTTGTGCTCTTGATTGGTGCCGGGCAGGTAGCCGGGCACATCCACGAAGGTGAGCAGCGGGATATTAAAGGCATCACAGAAACGGATGAAGCGTGTGGCTTTATCTGAAGCATCGATATCAAGGCAGCCAGCCAGAACCGTGGGCTGATTGGCAATGACGCCAACCGGACGGCCATTGAGTCTGGCAAAAGCAACGATCATATTCTGTGCATAATACTTGTGCGGCTCAAAAAACACGCCGTCATCCACCACTTCGCGGATCACGTCATACATGCTATAGCTCAGCTTGGGGCTATCCGGGATGATGGTATCCAGCGCGGGACAGAGACGCTGAGGATCGTCTGTGCTGGCGGTTCGGGGCGCATCTTCCATGTTGTTGGCCGGCAGATAGGAGAGCAAAATCTTGATCTGCTCGATGGCGTCGGCATCGTTTTCACAGGCAAAATGGGCATTGCCGCTCTTGGAATTGTGCGCCATGGCGCCGCCAAGGTCTTCCTGAGTGGTTTCCTCACCGGTGACGGTGCGAATCACATCCGGCCCCGTGATAAACATGAAGGAGGTGTTTTTCACCATGAAGACAAAGTCCGTCATTGCAGGTGAATAAACCGCTCCACCGGCGCAGGGACCCATGATGGCGGTAATCTGAGGGATGACGCCGCTGGCACGCGAGTTTCTAAAGAAGATGTCTCCATAACCCTTGAGGGCATCAACTCCTTCCTGAATGCGGGCGCCGCCACTATCCTGGATGCCCACCAAGGGAACGCCGCTCTTGAGCGCCATATCCATCACTTTGCATATCTTGGCAGCGTGCATCTCACCCAGGGAGCCACCGCGCGAGGTGAAATCCTGAGAGAAAGCAAAGACCGGCCTTCCATCCACCATACCGTGGCCGGTGACCACGCCATCGGAGGGAATCTCGATCTTTTCCATGCCAAAATTGTCGCACCTGTGCCGAACAAACATGTCCAGCTCTCTAAATGTTCCGGGATCAAAAAGCAGGTCAAGACGCTCCCTGGCGGTGAGCTTGCCTCCTGCTTTCTGCTTTTCAACAGCTTTCTCGCCACCCATCTGGCGAACCTTCGCTTCCTTCTGAAGCAGGTCTGCTATTGCATCTTTGGTCGAAAGCATAAGCTATTCCTCTTGTATATTCTTTATTATTGATTTCGTGTCTGCTCCCTATCTTGCTGAGAAAATAGCGAGATAGACCACTATCCTCCGATGCTGAAATCCGTCAAGAAAAAAGTGTCAACACAGCCAGAAAGATTTGCCGACGCTTTCAAATGGATAGAAATTCAGTTGCTATGTCGCACCGAAATACCGGACAGATTTCCGGGGCTAACTATGCTTGGAATGCCTACTATTTTAGTAGGAGTTTATTTCCGGACTCCAGCACCGGAAAAAGTCGGTCTTTTTTGAAAATTTTGACTGCCGGACGAGAAAAAGTAACGGGAAACTGCCGTTTTTGACCCTACTCAAAGCCGCTGTTTATGCGGCGTCCCTGCCCCGCCCCTGCTCGGCTCCTCCTCCGTGGAGCAAGAACGGCATAGGATAGCAAGAGGTTACACGTTTGGGCGGAGTAGGCGCCCAGAAAGATGTGAACCTTTCCCAAAAGTCAAATGTTTCGATATATTTTCGGTTTTTCAGGGGGTTTTCCCCACGAATTACGCGAATTTTCACGAATTAAGGGGGCAGCTAACGCTGGTATATTTTGTCCACGGATGCACACGGATGCTCACGGATGGGTTACAAGAAAGTCTGCAAATGAGCATAGGTAAACACGTAGTCTTTGGATTGAGCGAAGCCGCTAACAACTAACAACTGGCAAGAGGGAGAGGGAGAGATAGAGCAAACAAAAAAACAGTTAAAAATGAGCCAGTACGGAGGCCACCAACCCTGGTTCGGGTTCCAGGTAGAGTTGGCAGGAGGCATCCATGAATGAGGACTTGGCCTACCTATACTGGCTCTTAGGCGAGTGGTATAAAAATTTAGTTTTTGACTCTGATGTTATTGCGGTTAACGGTGTATCCGCCGCTCACCGTCACGATATTCTGGGAGAGGGCACTGACGTCTTCGATCTTGCTCAGCAGCCAATCTCCGCTATGGGCTTCTTGTGTATTCAATGGGGCACGGAAGTGGCCGTTGTCATCCACGGTGCGGAAGAAGATCACTTCTTTACCCACTTTGAGGTCTTCCTTTTTGGCAAGGCGGGTCTTTTGATAATACCTTGTCCAGATAACGGCATCGTTTCTGCTCAGCTTGAATTCAGCTTGGTTGTTGCTCTCTGCGCTGGGAGCCTTAAGCATCTTAGCCGTATTCACATAGATGTATTCCTGGTCTGCCAGAGGGACTTCGGAGACAAAGAAGTCGTCCGTCTGGACAAAGTGTGCGTCTTCGACCACGTTTTGAGGTGCGGCGTCATCCGTGGTGGCGGCCACCTGTACCACATCGGGCAAAATGGAGCTCACCTTGAGACGGGGAACGCAGGCTGTGACTGCGATCAGCACCACTATCATCAGGCTTATGAGTTTGAATCTGGACATTGTTCTTCTCCTTAATTGGTTGCTTATCTACCCTTATATACAAAGCTCACCTGCGAATCATGCAAGCTTTTTTCACCTCTGGTCAAGGGAGTTGTGGTTTTTCTTGATTTTAGCCTCCATCAACATCAAGGGAAAAAAGAGCCTCCCAGGGCGAGAGGCTCTTGCTTGTTTATGTTGAGAGAGAGAGTTGGTGTTTTTAATACATCCCGCCCATGCCAGGATTTGGCATTGGTGCTGCGGGGACTTCGGGTTCGGGGATGTCGGTGATCACGCACTCGGTGGTGAGCAACAGGGCTGCGATTGAGGATGCGTTTTGCACGGCGCTGCGAACCACTTTGGCGGGGTCGATGATGCCGGCGTCGATGAGGTTTTCAAACTTACCGGTTGCGGCGTTGAAGCCCATGTTGACATCTTTGTAGGCGCGCAGCTTTTCCACCACTACGGCTCCTTCTTCACCGGCGTTGGCTGCGATCTGATAGGCGGGTCTGGCCAAAGCTTTGACCAGGATTTCCACGGCCATCTGTTCTTCAGGATCGAGGCCTTTGAGGGATTTGAGGGATTTGGCGGCTTGGATGAGGGTCACCCCACCACCGGGGACGATTCCTTCTTCCACTGCGGCGCGGGTAGCTTGGAGAGCGTCGTCCACGCGGGCTTTCTTTTCTTTCATTTCGGTCTCGGTAGCGGCACCGATGCGCAACACTGCGACACCGCTGCTCAGCTTGGCCAAGCGTTCCTGCAGCTTTTCTCTGTCGTAATCGGATTTGGTTTCGTCGATCTGAGCCTTGATCTGTCTGGTGCGGGCTTCCACAGCTTCCGCAGAGCCGGCGCCTTCACGGATCACGGTGTTTTCCTTGTCCACGATCACCTTTTTGGCGTGGCCTAAGTCGGCGATGGTGCAGCTATCCAGCTTGCGACCCATCTCTTCGGAGATGAGGGTGGCACCGGTGAGGATGGCGATGTCTTCAAGCATGGCTTTGCGACGATCACCAAAGCCGGGAGCCTTGACGGCGACGACGTTGAGCACGCCGCGCAGCTTGTTGACCACGAGGGTGGCCAAGGCTTCGCCTTCAATATCTTCGGAGATGACCAAGAGTGGTCTGCCGGCTTGGGCGGTTTCCTGCAGGATGCCAAGCAGGTCTTTCATCACGCTGATCTTTTTATCGTAAACCAAGATGAAAGGATCGTCCAACTCAGCGATCATCTTTTCGGCGTTGGTCACAAAGTAAGGTGAGAGATAGCCACGATCAAACTGCATTCCTTCCACCTTTTCGAGGTCGGTATCAATGCTCTTGGCTTCTTCGATGTTGATGATGCCTTCTTTGCCGACTGCGGCCATTGCTTCGGCGATGAGGCGGCCGATTTCGGGATCGTTGTTGGCACTGATGGATGCGATCTGAGCGATCTCTTCGTTGCTCTTGATTTCTTTGGAATACTCATGGATTTTGTCCACGATCACTTTGGTGGCCTTATCCAGACCGCGCTTGAGATACATCGGATTCACGCCGGCGGTCACGTGCTTAAGCCCTTCTTCGATGATGGCTTGAGCGAGTATTGTGGCTGTGGTGGTGCCGTCTCCGGCTACATCATGAGTCTTCTCAGCCACTTCTTTGCAGAGTTGAGCGCCCATGTTTTCGTATGGGTCTTCGAGCTCAATCTCCTTGGCGATGGTCACGCCGTCATTGGTGATGGCGGGAGAGCCAAATTTCTTGTCCAAGACAACATTCCTGCCCCTTGGTCCTAGGGTTACTTTTACGGCATCAGCTAATTGATCCACGCCTTTCTTGAGGGAAGTGCGTGCATCATGCGAGTATAGCATTTGTTTTGCCATGGTTTATACCTCCATTGTCATATAATAATCAGTCTTGCTTTAGCAGTCATGCTTTATGAGTGCTAATTTTAATATAAGCCGTTTTTTGTCAAGTGCAATATCTTTTTTTCCAAAAGTGGAGCCCTGAACCTAAAATAGGATCAGCTCGTCCAATGGCTTCCGCACTTGAACTTGGAGCTCGCGCTTCTGGTTGAAATCGTTGAGGATGGAGATGTCTCCCAGATGGCCAACCGTCAGCATAGTCACGGGGCTCATCTCCGCATCGATCTCAAAGAGTTCCCTCACCTTCGCCTCATCAAAACCTGCCATGTTGTGCACATAGAGGTCCATTAAAGAGGCTTGGGTGGTGAGGTTACCAACGGCCAGACCGAGGTCATACAAAGCCCACTGATTGCGGGGGCCACAGGGTTTGTAGGGCGGATAGTTGAGCACCATGATCAGCACTGGGGCATGCTGTGCCCAGGCACGGTTGCCGTCTGCCAAGCAAGCAAGGAGCTTCTGGTATTTTTCTGAGCCATCGTTGTGAGACCAGATAAAACGCCAGGGTTGCTGGTTGTTGCAAGATGCAGCCCAACGGGCGGCCTCCAGCAGGGTGAGCACTTGCTCGTCTGAAAGAGGTGTCGGTGCATAAGCACGCGGGCTCCATCTCTTTTGGATCACTTCATCTATGGGATAGCTATATATGGGTCGTTGTTTCATTTTAATCTCCTAATTCGGGTATTCCTAAAGATAGTATGTGCAGAAAAAGCAGAGACGCAAGCGCTAAAGTGATAAAACTTTCTCAACCCACAAAGTGGTGAGCCGGCAGCGTTAAACGTGATCCGATTTCAGCTTACCGGTGATGAATTTGATCATCCTGTCCGGTAAATAGCTGGTTTTAGCCTGTCTCAAGCCGGGGAGACCGATGTCCTGTTCCCGATTCAGCCACTTGTATTCGTGATGCAGGTAGCGTGCCGTTTCCCAGTTGATGAGCTGGCCGCTGCCTTTCTTGGTGGGGTCATACTTTTCAAAGTGGATGGTGGCCATGCACTTGGTCTGCGGGCTGAAGATGGAATAGGCCACCATTTGCCGATTGAGGCAGATGATGATACCGTCTACAGGGAGGCTGTCCCACATATCGAGGGTGTTTTGGATGGCTTGAAATTCGGTCTTTAGATACTCGCCGCCGATCTCACGTTCTAACTGCCACTTCTCGGTGAAGCGGAAGAGGTTGTCACGGTAATAGGGCGTAATGGGGAGCACCTTGTAATTTGGATAAAGCCTGATAAACTGGCTGATCAGGTTCTTCTTTTTGGCCAGTTTCTTGCCCCTGAGCTCCACCATCTTCTCGCAACTGTAGACGTAGTCGTCCCAGTCCCTGTTTTCGCTGAGCTCAAAGTGATCATGGATATCCGGGGTATTCTGCACGTAGTTTTCCGGAATCTGGATCAGGGTGACATTGGGGTCAATCTTCTGGAAAGCGCTCATCAACTGCGCCAATTCCGCTGGCAGCAGATACTCGCCCATAGGAAAAAAGACATAGGAGTATTTGCTGTTGTAGATCACCAGTCTGCCTTCATAATGGCAAAACTGGTTGCCGTAGATCTTGCCCCAGGTGAGCAGGTTGCAGACGGAATAGTCGCAGGATTCACGTGGGTAGTCCTTGAGAAAGCTGATGAGCATGGGGACGTGGTCTGTGGTGAGGGGGATGAGGTAGTTGATCAAGAGTCCTCTCGCTTTAGCAAAAATGGAGTGTAGCTTTGCATCACGCCGAAGCCCAGGCTTTGGTAAAAGCGTTCATAGCCGGGCTCGGAGATCAGGCCGATCCAGCCCAGGCCGTCCTGCTTGAGCCGCTCTACAAGAGTGCGGATGATGGCTTTCCCCAAGCCCTTGCCACGCCAGGCGGGATGCACAGTCACATCTTGGATGTAGGCATCGCTGACTCCATCGCTGATGGCTCTGCCCATGCCGACGATCTTGTCATCTGATTTGACGATGACAAAACGCCAGGTATTGGCGATAATCTCGGCGACTTTCTGCTCGTGTTTGGGGTCGTCATCCATCTCCCACCAGCCGGCAAGACGGTAGAGCTCCAAAACCTGAGCTGCATCAGCTTCTTTCACTATTCCAATGTGGATATTATCCATTCTATCTATTCCTTTTTTGGTAAGTCAATTGAGTGAGTAGACCGATATGCTACTCGAGATAAGATAGTGGAATTTCGGCTTTAGGCAAGACTCCATACAAGCTGTTGGCTCAAATCTTGCTTGTCTTAAGCTGCCATCAGAAGTATATTGAATGTATCAGAATAAAGGCAGTTTTAAAAAACAGCCAAATAACAATAAAAGAGGTAAGACATGAACTGGGAAGCGTTACTTGAACGGATTCCGCACTTTTTGGCCAACAACGGCCTCAAACTCGTGGCCGCTATCCTGATCTATATCATCGGCAGATGGGTGGCAAAGCTGATCACAAATCTGATTCGCAAGATGTTGAACAAGAGCAAATTGGATAACACCCTGATTACTTTCTTGAGCAATATGATCTACGCCTTGTTGCTCACCTTTGTGATCATCGCCGCAATCGGCAAACTGGGCGTGCAGACTACGTCCCTGGTGGCTATCGTTGGTGCCGCCGGTCTGGCGGTGGGCATGGCTCTGCAGGGCTCGCTTTCAAACTTTGCCAGCGGAGTAATGCTGATTCTCTTCAAGCCCTTCAAGGTGGGAGACAAGATCACCGCCGCCGGAACCACAGGAGTAGTGCAGGATATCGGCATCTTCCACACCACCATCCTCACTTCGGACAACACCAAGGTCATCGTGCCCAACTCTCCCATCGCCGGTGGAGCAATCACAAACTATTCTGCCATGCCTACGCGGAGAATCGAGCTCAGTGTGAGCGTTCCCGGCACCTCAGACATGGCCAAAGTGAGCAACATCCTCCAGAGTATCCTGGACGCCGATGAGCGCATCCTCAAAGACCCTGCCGCTGCAATCGTCATCTCTTCCGCTACACCCGGTGAGATCGTCTTTGGCGTGTATCCGCACGTCAACAACGCCGAAATGGCAGCAGTGCAGGCTTCTTTGAACGAGCAGATCAAACTGAAACTGACCGCGGAAGGTATCTGGGCTTGATTTAACTAAGGATCATAAGAACTTGCCTCATCTAGGCCATCCTTGCCGGCGTGGCCTTGGGCTGTGCCGTGGAATGGGATGTTGATTCAGATTTCGGTCTCTTCTTCTCGCAGAGAGTCTACGAGAGCGACTGGGCTGGCGGGATATAGGATGTATTCTGCCCTAAGGTTTAAGGCTCATGTTCAATTTGGGTAGATGGAAGTGTTGTAGACCCATCATGAGACAGGATACGGTATGGCGTTCAACCACAATGATGCACTAAACACTGTCCCTAAGCGGAGCTTTTTCCTTGGTTACCCACTCCTTCCTTACTTACCCGCAGGGCGATGCCACGGCGATACTCGGGTTTTTCCCGGGAGGCACCGAGTAATCACCGGGCGGCTAAGCAAGGGAGGGGTAGGGGCTCATCCTGCGGCATTCGGAAGAGTGACGTTAGATCGGCGGTTCAGCGACCGCCCGTACAAGGCGGCTAAGCAAGGAAGAGGCAGGCATGGGCACACTGGGGCTAACGCCATATTGGGGTTCAATAATAGCAATGTTAATCGAATCAGTTAGTTATAAAGAATGTGAACCATCCTTCTCTGTGATACCGGTAAGGTGGTGATCAAGTTTACCCACCATAATTGAACTTGAGCCTAAAAAACCCCGGATCGCTGATGACCCGGGGCTTTTGTTAGGTATTCAAGAGAAGATTATGGGTTTCATCTCCGAATGTTGCGTTCTTTCATAGCTTTCTCAATCGGATTATCATCTTCGACAGTGATATCTGCCTCCAAGAGACTGTTCCACATGCTTCTGCCTCTGCCACTGTAGTCACGGTAGCTTTTGCTGAAGACTTTGAAGAAGCTTTTGCCTAATGTTGCAGGAACGGTGGCAGTATCAGTATAGACAATAGCTACAGGTTCAGGATCAACACCGAAGTCGTAGGGGTCTTCGGATGCATACACCCTATAGCTGTAGGCGTAGGGTATAGCAGCCCAATCCAGAACAGCGTTGGTGTCCGAGATTGTTACATCCACTACAGGTGTGTCCAACTCGGTGACCAAGGTAGCGGGATCCATAATGAAGGTGATGTTGGGCACGTTGTTTTCCACGTATCCTTCAGAGGGGTTGGTGTAATCCACACTCCCTTGGGTAGTGGACCTGTAATATCTGGTTCTATTGGGATAGTTCGCATCCGGTGTGGTTATCCAGTTGTTGCCGCTAACCCAGTCCTCCTGATAGGTCTTAGTGGTTCTGATACTCAAGTTCCCGCCCGTGTAGCTGAAGGGCGTGGTAAGCGGAATCACTACTTCATTGATACCTGCGGGGACGTAGAGACTGCCATTATAGACCTGCACATAACCATCCCAGACAGGCCAGCCGGCACTCAGGTTTGCAACGTCGGTGTTTTTCATCCAGATCTGGGCAGGGAAAGTCCAATCCGTAATGAAGTCGTTGTAATAGACAAGAGCTCGGATGGTGCCGCCAGTGGCCTGAATCTCACTGGCCAGATACACTGTTTCCGCAACGAATCCCTCAAACCAGCAGTCGAAGGGCGCGTAATTAACCGTGCTGACACTATCGGTTGCGCCTATAGGCATGAATTCAGCATTTTCAGTGTAGACTGTTACGCTCTGTGTAGCGGTGGTGTTATTGCCCTCATTCCCATCACCTGTTACCACCACTTCTGCATAGACATCATATGTTCCAGCAGTGGTAGGCGTCCAGTTGATGGAAATCTCGGTGGTTGCTTCAGGTGCCAGCGCTTCTGTGACCACAGTGCTGCCTAAGGTGTTATCATTGCCATCCTTAAGGTTTACCGTATAGTTAGATACAGGATCAAGACCGTAGTTTCGTACACGCAGATTGTGTGTAAGTTGCAAGCCAACTTTGGCTAAACTTGGGCAAACCAAAGCCACAGCCTGCAAATCTACCGCGTGTATCTCATCAAAGCGAACGCTATCCAGGTAGTAGGTCCGATAGGTGGCGTTTGTACCTGGCTGGAAGCAGATATAGTCATCCGTGCCGGTGTAATTTACAAATGAGACTTCGTGCAGCTCCCAAGTGAAGGATGAGGAGGGAAACACTTCTGCCACTTGCGTGAAGACACCACTGCCATCGGTAGCGTTTACGGTTCCCACTTTCATGCTGTAGTTGGTGGTTCCACTGGCTCTGAGCCAGAAGCTAAGTCTGATGGTGTTGATGGGCACAGTGACGGGCGGTGTGATAAGCTGCATTGTCTCACCTGTAATACGGGTGCTCATATACACACTGTTTTCAGGAGTCTGGCTTTGTGAGGTACTTGTGTTAATTGTTGATCCACTATTGCTCTTGTAAGCAGTCCAACCTCTGGGTAGGTTGGGCGTGATTACAGCATCGAAGTTTTCCTCATGAGGCAGAGCGACGATAGATGGATCAGTCTCAATCACAAAGGAACGGGGCGGGCTTGCCACAGCATCATCTTCACCTATGACCGCAGACACGGTCCAATAGTAATAGTGTGAATAATCAAAGCTGAAGGTGGGGTCTTCGAGGACGGGGTTGAAGCGGGTATTTGATGTCTCCCAACTATCCTGTTCGTAGATTTCATCCACATTGTCACTCAAGAATAGAACATAATGCTCTGGGACTCCACCATTGAAATAGTCAGCTACCCATCTGAACTCAAATCCATCAATGGGAAGCGCAGTGGTGGCATCTGCAGGATAGACAAGAATTGGTGCAGCGGGAGGCCCGGCAAGAGGTTCGTCTATATGCAACATCATATTGGGACGGTTTGAACTCAGGATTCCTGTGGTCTCAGTATTCCAGGCAGTACCGTCACTACGGTAGAACAGAGCTCTATCTACTGTAGTGTCAGTGTAATAGACGCTGGCATTGCGCAATTCTGACGCCAACATGGTAAAGCTGGTTTGAATCACAATGTTGGAAGTTCCATCCCAGTAGAAGGGCGAAGTGAAGATGTGGGTATTCCAGCCGGCTGTGGGGGTATAGGTTGCCGCAGAATACACTTCTGTGAGATCGGTCAAGAAGGTGGTGTTGGGAAATTCCGTATTAACAGTGGTTCCCATGCTAATGGTGAAGTTGGGCAAGTTGGCAGATGTGTTGGGATTATAGACGTTGAAGCTAATGGTTTTGATCAGACCCGGTTGAGCTCCCAACGCGGTTAATTCAGCGGCGGTGAGGATATATTGTTCACGGCTGTTTTTATACCATCCACCATAAACACAGGGATAGTTGGTATCAATGTTATAGCCCGTTCCATCACCTACGACGACGGTTCCTTCCGGAAGCACGTTGGCGCTCAGGGGCACATCATAGTTTTCAGCATTGTAAACCATGCGCAAAGTGGCAGAAATGGGGCCTTCAGTTACACCTTGCACCGTTACGGGAATATTCACAGATTGATCCCCTATCAAGCTTGCGGGCAAGTTGGTAGCATCAAAGGAAAACTCTGCTGCGTTGGGACCGATAATACTGATATCGGATGCACCAAGATTGAGCGTTCCTGGACCTGCATTTGTGACGTTGACATTCACTGGATTGCTGAGGGTATTATACATCACGACGCCAAAATCAATGGCATCAGGTGTGTAGCTCAAGACAGGGGTTGTTGGTGTAGGTTGTACCATGATATCATCAATGCTGATGTAGTAGGGTGAGCTGTTGATCACACCGTGAATGGCAATCCAATAGATACCGGTTGTTTCAGGGGTGAAGCTTCCCCAAATACGTTGGTAATTTCCGTCTACGATACCGGTTTGGTTTACGATGGTATTGGTCATGCCAGCTATGGTGTTTTCTATTCCGTAGTAAAACCCTACGCTGGCATTGGCTGCACTGGTACCGTCTTGCCTAGCCCAGACTTCCACGTCGTAGGATGTTCCACCTTGCATTGAGAAGGGTCTCATCAGCCAAGCGTTACCATTCCACTGTAAGGTGGCATTGAAATCTCCATTACGTGGGGTGCGGTTGTAGTCAGTGTTGGTAGAGTTGGCCATCCAATATCGGGTTTTATTATCGTCCAGATGCTGTGCCCAGCCTCCTTTCACTAAAGCATCATGCGTCTGCCCCTCTTCAAAACCTTCATTGTAGGGATAGGTATAGACGGTGGGGTCTGCCATGACGGTAAAGCTGCGAGGCGTGGCTGCAACACTTTCTCCTTCTGCGTTCACTGCAGTTACAGTCCAATACAGAGTGGTGCTGAATGGCAGAGCCGTATCAGGTGTGAAGCTGGTAGTCGTACTGGTGCCGATCAGTGCGGTGGGCGAAGGGTTGGTATCACAATAGATATTGTAGGATGCAGGTATGCCACCTGTAGCGGCAGCAGTCCAGGTGAAGGTGGGATTTGGGATCACCTCGGTAGCCTCATCTTCTGGAGCAGTAAGTGTAGGAGTATCAGGTCTAACGAGAGCAAACTTGGGGCCAACAAACGCGTCCACGTAGTAGTTGGCACTAAACAAACCTGTTTGCAGACCGAGATAGTAGTTGGCACCACTCAACGAGCTGAGGTCTATATCCTGATTGATCCAAGTATTAGCTGCATCGGTGAAAGTGATGTAGCCTCCCAGTTGATTCCAGTTGATTCTATCTGCAGAGTATACCACTTGCATGGTTGCACTGGCATTTGAACAACGAGCCCAGAAGTTGAGCCTGCTATTACCCTCAATGGTGAGCAGGGGAGTACTGAGCAGGTATTGTGTGTCGCTGGAACCATATTTGTAGGCAGATGCACCTCCATGATAGGATACGGAAGTGCGGGTCCAGCCATCAGTAGACCATCCAATAGGTGGGAAGGTGGTATCTTCAAAGCTCTCTACCAAGTTGTTTGGTCCAGAAGTCCTAAAAGACCACACATCGCTGGCTGGAGAACTACCTATTTCATTGTTGGCTACCACTTTCCAATAGTAAGTGGTTTCGTGCAGGAGGGTGGGCAAATAAGAGGTTGCGGTTACATTGCTTGCCACCAAAGGTGGATCAGCGTTTGTGCCAAGATAGACGCTAAAGTCGTTGGCATCACCTCCACCCAGGGTGTGAGCCCAAGTGAGCCTGTCTCCATCCATGTAATAGGCACCATTTACGGGGCTCTGCAGGACGGGAGCAAGAGGAGCAGAGGTGTTCGGAAAGACAAGCTGTATGTAGTTGATGGAGCGAGACCTTGAACTCGCCGTGGGAGGAGAGTTGGGATTGGGATTTGTACTGTCACTAGAGTAATACATACCCCTTTGGGCCCCGCAGTTGAAGCTTCCCCAGCTCATATATTCGTAACCGGGGGTATACTGATGCACCGCAATGAGCAAGTTATTGGTGTTGTTATAATTGAAGGGAGCATCCAGAGTGATCTCCATCCATCCAGCGCTTGCTGGCACCAAAGACGAGACATCACCATCAAAGACCTGCGTGAGGTTAGCTGGAGCTTCCCAGTTTGAGGTGTTGGTAAACAATGTTTTCGTGGTGTGTCCCATCCAGATAGTCCAATCTTTGCTGTTGGCGATATTGCCGGACGAATAATAGAAACGTATTTTCGTGATTGGACCGGCATAGTTAATCTGTGCTTGGGTATATATCTGCTGAGAATAGCTGTAGCTGTAGCTCCCATAGATTGGGAGAGAGCTGGAAGATGTGGTTCCACTACCCACTTGTACAGTGTCTGCATAGCTAAGACTGAAGATACTCAGTATCAGAGCCAGCATAACGATAGGTAAATAATTCCTCTTCATATCTAAACTCCTTAAAGTAGATATCATTGGGTTGTTGGGTTCGTGGGCTTTGTCTAATTGGTACGTGCGTACCTAAGACCTATAGGCAAAGTCCTCCTTGGTGATTGACAATCGAGTTGTTTGCTCCTCGCTTTGGGGAAAAATAGCTCATGCTGATGGATACACAGATACTCTTAATGTAATAATGTGCGACTTTTATTGGGTTAAGAAGTGTATTCATGATAGCTCAAGCCTCCTCCCTCATATGAGCGAGCTGGGGATGAATAAACTATTTTCTGCAGCATATGACAAAAAGTAGATACAATCCTGCCCCTTGGGCCTCAAGGCCCTGGTTTTGTCATACAGCCAGGTAAAAAACCTGAAACTCATCGCATCTCCTTGTGCTGCTTGAGAGTCTTTTGTATCTTATTAAAAACCACTGTAGCTCCGGACTCTCCAGAATAGCATGCAATGGTAGAGCAGACTACACTCAACCTATTGGCACCAATATATATAGGGATGGATTTATGTCAAGCACTTTATTGCAATTGTAAGTTGCGAGGGCCGACCTCGTCGTCCAGTTGTAGAGTGTCAGTGAATTCTGCAATTCGATCTTTATAGGTGAGCACACTAAAAAATATCTTATTGTGCCATCAGGTAGTTATGCCGATTTACACCTTAGTGCACAAATTACCCCAGCCGATTGTGGATTTGCAGAATTCACTGACTCCTTACACCATCCAAGCCTTTCTCTGACAAACGCTTGCAGATCAGGGCAAAATAGCTCTTGACAAGACAGCTATTTGCCTCCATTATGGTGCTAAATACCCGAAAAATAACTAAAGGAGTTTACTATGGCTGCCTTTTCAGTGAATGAAATAGTGGAGATGGCTGTTCAGATCGAACGCAACGGCTATGCCTACTACGACGAAGCTACCAAACGCAAAGATTTGGATGCCAAGAGTCTGGAGCTGCTCACCTTCCTGCGTGATGCAGAGCTGGATCATGAAAAGACCTTCCTGGGTCTGCGTAACGAGCTGGATTTTGATGAACTGGAACTTTCCGGCGATTGGGAGATGATTGCCAGCTACCTCAATACCATCGTGGCGGGACGCATCTTCAACGATCCGGAATCCGCCATCAAGAGAGCTACCGAAGCCAAAGACGTGCTGGAAGTGATCAAAAACGCCATCACCTTTGAAAAAGACACTTTGCTCTACTTCCATGCCATCAACGATGGGATCAAAGACGAGCGTGCCAGGCAAGTCCTGCGCCGCGTCATCCAGGAAGAAGTCTCGCACGTCTTGCTGCTCAACGACATGATGAAAAAGCTGTAAAGGAACTGCTGCTTAAAGCTCCGCAAGCCGGTTTTGATGAGGCAGGCAGATGGCCAAGAAGGGAAGCAAGAAAAAGAGGAAAATGAGCTGGTGGCTCAAGATTGCGATCGGCATCCTGATCCTGATAGCCTTGGTTTACAATCCCATTTCGGTGCGGATCATGAGCTTTGGTGTGGCGATAGTCCACCGGCTTGATCCTGTTCTCTTTTATCGGTTGATCCGCACGGAGAGCTCTTTCCGCAGCTTTGCCGTCTCGCCCAAGAACGCCATCGGCCTGGGTCAGATCAAGGAATCCACCGCCTTCTACATCCACGGAAAACACCGGCGCGGGCTGCTGTTTGTTCCCATTTACAACCTCAACCTCTCCGCCAAGTATGTCAAGTATCTACTGAGTCGTTTTGACGGGAATTGGAGTTTGGCTCTGGCGGCTTACAACTGGGGTGAGACCAACGTTTCAAGGCGTGTGTCTTCCATCTCTATAGAGCCCGCAAAGGATTATAGAATGATGTTTTCGGACATCCCGGAGACCCACAACTACATCACAAAAATCATGGGACCCATAAAAAAGACTTGACGGGATATGCCTGTCAGGAAAAGGGTTTAAGAATAATATGAATTCAGGAGTGACTCATGTTGCTTAACCAAAAAGGGATATCAGTATATTGGATACTGAGTGCCATACTCTTCGTAGGCCTGATCTTTATCTTGGCCTTACCTCACTTTTTTAACCTCGATACTGAAAAGAATATCGACGACTGCACCAACAATATGAAAGTCATTTGGGTGGCCACCTCGGACTATGTGGCTGACTTTAAGACAGAATTTGGCGGTGATCTGAACCTTTTGGCCAATACCAAAAAGAAAGAAGACCCCAAAAACGTCTACCTCGCCGAGAAGTACTTCTGCCCAGAACAAGAGGGAGACAAGAAGGACTATATCGTCTATGGCAAGTATGTGGAAGACTTTTTGGAGACTGGAGAATCCAGATTCCACACCGGTGTGATCGTGATCTGCCCCGAGCTGGTCAGGCACAGCAAACACTTCCTTGACAAAGCCTTCTATGAAAACATGAGCCCCTCACTCTTGCAGAACCAAATGGTAGATGACTTGGATTACATCGATCAACAGACCAAGTCTGACGGCGAACGCAAATTTAAGGCCGTGATGGATTACATCAACCTCTGGAAGGGTGACAAGGACGCTTTTGCCAAGCGAAAGGCAGATACAAACTTCTTCAGACGCCAGCTCTTCCCGGACAACTTCAAAGACGACCCGACAGGCATTTAAGCAAAACTCTCCCTGCACTGCAACCGTATACAGTCGCTTATCAATAGCGACCAGGCACCGCTTTGCGTCACGACCAGGTGCGTTCTTTTGCCACAGCGGCCGGAGCCTGCTCTGCATCACAACTATTAGATAGCAATTAGGAGCCAGTGATGGATTATCGTGAGTTTTTGGACCTCATCTACCAGAGGTATTCCGCCAATATCAAGCTGAATTTGGATCGGATTATCGATCTGGCGACCGATCTGGGTTCGCCTCAAAACAAGCTTTCCGGCTTTCACGTGGGCGGCACCAACGGCAAAGGAAGCGTGTGTGCCACCTTGGAGGCTCTCAGCCTGGCGCATGGCTTTTCCACCGGATTGAACACCTCGCCACATCTGGTCAACTACAAGGAGCGCTTCCGCATCGACGGCAAAGAGCCCGAGATCCAGATTCTGCTCGACCTCTTTCTTAAATACCAGCCGCTTTTTGACAAGCACGAAGCCTCCTTCTTTGAGATTAGCACCGCTTTGGCCTTCATCCAGTTTGCCCAGAAGCCGGTGGATGTGAGCATCTTCGAGGTGGGTCTGGGCGGTAGGCTGGACGCCACAAACGTCTTCACTCCTGACGTGGCCGCCATCACCACCATCGGCCTCGATCATGTCAAAACCTTGGGCAACAGCGTGGAGCTGATCGCCGCCGAAAAAGCCGGCATCATCAAAAGCGGAATCAGCCTGGTCTTGGGAAATATCGTCCCGCCCGCTCTAGAAGTAATCCTGCAGGTGGCAGAGCAGAAGCAGGTGCCCACTTACAGATATGGCGTGGACATCCTCAGCAAATCCCAAGCCAGCGACATCCAAGGCATCACCTTCGATTTTGCCTTCCAAGATTATCAGTTCAAGAGCTTGCACGCCAACCTCTTGGGCGATCATCAGGTCACCAATATCTCCACCGCTCTCGCCTGCTTCATCCTCTACAGCCAGATCAAAGGCTTTGAGGTGAAAGAAGCCGCAGTGCGTCAGGCTATTGAGCAGATCAACTGGCGTGGCAGGATGCAGGTGCTCAGCTCCGAGCCGCCCATCATCCTTGATGGAGCGCACAACATGGAAGGCGTGAGGGCTTTGGTGGATACTATGGACAGGATTTTCCCCGCTGTGAAGCCCCGCTTTATGATCTCCATCTTGGCGGATAAAGACTTCAGCGGCATGATCGAGCTGATCTGCTCCCGTGCTTCCCACATCTATGTGGCTCAAAACCAGTCCGATAGAGCAGCCACCGTGGACGAGCTGGTTGCCGAAATCAACAAGTATCCGGTCAAAGTCAGCAGCGCCGCCTCTGTGGCAGAAGCATACGACATGGCACGCCACGACATGCAGGAAGGCGACGTCTTGGTCTGTGGCGGCTCGCTCTTCACCGTGGGTGAGGTTTTGAACCACATTGCGGGAGAGTAATCAGCTTCCACTACTCTTTTTTTCACAAGCAAAAAGCCGGCCCGATAAGGAGCCGGCTTTTTCTTTATAGGGTTAGACTATTGCATCAGGATCATCTTGGTGGTTTTCTTGTATCCGGGCGCACTCATCTTCAGCATATAGACGCCGCTGGCGATAGAGCGTCCACGATCATCCTTGGCATTGAAGACCAGTTTGTAGTGGCCGGTTGCCTGTACTTCGTCCACCAAGGAGCGCACCAATTGGCCTTTGATGTTATACACCTCCAA
>JAKQWO010000044.1 GCA_029561955.1 Candidatus Cloacimonadota bacterium
TTACTCAACATTCAGTCTGTATTTGTTGCGCATCAACCTGACAAGTTCAAAAACGAAAACGGTGGACATAATGCCTACTTATCTACCTGTTATGTATAACAATGCAGAGATCATTCCTCGCTTTTTTGGGGGAATGCCCTAAATATAGCTCACATTCAAACCTAATGGTTGAAACACGAGTATCAAGGTCTGGCAAATCCAGCTTCAACCTGCTTGCAAAGTCCATAGTCTGTGCCTTGATAATCCCCTGTTAATGCAGTAGCCCACGTGGCTGGCCAGGAATTCAGGCTGATTTCCTGCTTCTTCCTTGCTTAGCCACCCGGTGATTACTCGGAGCCACTCGGGAAAAACCCGAGTATCGCCACGGTATCACCGGGCGGGTAAGCAAGGGCGGGGCAAGTGGGATCGTGTAGAGATAGGTGTGCTAAATAAGTCTTTACTGCATTGTTTGGGATTATTTACTCCTTATGATCCGCTATGGTGATGTGAGCGGATTTTGTTGTAAAAAATAACTCAAAACCTCTAAAATGCAATCCTTAAAGCTGGAAATAGGGCAGCTAAATCAGGCTGTATTCCCAGTGCTGGTTGTCGTGGTTGAACAGCAGCTTGCCGCCTTTCTCCTTGAGGGTCTGATGGATGTATTGTTTGGCTAAGTAAGTCTCTTTGCGGTTGACGTCGTAGGCGGAAGTGATGGCCAAAGGCAGATGGAAGAGGGTGGGGATGATATCGGCTGGATAGATGTAAAATCCGCCTTCCGCCTCAATCTCCACGATCTGGCTGCCTACGCTGTGGCCGCCCGTACGCTTTACTTTGACACCCGGAGCAATCGAAGCATCACCTTCCACCAGATTGATCTTGACCTTATCCTCAAGTGGCTGCAACTGCTGATGATAGTTGTAGGCCGCCTGGTTTAAGCCATCGGGATTCTTTGCCATTTCCCACTCTGTTTTTTGAATCCAGAGCTGGGCCTTGGGGAAGGTAGCTCTCTCGCCATCCGGATAGGCTGAGATCAGTCCGCCGGCGTGATCAAAATGCAGATGCGTGAGGATGACATCGGTGACGTCTGCTGCCTTGAATCCCAAATCTGCCAAAGACTCCTCGAGGATAAACTCTGAGGGACGATAGATCTTCTCTTGCTTTTCGTTGAGCCGGTTGCCGATGCCGCTGTCTACCAGGATCACACGCCCCTGCCCCACGATCAAGAGCAGATCGAGAGCGAGTCGGATGCGGCGCCGCTCGTCTGTGGGCTCACTTTTGCCCCAAAGCGCCCAGGGATTCACACCCATCATCGCACCGCCATCGGTGTAGTAATGGCCTGAATCTACCTTGAAGAGCTTCATTATTCGTCTGTTCTTCTGGCGTGATCGCCTCTTTTGGGCGGACGTCTGTTGGGGTAGTATTTGGGTTTGCGGTAGCCGCCCTTATCTTTGTAGGGCTTGTAGCCTTTTTTATCCTGGCTCACAGCCTGCATATCCTGAGGTGCGGCTTTGCGGGGCGCTTTCCCTTTGAATTTGATCGTCTTGGAGCCGGTCTGATTCAGCACTTCCTGTTCCGAAAGCTTGGTGGGGAAAATGATGATGCGCTTTTTATCGCCATCGCCCACGGTGAGGGTGCGCAAGCCTTTTTGTTTCTTCACATATTGATGGATAGCACGACGCTGCGCGGAGTGCATGGGATCGAGGGTGAGCGGTTTACCACTCTGACGTGTCTCTTGGATACGTGAGACGAAACTGCGCAGGAAGTATTGATCCTTCTTTTCCCGGTAGTCTTCGCTATCCAGATAGATGATGCTCAGGCGGCGATCCGAATCAAAGACACGGTTGATAAAGTATTGGAGCGTGTCCAACATGCTGCCGTTTTTGCCGATCAAAAAGCCGGGTTCACTCACTCCCGTGATGTCCAGATGGACGATCTTACCTTCCCGGCGAGCGTTTATCTTTTCAAAACTAACGCCCATTTTCTGCAATAAAAGCTGCAGATACAACTTCACTCTATCTTCGACTTCGGGCAAATCGAAGCTGACAACGGCGGTTTTGGAAGCGAAGAGGCCCAAAAAGCCAGCTCTCGGCCTTTTGACCACCTCATAATTGAGCTCCCAATCCTGGACTTTATATTCGTCACGAAAAGCGGCAATCACAGCTTCAACGCTGGTTCCGCTTCTTTTTATCTTGGTCATTTAGTAATAGTTTCCTTAGTTTTTAATCTTTTTTTGGAGTCGGTATTGCTGGAAGGCTGAGAAGATGCTATAGACGGTGTAGTATAGCACCAAGCCGGAGGGTAAGCCCTTGAAGATAAAGAACATCATCACCGGCATGATATAGCCCATGGTTTTGCTCATTTGTTGGGCTTGTTTCTGTTGTTCGGTCATCTTGCTCTCGTCCGGTGTGGGTGGTTTGACAAATCTGCTCTGCACCACCATCACCAATCCCATGAGAATGGGCAGGACGTAGTATTTATCGGGCAGAGAGAGGTCTTTCCACCAGAGGATGAAGCTTGCATTGCGCATATCCAGCGTGTAGCGCAAGACGTTGTAGAGCGAGATCAGGATGGGCATGTTGATCAAGAGAGGAATCCACATGATGCAGCCGCCAAAGACGTTGATGCCATGCTCCTGCTGCAATTTGACCATTTCCGCCCTCTGGGCGTTTACATCGTTGGGATACTTCTTGCGGATGGCCTCCATCTTGGGCTGCAGCTCCTGCATCTTGAGATTTGCCTGCATGCCCTTGCGGGTGAGCGGTTGTTGGATGGAGGTGAGCACCAATGAGAGAATCAGGGAAAAGACGATGATCACCAGGCCGTAGTTGGGCAGATACTTGTGCAAAAACTTGAGGAAGCTGGCGATCAGATTGGCAAGCCAACGCAACCAGCCCGGTCCGCGCTCGGCGATCTGATCCATCTGTTGGTCATAGGTGGACAGGATGTCATAATCCGCAGGACCGGCGTAGATGAGAAACTTCTGATCCCAAGCCACCTTGCCCGTGCTGCTCTTGGCACTAAGATTCATGGCGGGATTGCCGGTTTCGCTGTTTGCATAGCCTTTGAACTCGTTGATCAGGTTGGGCTCGCGCTCGGCCAAGGCAATGGTAAAATACTTGCTGCGCAAAGCAGCCCAGCGGAAGCTCTGCACTGCGCCAGAAAAAGGCTTTTTCTTCAGCTTGCTCAAAAGCAGCTTCTGCGTCTCGTTGTTGGCATAATAGACAAACTTATAATCCTGAGCCTTGTACTTGGTGTAAGTCTCGCTATCGGCAATGCCGGCATCAAAATCCAGCGCCAAGCCGTGGATATTGCCCATATTCTGGATATTGACCTCGGCCTGAATTCCATATTTGTCATCCAAACGATAACTGCGTCTGACGGCGGGCATAGCCTCAGAACCGAGATAAAAGACCACTTCCGAGGAGTCTGCACTCACACTGTAATCGAAATTGACATCTTTCAGCGAGCTCTGGGTAGCGGGATGGAAGATGGTGAGATCTGCCACTTTCTTGCCCTGAGGGATGAGCGTCACGAGGGTATCACCCTGCACAACGTGTTCTTTGAGCGTCACTTGCGTGATAGCACCACCCAGCGTGGAAAAATCCACCTTCATCACTTTGTTTTCCAAGCTGATGCTGGCGATGGAAGTCTGCTGGGTATTTACCTGCAGGCTATCTCCAAAGTTAAAAGGCTGGAAGACACCGCCCTGCTGCACTGTATCTACAGGTGCAGTTTGAGTGGCAAGCGAGTCTGCCGCAGGGGCGGGCGCGGGTGCGGGTTTCCAGATGAACTGATTGAACACAAAGTAGAGGGCAAACATCAATAAGATGGCGAGGAGAGTTCTTTTATCCATTTTTTAAAGGCCTCGTAAATCAGGGAAGTGGGTCATAGCCACCGGGGTTGAAGGGATTGCAGCGCAAGACTCTGTAGATGCTGAGAGCCAAGGCTTTGAAGACGTTGTATTTTTCAAAAGCCTGCAAGGCATAGCGGCTGCAACTGGGTGTGAAACGGCAGGTGGGCACCATAAATGGTGATAGCGCAAGCTGGTAAAAGCGGATCAAGACGATAAACAGCCAATTTGGCAGATGCAGGATCACTTGCAAGGGCGATCCTTTAGGCTTTGGATGATCTGATTGAGCTGATCGCAAAGTGTAGACCATGATAGTTGTGCAGCACCGACGCGGGCAATCAAATTAAGCTTAAAGCCATCCGGAAGCAGCTTATCATTGCTGCGGATGAAAGCTTTGATCCGCCTCTTGAGCTTGTTGCGCTGATGGGCTTTGCCGACGCTTTTGCCGATGGTGATGCCCAAGGAAAATTCCGCATCAGAGCTGGAAACTGCTGCCAAAAAGTGTTCAGACCGCAGGTAGAATTCACAAGGGAAAAGGCTCCTGTATTCATTGTGCCGCGTAATAAAACGCGCCATAAGCTACGCGCTGAGCGTCTTTCTCCCTTTGGCACGACGACGGGCCAAAACTTTACGGCCATTGTGGGTGGACATCCGCAGACGGAAGCCATGGGTGTTCTTTCGGGAACGGTTGGAAGGTTGATAAGTACGTTTCATTGCAATGGTATACTCCTGTTTTTATGTTGAAAATCACTGCTCAAGTCATGATTTTAAAACGGGCTTCGCTGTCAAGCATTTTTAAAGAACAATGTAGAATTCACTGGCATGAAAATGACAAATGGATGACGCGGCGATCTCCTATAATTTTAGTAGGCATTCCTCATCCTGACTCGGGAAGAGAAAAAGCAGAGCCTCTTGTAAAATTTGATTTGAGTATGGAAAAAAGTAACAGGAAAACGCCCTTTTTGATACCCCTCAAAGTCGCTGTCTATCTACCGTTCCAACTCACCTCCTGCTCCGCTCTTGCTCCTTTTAACCCTAATAATGTAGTAGCCTCTTTGTGATATCCCCTACCTCCTCCTTGCTTAGCCGCCCGGTGATTACTCGGTGATACTCGGGAAAAACCCGAGTATCACCACGGCATCTCCCTGCGGGTAAGTAAGGGCGAAGTGGGTGACGGGGAGAAAAGCTCAACCTTAGAGAAAGAGC
>JAKQWO010000056.1 GCA_029561955.1 Candidatus Cloacimonadota bacterium
AATAAAGAATTGGCTCAAATTGTGCAGGTATGTAGGTTCAAATATGAGAAAAGGAGATTCGCAATGAGGACGAAAGTACTCAGCCTGATTTGGCTGCTCGCTCTCAGCACTTTTTTACTGGCACAGACTCCACCCGAGATAGCCTCGGGGCAGTTTGATGCCGAGTTGGGTATCTGCTCCCACAATGGGACGGTATACCTCGTTTACAATACGAATACATCTGCTGACCAAACCGGGAGTATTGTCCTGATGTATCGCACAAGTGATGGGGAGAACTGGATCAGCAAGACCGTAGCCCAAAACATCGCGGGAACCACCAAACCTACAATCTCCATAAATGATGGCGAGATCATCGTTTCCTACATGGATTTGGATGGTTGGGAAAGCTATACGGCAACCTCCTCCAACCAGGGAGATAGCTGGCAGTATTACTCAATGGGTCGAACCTTTGAAAGCAGCCCGTATCTGGAAAAGGTGGCAGGCGGGTATCGGGGCTTCACATTGTCTCTGCCTTATCCGCAGCATGAGCAGGATAACTACCTCTACAGTGAAGACTCAGACGATATAATAGCCTATCACAGGTATGTCTGCAGTGGACTCGACCAAGATGGCGATCCCATCGTTTTTCGGGCTCCTGAGTTGATAGAAGGCAACTACCGAAGCGATGGAGACATCTGGATTCGTCCAATCAACGGTGCTTGGCCTACTTTCACCGGCTTGGTTATCACATCCAAACAGGTAAAGGTTTACCCCGATGGTGGCACGGACTATCCCGTTGAAACGGTATTCCCGGGTGGTTTGATAGAAAACGCACCCGTCAATGATGCTCGCTTTTATCACAGGAGAGATGGAATACCGATTGGGCCCAGTGGCTATGATGATAAATACATCATCTTTGCTGATGTAAATGGTACTTCGGCAGACCTGTACTTGGGAATCAGGACACAGCCATTTGTATCACGTTATCTGGTATATCCTGTTTACCCCTCGCAAGATTTGGGAGAGCCACTTTTCACCAACATATTCGCCGCCCCTGACACTATCTGGGTTACCATGGGTGGGGTATCATATATTCCGGATGATACTGTTTTGTTTTCCCAAAATGAACTTTGGATCAAGGGCACGTTTGCCGGTCAACAAACCTGGGCAAGCGCCTCTGATATTAAGATCGTTGGGGATATACTCTTGGCTGGCACCCCTCCCGGTGAAGACCCGAGCAACAACACCCATGATTTCGTTTCGCTGTTTTCTGAGAAGAGGATAGAAATCAAATATGGCTATCGCGGTATCGTGGATAGCCTCAGGTATCATGTATGCAGAGCAAACTCTGACCCCATCAAGATCTATGCCTCCCTAAATGCTGTGGGGTTGAATGATGGTTGTTTCACTTTTGAATATCAGCACCCTCATCCTTCCGTACCGGCAGTAAATATGTATGGCTCATATTGGAGTAATATTGACCTGCACCGTTATAGATACCCACAGACTGAGAGTAGTCCTTGGCCTCCGACTATAGATTATCCCTTTTACAACCCCCTCTGGCCTGAGGGAATGCCTTATCTGGAGCGCGGCACCGTGTAGATGTGGGGGCCTCTCTCTGAAAGGTATAAAGGATATTTGCACAGAGGCTATGTTGATACGGACAACCCCATCTGGGATATTGCCAACAACCTGTATGGAAGCTCTTCAGCTCCAAGCGTGGTTAATCACGTCGACCCCGTGCTGGGGATACAGTTAGGTTCCGTAAACTATCCTGGAACTACAGGAAATGGTGTGGGCTATCAGAGAGAGCACCATCGGGATATACGTAGGACTATCCGCAATGATTTTAACTGGGGATTCGGCTTTTCCATCCCATCCTATGACGCACTTGACTCTGAAAACCCTGCAATCCCAAGCTATGGGCACGACGACGGCATGATTGTCCCCCAAGCAATTCGCTCCAAAGTGATCGCCCGCAATGGTTCTGCTGCCCTGTATGCCGTGAATGGGAAGCTGGGACTTCATAATGGCCAATACCTCCGTGGGATATATCCCTTTGGCCCAAACGATACCGCTATCATCAAGCAAATGGAGTGGGTGGATGATCAGCGTGCATTGATCCTCAGGTATGATGCCGCCAATCCCGAGCCATACAGCCTCCACATTATCAATCCCTACACTCCTAACTATGGGGAAGTGATAGATGTGTCTACGGAAATCTTTGGGAATCAGCAAGATGAGTCTCGGTCTCTATTATTAGACATCCTGCCTTCAGTTGATGGAACAGCTCGATTTGCAGTCTGTTCCCTGGATCAAAGTACCACAATCAGTTTGCTGGAGATATCCAATATCGACCTTCAAAATGGGGAATACACACTCCAAAGATGGGGATACTTGCCTTGGGATAACGCTTGGAATAGAGCCAAGCAGCATCAACTGAGCCTGAAAAATGTCACAGATGATCACTGTGATGTTATCTTGAATGTTTATCATACCGATGATAACCTATGCTCTTCCATCAGATATGCCACGATCAATCTCTACGACCCTTCAAGCACAGAAGACCCTCTGGTCCCCGCAGCAAAGCCCAGCGTGTCTGTCTATCCCAACCCTTCCAAGGCAGACTTTTCTATCACTCTGAAGAACCTTCAGGCAGGTGAGGTGAAAGCTGAGATATTCAACATCAGAGGCCAGAAAGTGGCTGAGATCAAGGACTTTAGCTCTGCGTCAGGCACAGAACTGAACGGTCGTTGGCAGGCTCTGGATGCAAACCAACAGCGCATGGCCTCTGGAGTCTATCTAATGAGAATCAAACAAAGTGGCAAAGTGATCGCTACCAAGAGAATCACAGTGTTCTAAAGAATATAAAGACAAAAGAAGACCCTATCCCATGTTTGAGATAGGGTCTTTCTTATGTTTCGATATGAGTTTATTGGCCCAGAATACCCAACAGCACACCCGCCACGACGGCAGAACCCACGACTCCAGCTACGTTTGGAGCCATGGCGTGCATGATCAAGTAGTTTGATTTATCATATTGTTGTCCCACCACTTGAGACACTCTTGCAGAGGCTGGCACTGCGGATACACCTGCGTTTCCGATCAGAGGATTGATCTTGTCCTTGATAAAGAGGTTCATTATCTTAGCAAACATCACACCTGAGGCGGTGGCGACAGCGAAAGAGGCAGCACCCAGCACGAATATCTTAATGGAAGCGGGTGTCAGGAAGGTTGCTGCGGTGGTTCTGGCGCCCACAGTAAGCCCGATCAGCACGGTGACGATGTCTATCAAAGTGCCTCTGGCTGTGGCGGCAAGGCGTTCTGTGACACCGCATTCCTTGAGCAGATTGCCCAAAAACAGCATACCCAATAGCACCACACTTCCGGGAGAGATGAGTGTCGTCACGATAAAGGCTACGATCGGGAAGAAAATCCTTTCACGCTTGGAGACCACACGCAGTGGTTTCATGCGGATGAGGCGTTCCTTCTTGGTGGTAAGCAGCCTCATAATGGGAGGTTGAATCACCGGCACCAACGACATGTAAGAATATGCCGCCAAAGCGATTGATCCTACCAAGTGCGGCGCCAGGTTTGAGGCCAGATAGATGGATGTGGGGCCATCAGCTCCACCGATGATGCCGATAGAAGCAGCTTCCATCACGTTAAATCCCAAAAGAATAGAACCGATGAAAGTGGCGAAGATGCCAAACTGCGCTGCTGCTCCCAAGAGAATGAGTTTGGGGTTGGCTATCAGGGTGGAAAAGTCGGTCATCGCTCCGATACCCATGAAGATCAGGGAAGGATAGATTCCGTGTTTGACACCGAAGTAGAGCAGATTAAACACGCTACCGGTATCATCCACGCCCAATCCCTGTTCGGCTACACCGGGCAGGTTTCCTATGAGCATTCCAAATCCGATGGGTACCAGCAGCAGGGGCTCAAAACCTTTGGTGATGGCTAGCCAGACAAAGAGCAGGCCAAAGCCCATCATGAGCAGGTTTCCCCAAGAGAAATTCAGGAAGCCGGTGGTCTGAATAAACTGTACTAATTCTTGCACCTTATCCCTCCACCTCGACTAAGGGTTCTCCCTCTTGGATGCTATCTCCTTTCTTCACATACACTTTCTTGACTCTTCCTTTCAGGGTGCTGTAGATGTCTGATTCCATCTTCATAGCTTCCAAGACAAGGACGCGATCATCTATATTGAGCTGCTGGCCCACCTCTACAAACACGTCCACCACCAAACCAGGCAGAGGTGCATACATCACCGTCTCGGTTACAGTGGGAGCTGTGGGAGCGGGAGCAGCGGCCGGCTTGGCAGCAGGTTTAGGAGCTGGGGCGGGTTTGACTTGATCTCCTTTGATCAGGATCATCAAGTCGCCCTCTTGCACCAATTCACGCTCTTTGATCTTGATTTCTTTGATCACTCCATCCACAGGGGAGGCAATCTCGGTCTCCATTTTCATTGCTTCCAACAGGAGTAGAGTCTGCCCCTTGGTGACCTTATCACCTTCTTTTACTTTGATATCGTGGATCACGCCGGGGATGGGTGCTCTCAATTCACCAGTTCCGGCCTCAAAGCCGCTGGTGAGAGTGGGAGCCATGGGAACAGCCTTTTCCTGGCTGGCAAGTTTGGGAACTTGGCGAGTGTCATCTTCTTGGAAAGTGATTTTATAGTCTGTGCCATTGACGTTTACTTTGGCATATTCATCGGTGTATTCCACCACTTTAGCTTCGTAGATCTCGCCGTTGATTTTGAGTTTGTAGGTTTTCATTTATCTATCTCCTAAATCGGAACAATTCACGGTTGGGCATTTCCAACACTTGGCTGGCGCGCCATTGATTAGTTGGAGTGCGTTTGAAGGTCAGCATCATTTTCTTTTTCTCTTTGATGCCGGTTTCATATATATGCAAGGCCATGATAGCTGCGGCAACCGCATTGCGGTCTTGGATCTTTTTGTCTGCAACGAGCTTGCCCTTGTGGTCGATCACCAAGGGGGTTTCTTCCGTCTTGGGCTTCTTGTTCACAATACGTAGCTGGCTGACAACAAAACTGGTAATGAACAGCGCGCTAAACGTGATGGACATTCCCACCAGCGTTAAAGAGAGCCCATAAGGGACTGATTGGTCGTGGAATTTTGTGATCAGGCTGTCCAAATGCGCAGGGTCTACTCCCAAAACTTGCAGAGAGGTATGGTCTTTGCTCTTATCCAGGGATTGTAAGCCTACCAGCTCCCTTAGTTTTTTGATTGGGACGCTTTCACGCTCGGAGATCTCAGAAAAGAAGGATAGCTCTGTGAAGCCATGGATGCTAAACTGTTTGGCCAAAAATGCCTGATAGGGAGTGATTCCCAGATTGCTCAGCGTCATAGAATCCAGAGCTTCGTTGGCAGGATCCAACTTCAGATAGCTCTTCCAACGGGGCACGTTCTGAATTTCCAAGATCTCGGCTACTTCAGCCAGCTTATCCCTGTTGCTAAAGCCAAATTCTTTCCTAATGTCTTGCTCACGTTGCTGCATCAGACTATCTGAAATGGCGGCAATAATGGCTTCCAGGCTAAGCTCTTCCGCCTCCTCAGGCGTGACATCTTTGGTAGCCTGATTTACTTGAGCCATAAGCACACCTGCGAGAAGCAGCAGCACAATTGTGGTTATTATGTATCTTGACATGCTCTTATCCTACAAAGGCATGTTCCCATGCTTGCGCGGTGGGATGGTATCTTTCTTGTTTGCCAGCATCTCGAAGGCTCTGATCAGGCGGAAACGAGTGGAGGCAGGTTCAATGACATCATCCACATAGCCTCTTTCAGCAGCACGGTAGGGATTGGCAAAGGTCTCTTTATACTCTTCTTCACGATCGAGCAGGGTTTGCTTGGGGTCGGCAGATGACTTGGCTTCCTTGCGGAAAATCACTTCCACAGCGCCCTTGGGCCCCATCACAGCAATTTCAGCACTGGGCCAAGCATAGACCAAGTCCGCTCTCATATGACGGCTGTTCATCACGCAGTAGGCACCACCGTAGGCTTTACGCACAATCACGGTAACCTTGGGAACTGTAGCTTCTGCAAAGGCATAGAGCAGCTTGGCGCCGTTGCGGATGATACCGTTGTGTTCCTGATTGGTTCCGGGCAAGAAGCCGGGCACGTCCTCAAGCACCAAAAGCGGGATATTGAAAGCATCGCAGAACCTCACAAAGCGAGCAGCCTTGACTGAGGCGTCGATATCCAACACACCAGCGAGCACTCTGGGTTGGTTTGCCACAACGCCAATTGAATGGCCATTCAGGCGGCAAAATCCCACCAGGATGTTCTGGGCAAAGTTGCTCATCACCTGCAAAAACTCACCGTCGTCCGCAAGCTGTTGGATCACTTCCAGCATGTCATATGCCTTGTTGGGATTGTCTGGAATGATCTCTTCAAGGGCGTCACAGGAGCGGTTAGCCGGGTCATGCGGAAGCTGATATGGAGGGTCTTCCATGTTATTACTGGGCAGATAACTAAGCAACTTCTTGATGGTGAGGATGGCTTCATCTTCGTTTGCAGCGATAAAGTGAGCCACACCGCTTTTGCTGGAGTGCACCGCCGCACCACCGAGGTCGGATACGGTCACCTCCTCGTTGAGCACCGTCTTCACCACTTTGGGGCCGGTCACAAACATGTAGCTGTTCTGCTTTTCCATGATCACAAAGTCTGTGATCGCAGGAGAATAGACAGCTCCACCTGCACAGGGACCCATAATGGCGGAAATCTGAGGGATCACGCCGCTGGCCATCACGTTGCGCCAAAAGATCTCGGCATAACCAGCCAAAGCGTCCACACCTTCTTGGATACGGGCTCCACCGCTATCGTTGAGGCCGATCAGGGGACAGCCATTTTTCAGGGCCATATCCATGATCTTGCAAATCTTCTCTGCATAGGTCTTGGAAAGTGAACCACCAAAGATGGTAAAATCTTGTGCGAATACATAAACCATTCGCTCATTGATAGTTGCCACGCCAGTGACTACACCATCGCCAGGATGGATATACTGATCCATGCCGAAATTGGTGCATTTGTGGGTGACGAACATATCGAACTCTTCAAAACTACCGGGATCAACCAAGAGATTAATCCGTTCACGGGCAGTAAGTTTGCCCTTAGCATGTTGTTCCTCAATGCGTTTAGGACCGCCACCCAAGAGGGCGGCCTCCTTCTTGCTACGCAAAGTCTGGATTGGCTTGGGTAACTGCGACATGTTTTATCCTCTAATTTTATTTTGAAAACTCTGAATTTGCTCACAGATACCAAAAATAAATGGAGCGTTTTTTGTAAAGCTTTATCTTGCCTTTTCGACCAAATCCTGCTTTTCTTCGGAAAGAAACAGTCCGACAAACTGACCTGAACCCTGTAGTCATACCAATCTGACAGCATTTTAACCCATAATAGTTCAGTAGCCCCAGTGTGACCTTTCCCGCCTCTTCCTTGCTTAGCCGCCCGGTGATTACTCGGAGCCACCCGGGAAAAACCCGAGTATCACCACGGCATCTCCCTGCGGGTAAGCAGGGAAGGAGTAGGGCCCGAATCACCTAAGCAGTTGTGAGTCACAGGCAAAGGAGCCAAACCAAGTGAAAGGGTCAATTGCATTATTCAGGTAAATACTGTTCATCCAGCATCTTGTGGGATTCACAGAGAGGCACCACCACCTCAGCATGCCTTTGTTGCCGAAAAAAACAGCCATTTTGGGCAGAACCACTCTTCTCATTTGCAAAGGGGCACCGAACAGACTATAATATCTCAAAATAGATCAATCACAGGAGGTAGTTATGCTCAACGATCTGGAAATAGCCAGACAAGTTCAGCTCAAAAACATAGACGAAATTGCGGCTCAGCTTGGTCTCAGCCCTGATGACATCGACCATTATGGTGAGTACAAGGCTAAAATCCGCTATTCCGCTCTCTCGAAAATTCAGAATAATGAACATGGCAAGCTGATCTTGGTCTCTGCCATCACGCCCACACCTGCCGGCGAAGGTAAGACCACCGTGGCCATCGGACTCTCCCAAGCTCTCAACAAGTTGGGAAAGAGGTCTACGGTAGCCATCCGTGAACCCTCTTTGGGACCTGTGTTTGGCATCAAAGGCGGCGCTGCAGGTGGAGGCTGGAGCCAGGTGCTACCTATGGAGGATATCAACCTCCACTTCACCGGAGACTTCCATGCCGTCACCACAGCCAACAACACTCTGGCCGCCCTCTTGGACAACCATATCTACTTTGACAACGAGCTACAGATCGACCCTCGCAGGGTGACTTGGAAGCGAGTTTTGGACGTCAACGACCGCATGCTGCGCAAGATCGTCATCGGCTTGGGAGGCAGCAAGCAAGGCTTCCCACGTGAGGATGGTTTCGACATCACACCCGCCAGTGAAATCATGGCTATCCTCTGCCTTTCAAACAACCTTGATGAGCTCAAAAAGCGCATCGGCAACATCCTCGTGGGCTTCACCCATTCAGGCGAACCCGTCTTCTTCCGCCAACTTGGCTTTGAAGGCGCTATCACTGCCCTGCTCAAGGATGCCCTGAAGCCAAACTTAGCCCAAACCACCGAGAATACGCCCGCCATCGTGCATGGAGGCCCCTTTGCCAATATCGCTCAGGGTGCAAACAGCATCATCGGCACCAATACCGCCCTGAAACTGAGCGATTACGTGGTCACGGAGGCTGGCTTTGGTTTTGACCTCGGAGCCGAGAAGTTCTTCGATCTCGTGTGTCCATATGGCCGCCTTTGCACTGACGCCGTGGTCTTGGTTGCCACAATCCGCGCCCTCAAGGTGCATGGTGGAGCCAAACTGAAAGAGATTGGTGAGCCCAACCCCGCTGCCGTGACTTTAGGTTTGGAAAACTTGGATAAACACCTTGAAAACATCCGAAAGTTCGGCATGAAGTCCATCGTGGCCATCAACCGCTTCCCCAGCGATACCCAAGAGGAGATCGCCATCGTGAAGGCACACGTTGAAAAGATGGGCTTCGATGTCTCGGTTGTGGATTATCATTCCAAAGGCAGTGAAGGAGGATTGGAACTGGCCGAAACCGTGATGAACATGGTGGATTCAGAGGTATGCCGCTATCGTGGGCTTTATGACTGGAACAGCCCTGTGAAAGACAAGATCTTCACCGTAGCCTCCGAAATCTATGGAGCTCAGCAGGTGGACTACACCGCCGAAGCTAAGGCAAACCTCAAGCGCATCGACAAATTTGGATTTGATAAACTGCCCATCTGTATCGCCAAAACCCAGAAATCCCTTTCCGACAACCCCGATCTAATCGGACGTCCCAAAGACTTTCTGGTTACCGTGCGTGAGATTGCTATCGCCAATGGAGCTGGTTTCCTGATTCCCATCACGGGTGACATCATGAGAATGCCCGGCCTACCCAGAAGACCTTCGGCAGAAAACATTGACGTGCATGCCGGCGGCAGAATCGAAGGTATCTTTTAGAGATTGATAATGAGAGGGGTCTATGCCTGCAGTATAGGCCCCTTGTCTATGAAAAGGGCGGCTTTAGGCTATGCCCAAAACCTTATGCAATTGGATCTGAAACCTGATGGCTAAGGCATCCTCCAGGATCCACTTTGCCAAAAGCTCAGGTTTCAGACGCTTGGAAACCGGGGAAAAGAGCAGGTTAAATCCCTCTCTACCCCGGGATTCCACCCATCGCTTTGCCTCCAGATAGTCTGCCCTATCCGAGATCACAAACTTGATTTCATCCCCACTCTTCAGTAGCTCATAATTCACCTCAGCAAAGCTGCCACTCTCGCCGCTGCCCTTTAGCTTGTAGTCTATGATCCTGATCACCTCTTGGGGGACATCCGCTATGCTGAGCGAGCCATTGGTCTCTAAAAGCACCCTGTAACCGCTATCTATCAGGACTTGCATCAGTTGGATCGACTCCTTTTGGCACAAAGGCTCACCACCTGTCAATTCCACCAAAGGGATATTGAATTTCTCTACCTCGGAGAGGATTTGCTCCACGCTCAGCCACTCTCCGCCCTCAAATGCGTAGGTAGTATCGCAGTAGCTACATCTTAGGTTGCAGCCACTCAAGCGGATAAACACACAAGGAAGGCCTGCAAAGCTACTTTCTCCCTGCAAGCTGGCAAAGATTTCGATCACCTGTAGCATGGCTTTTTAAAAAGGCAGATAGGCAAAGTCTTTGTGATAGCCGAGGGCTTCGTCCACTTCGTCGTTGATGCTCATGGGATCGCCGATGACAAACTTCTCCTTTTTGCCCACTCTCAGGAAGCTATATCCTTCTTCATCAAGGTTTAGCTCTTCCAGCCAGCTTACATCACCCAGCAGCACCTTGCCATTCACGACAAAGAGGTTAATCAGCTCCGCATCCAGGTTCATCAGGTTTTCAAAGGGGTCTTTCTCCACCTGATCCACCAGCAGCAGATCACGGCAGTTCTTCTCCTGCAAAGCTGCGTAGTGCTTTGGCAGCATCATCGCCTTAACCGCATTCTCAGTGACCATCCGATACAGAGTCTGAGCGCTGATCTGAGGATGCTTTTGCCTTGCGATATTGAATTCAGCGGTCATATTGACGGTTCCGCTCATGGTGGAATCCGTGCCTAAAACCACGTTTACACCCGCCTTCAGAGCTTCTTCCACCTTGAGAGTTTGTCCGATAAGAAAGTAGTTTGAGCCCGGACACCAACATACGGAAGTCTGTGCTGCCGCCATTCTTTCCAATTCATGCTTGGTAATGGCAATGCCATGGATCAACACCGTGTTCTTCCTCAGGAGCCCCTGCGCCTCCAGAGAAGCAAACTCACCCGCCGTTACATCATCTATCCCTTCACCTAAATGGATGATGAAAGGCATTTTACCCTTGCTGAGCTCCATTTCCTCAATTGCCGTGCCTCCGCCCCACCAGTTCCCCAGCGTGAGGGAGTGACATTGCCTAAAGGCATCTATCACATGGATGGGCAGATTGTTGTAGTAGGTCTTTTCCTGCACGGGAGCATGATCCTGCACTCTGCCGCAGCCCGAAAACAGGTTTTTATAACACCCCAAAGCTGCCATCTGCAGAGCCCTTGCTTCGCTTAGGTCAAAGGAACCATCGTTCTTCCAAAAGCTATCCCGCTCATGGAAGCTGAAGGATTCCTTCATATCCTCCACCCACACATGCGAATTTGGGTAGGGACGGTGGTCTCCAGCCCGAGGCACCCAATTGCCGATCAGATGATCGTGCGAATTGATCAAGGGAACATACGCCACAGTTTTGGGCAGTTCCCTCACCTCCTCTACGTCGCCTGCATCCAATGCCAATTGTAAAACTAAATCTGCTTTCACGTGATCAGCAGTGACCACGCTCAAAGCCGGTTTGATAAGCATTATCTCAACTCTTTAATCCTTTTCGTTAGTTTTGGCACGATCTCAAAGAGGTCGCCCACGATTCCCAGGTCTGCCACCTTGAAGATAGGTGCATCGGGGTCTTTATTGATGGCAATCACATAGTCCGAACTGGACATCCCTGCCAGATGCTGAATCGCACCGGAGATACCCACTGCGATGTAAATGCCCGGCTTTACGGTCTTACCCGTCTGCCCCACTTGATGAGCGTAGGGAATCCACTCTGAATCCACTGCGGCACGCGAGGCACCCACAGCTCCGTCCACAGCCTCAGCCAGCTCCTCCAAGAGAGCAAAGTTTTTAGCTTCCTTCAAGCCACGTCCGCCCGAGACGATGATGTTAGCCTCGGTGATATTCACCAAGCTGGTCTTCTCTTTTTCCAATTCCAGCCAAGTGCTCATTTCTTCTTCCAGTTCAAAGTCAATCGTCTCTTCTATCACCGTCCCACTGCGGCTTTCATCCGGCTGGATTGCATCCATCACCTTATGACGCACGGTCGCCATCTGAGGCCTGTGGTTGGCAGTCATGATGGTGGCCATGATGTTGCCTCCGAAGGCAGGACGCGTCTGCATCAAGTTGCCGCTTCCCTCATCATAGCTCAAACCGGTGCAATCCGCCGTGAGTCCGGTCTTCAGATTCACCGCCACTCTGGGAATGAAGGAACGACCAATCACCGTGGCACCAGCCAGGATGATGGAAGGCTTGTATTTATTGGAAAGCGCAGTCATCGCCTGAGCATATCTCTCATCTCGGAAGTTCTTAAGCTCAGGATCATCCACCACGATCACCTGATCCGCCCCATGCGCTATTAGCGTGGAGGTGAAGCCACCGATCTCATGCCCTAAAAGAACGGCACTAAGCTGGCATCCCATCTCATCGGCAAGCTCACGACCTTTGCCCAAAAGCTCAAAGACCACCGGAGCCAAAACTCCAGCTCTCTGCTCGGCAAAAACCCAGATGCCTTGATACTCACTCTTATCCAGCTCTACTGCTGCTTTCTTACGGAGTACGATGGCGTCAAAGGAACACGCATCCACGCATCCACCACACAACGTGCACTTATCAAAATCGATAATTGCTACCTGATCTACGAGACTGATTGCGCCGTATGCACATGCACTTGTGCACGCTCCGCAACCAACACACTTTTGTTCTAATACTTCTATCATCTTATAAAAACCTCTTGGGTGTTACTGAATTTTGCTTGTTAAAATTGTCAAGCACAAAACCTTTGCCCGCCTCTATCCGCATCATTCGTATAGATATTCATCTCCCCACACATCTTCCTCTGTCTTCTTGCGGTCAAAACTCTTGTGTATCTCAGCGTGGATTGTATCAACATACTTATTGTCTACCAGGACGGTAAGAACATCATTGGGCACGATTTCCACTTGCCCACTTGGCGCAATCAGCTCTCCACGCCGATTCACAAACGCTATCAAGGTTCCCGGCGGCAAGGTGAGTTCCGAGATCAAGCAGGAGCCGGTATAGTGGTCATCATCGATATATACCTCCACGATCTCATAGTTTGTATCGTGTACAGTCACCAGTTCCAAGATGCGTGGTTCGACGTTTTTTTTATCGCTCAACAGCTTAAGCCGCTTTGCCAGTGCGAAAATGCCCGTCCCCTGCAGGATGATGGAGAGTGTCACCGTGAAAAAGATCATATTAAAAAACTCTCGTTCGGGATCCAAGCCCGCAGCCAGCGGATAAGTAGCTAACACGATGGGCACAGAACCTCTGATCCCGGCAAATGCAATCAAAATCTTCTGTTTGAGCGTTAGCCCCGCCTTGGCAGTAAAGATAAACACAGTTATCGGCCTGGAGACGAGGGTGATGATCAGAAAAACCAGCACACCCTTGCCCCAGATTTCAGAAAAGCTCTTGGGTGAAGCCAACAGCCCCAAAAGGATAAACAACGCCACGTTAGTGATAAAGGAAAGCGTATCACTGAAGGAGAGTAGTCGATTTTTGAGGGGAATCTTGCTATTACCCATCACAAATCCAGCGGAGAAGGTAGCGAGCAAACCGCTGGCTTTGGCCATATCCGCCAAGCTGTAGGTGAGCAGCACGACGGCGATCAGATAGACAAAAAAGTAGTCCGTGTCACTCTCCCTGATTTTATTGAGGAAGTAGGCAGCCACATAGCCCACGATCGCACCTATAGCGACACCGCCGACCATCTGCCAGGTAAAATTCAGAATCGCCAGCCAGGTGTTGGTGCTCTTCCCCATGACGAGGCTGATCACAAAGGTGGTGAGCACGATGGCCATGGGGTCGTTGGCTACGGATTCCAGCTCCAGCACAGTACGTGTTTTGGCTTCGATGGGTCTATTGCGGAAAATCGCATACATCGCAGCGGCATCTGTGGACGAAATGATGGAGCCCAGCAGTAAAGAATTTAGAAAATCCCAACCCGTGATCAGGTGAAATATGAAGCCCGTAATTATCGCTGTGGTAACCACACCCACGGTAGCCAAGAGCATAACCGGCTTCAACACTGGCTTAAAAGTCTCTTTATTGGTCCCAAAACCTCCGATGAAAAGGATGAACATCAGAGCCAGGTTAGCCACTTCCTTGGCAAAATGGGCGTTGTTAAAATGGATAAGTTTCAAAACATCGCTACCAAAGATGAGACCTATCATCAGTGAGAGGATGATCACTGGAACATTTAGCTTGCGAAATGCACTGGCTACCAAAACCAATGCCAGCAAAATCATCGCTACGACCAGTGTGGGCGATTGCTGAATGACTTTAGGGTCGATTATCTTATCCATGAAGGGTTCCTTATTTATTTGCCTGACCTGTATCTAAAGGCCATGACTCAAAGTGTGGATTGCAGCCTTTTTTGTCAAGTGTTAAAAAAAGCTGAACCACTTTTTTGTTGACATGTTTACGAGGTTTGGCATTGTGGGATCATGAAGAAAATTGCTGTCATTCTCCTCGCTCTGCTTGCTCTGATGGGCTGCGAGCTCTTTAAGGTGAGAGAAGCTGAACCTCCCACCAAGCCCCCGCTGTGGAACAATTTTGTCACCACCTGGAGCGCTTGTTTGCAAAATCTGCAGTACTGCTACGGAGACGCCCGCAACGTGGTCAAATACAGCAGCCTCTTCACTCCCAGCTTTCGCTTCAACTTCGCAGCACAGGATATCAACGATTATGGCATCAACTTGATTTGGGGGCGCACCCAAGAGCAAGACATGCTCTTTTCTCTGCATGATCAATGCGACAGCCTCAGCCTCCAGCTCACCGAAATCCCAAACCAATCCGACGAGATAAGCCCTTCAGACGCCACCATCTACCGCTCCTACATCTTGAAAGCTTACAAGAAGAAACAGCCCACACCGGAGGTCTACGAGGGCAATCTCGAGCTCAGATTCAAGAAAGACCTGGGCAATTGGTATATAGACCTTTGGAACGACTATCGCAGTGGCAGTCAGCCCACCTGGGGAAAGCTGAAGTATGACAATTCGCAATAAAGTCGCTCTCTTAGCCCTGATCTGCCTCAGCATCTTCCTCAATAGCTGCCGCAACCCCTTTTGCCCCAATTTGGTAGACGAATCCATCCAGGAAGTCGTCAACACCACCCCCATTGAACTGCTCCAAAACCTGGAAAGAGCCTACAAAGAACGCAATATAGACCTCTACAAGGAGCTCCTCTCTCCACACTTCCGCTTTGAACTCATCTCCTCCGAAATCAGCCAGATCGGCATAGACGTCAACGGCGATGGCATCAAAGACTCATGGTGGGGCTACGATGAAGAGGTGGAATTTACCAACAACCTCTTTAACCACGGCTCCTCTGACGGCCTCTATCCCCCGCCTGACGATCTACAGCTCAGGTTGCAGATCCCGCCCGAATCGGATTGGGAGAAAGACCCCGAAATCGGCCATGAAGACTGGATCGTCATCGGCTGTCACTTTGATCTTGCCTTGATTTACCATGCCTCCAATACCAGCCTCACCGCCTCAGGAGTGGCCAGATTTTATCTCGAACCCATCGGCGACCGCTGGTACATCTCCATCTGGAGGGATGAATCCTACCTGTGAGCAGGATCTTAGCTATCGACCACGGCAGCAAGCGGATAGGCATAGCCCTCAGCGATCCCTTGCGCATCTTTGCCAAGCCGTTTGCCACCCTCCCAAATACCGGCTTCAAGAAGTTCCTCGCCCAGCTCAAAGAGATCATCGTCAAGCAAGATGTAGCTCTGATCGTCTTAGGCATGCCCTGGGCTATTGACGGCAGCAAAACTCCCAAGACGCTGGAAGTGGAAGCCTTTGGCCTCAAACTCCAGAAGCAGCTTGATACCGAAGTAGTCTTTTGGGACGAACGCTACAGCAGCTCTGAAGCGGACGAAGCCCTCAAAACCATCGGCCTGAGCTGGAAAGCGGGAAAATCAACCCGTGACGCCATGGCCGCCACCATGATCCTAAAAAGTTATTTGGAAAACCATGAAAGCAATTAAAATCATCATCCCCATTATCTTAGCCTTAGCGCTCACACTCGTAGCCTGGCTACTTTGGACTGTCTATTCACCCCTGAGGTCTTACCAAGTGGTGCTCCGCATCCAGCCCGGAGACAACGCCGCCACCATCGCCAAAGCTCTCAAAGACAAAAGAATCATCCGCAGCCAAGAGCTTTTCACCATTCTGGCCAAACTGAGAAAAAGCGATCGCAACCTCAAAGCGGGAACATACAGTTTTGGCGGCCATCTCAACCTCATCGACACCATCAAACTCCTTGAAGATGGCAATACTGAAGCCATTCGCATCACAATCGTGCCCGGCTTCTCCCTCTACCGCAGCCTCAACCGGATAGATGCCAGTGGATTAGCTAAATATGACTCGCTGCTGACCCGCGCCCAAGACCCTGAATTTATCAAACAGCTCACCGGTATGAATCTCACCAGCCTGGAAGGCTTCATGCTCCCTGAAACCTATGTCTTCGACATCAAATCACCCATCGACAGCCTGCTCAGCATCCCGGTGAGAGAATTCTTCAAAATGATGAAAAAGTACGATATCAACCCCAAGCAGATACCCAACTTTTATGATAAACTCATCCTCGCCTCCATCGTGGAAAAGGAGAGCGCACACGAGGACGAGCGTGAAATCATCGCTGGCGTCTACCTCAACCGCCTCAAGAAAGGCATGAGACTGCAATCCTGCCCCACCGTGGACTACCTCTTGGAACCCCAGGGCATCAAACGCAAGGTGCTCACCGGTGAAGATTTGGCCATCCCCTCGCCCTACAACACCTACCTCAACGACGGCCTGCCGCCCACACCCATCTGCAACCCCTCCCTACAGGCTATCCAAGCGGTGATCAACCCCAAGCCAAACGACTACCTCTACTTTGTCTCCAACCGCGAAGGCCGTAACGACTTCTCCACCACCTATCAGGAGCACCTCCGCAAAAAGAAGATTTACGAAACCAGAGATTAGAAACAGCACCCTCTATAATGTACTCTGACGATGTTACTCAGATGACGAAAAACTGATTTTTCAAACTTTGTAACTGTTTGCCAAAGCTAAGCATACAAAATCGGTCAAATATCGTCTCTTTTCTTGCCGAAGTGTAATACCTGAAAGTGGCCAGCAAATGTCATCCCGCCGCCAGTAGGCGCAGCCTGATTCACAACTAACAACAAGGCAGGCTTCTATCTTTACCACAAAGCTGACATATACTTGAAGTAAGCGCAGCCGCTCAAAACTCACAACCGGACGGAGCAGCCAGATTCATCCGTGTTCGTCCGGATAAATCCGTGGAAAAACGTAGGCATTTTTGCCCTTAATTCCCTTGCAAAAACGAGATATTTTCGAGATATTTGACTTTTTGGAAAGGTTCACCTCTTTCTGAGCGTCTTCCCCGCCCAAACGTGTAACCTATTGGTATCCTACGCCATTCCTG
>JAKQWO010000073.1 GCA_029561955.1 Candidatus Cloacimonadota bacterium
AGGATAATACCAGCGATACCAGGCAGGGTGAGTGTAGCGTTGAATAAAGTGAGCATGGCTAGAATAAAGCCGATGTTGAAAATCAGCACAAAGTCCGCCACTAAGCCGGATGCCTTGTAGTATACAAGCATGAATATCATCACTGCCAATAGGCCAATGATACCGGCTGTGATACCGCTCTTGATGCTGTCAGCTCCCAAGGAAGCACCAATGATTGAGGAGCTTACTGGGATGATGGGAGCGTCCAAAGTGGGGCTGTTGAGCAAGATTTCCAGCTCTGTGGCTTCTGAGGTGGTAAACTGACCTGTGATTTGGGCACGTCCGCCGGGGATGCGCTCTTGGATGTTGGGCGCAGAATAGACCACGTCGTCCATCAGGATGGCTAAGCGTTTGCCCACATTGTCAGCAGTGACACGCTCAAAAACACGCGCTCCTTCAGAGGTCATCTGGAGGGAGACGTGGGGCTTGTTTGCTGTGCGGGGATCGTCTGGAGAGCCATATTCCATACTGGCTTTGGAGATGTGTTTACCGGACATCTGGACAGCACTGTTGAGTACGTAAAGATCGCGGTCAGCAGTGGGATTTTGGCTGTCCATCTTACCAAATGCGAGCTGGTATCCAGCAGGCACCAAAGTTTTAAAGGCTTCCATGTCCATGAGGTCTGAAAGGGTGCGATAGTTTTCACTGCGCACCACGTAGTTGATCTCACTTCTGTCGATCATTCTGCGGAAGACCCACGCCTCTGTGCCCAGGGTGTCAGCAGCCAATTTGAGGCTATCAACCAGAGCTTTGTCCTGTCTGGCCAATTTCGCCAAGGTGGGGAATTGGGAGACGTTCATTCTCAGGTTTTGGTCGATAGCAGTGAGAATTTTGTCAGCCTCATCTGGAGGCGCTAAAAGCTTAAATTCCAGCATAGCTGTCTTCTTCAGGAGGTTTTCAGCGGCCAACTGGTCTTCTATGCCAGGAAGCTGAACCTCAATGCGTTTCTCGCCCAATCTTTGGATGCTGGGCTCAGTCACGCCAAATTTGTCGATACGGTTTCGTATCACTTCGATGTTGTTGTCAATCGCCTTACTCGCCTGATCAGCGGGAAGTTTGGAAGTATCCACTTCCAAGACGATCTGCGTTCCGCCCCTGAGGTCCAAACCCAGATTTAACTTCCAGGAAGCCCACCAACTTGGCAGGCTGTCTTTAAACAACAGAGGAGCAAGGAAGAATGCAGTCGCAAGTACAAAGACCAGGATAGCAAGTCCGCGCCATGAGAACTTTTTCATTGGCTTAAACTCCGTATTTCTTTTTTTGTCACTTATTTTTGGTATGAAGACCCATAAAACTAGAGTCCGCTCATTCGTCAATACTTTTATTGAAAACCTTAGTGTTGATCCAGTTTAACTTGATACAATACCGTTGCCCCAGTGTGCCCTAACCAACCTCTTCCTTGCTTAGCCGCCCGGTGATTACTCGGAGCCACTCGGGAAAAACCCGAGTATCACCACGGCATCGCCCTGCGGGTAAGCAAGGAAGGGGCGGTCACTGAACCGCCCAAACAGTTGCGGGTGACAGGGGATAAAGCTCAACTAAGGGAAGGGGCCTATTGCGTTATTGTTCAGGTTTAAAGCCTACAGGTTTGTTTTCCTGCATGCCTTGAACTTTGATCTCACCAAACTGGCTTTCAAAGGTGTTTATATTCTTTTCCAAAAGCTGCAGAAGCTGCTTGGCATGTGATGGTGTGCACAGCACTCGGGTGTAGATTTTGCCTCCAGGGACGCCGGGAAGGATGCGGCCACAATCTATGATAAACTCGCTGGGTGAGTTTGTGATCACAAAGAAGTTTGCATATATTCCTTCGCCTACTTGTTCGTCGATTTTGATGTTGATCTGTTGAGGTTGATTGGGTTTTGACATGGTGTTTACTCCTTATTGTTTTGAATATGGTGAAACGATTATATCTTCACTTGGGATCACTTTATGTGAGTGGCGAATTGTGTCTATCAAAAAAGCGTAATGAGGGCTATTTCGGCAGATATCGATGTTGCCGATGATGTAAAGCTGTTGCTTGGCACGGCTGATTGCCACGTTGAGTTTGCGGTCTACGCGCTGGTCGTCTGAGATTGATTCCACGCTCTTAATATCGTATTTATTTCTCAGGGGCAAGGTCATGAGGATGATCTCGCGCTCTGAGCCCTGGTAACGCTCCACCGTATCGATGGTAACGACGTCAAAGGGATCCTCCAGCCTATGCCTGAGTGCTTTTATCATCGCTTTGAAGGGTGCCACGATGCCGATGTCGCTTTCCAGGTCATCGATGCGTCCCACTTCCTTGAGCCTGTGCAGCAAGCAATGAATCACCTCAACCTGATGGTTGTCGTAATAGGCGTCCTTGGTGGGCGGACAGTCGATCCACACAACGCGATGCTTCAGGTATTCTTCCCATTCTTCTTTATAATCAAGCTCGCTTTCCTGATGCTGAGTCCCGCAGACGAGCTGATTGTCGTAATAGTGTTGCACTAAGGAGCTGATCTGAGAGTGCATCCGATACTGCTTATTTAGCATGAACTTAGCCTGATCAAGCTTTCTATCTTGGCACAAAAGAAAGAGCCTCTCCATCATGGAGCGGTTGAAACTGCTGTAGTGCAGGCTTTGTAAGCGTGGAGACTGGAAGTTGTAGAGGGCATTTTCCTGGCTGACGATGGGTGGCAACTGGTTTTGATCTCCCACCAAAACGAAGCGTGAAGCCAAGGACAGAATGCCCAAGATGTTGGATTCGATTATCTGTGATGCTTCGTCGATGATCACGGTTCCGATCTGGGGCACGATCCTGGTAAAGTCCTGAATCCAAGCGTTGCAGTTAGATACGGTGGCTACCCAGATGCGGTTGGACTTAACAATCTGCTCAATCTCGGCAAACCTCTTGTCTTTGATCATGTTTTCCAACAGCTTTTCCTGAATGCTTTGGCTTCTGCCGGTGCGGATGTAGTCTATCTCGTGTTTATCCAGATTGTTACAGATTTCGTCTACAGCTCGGTTGGTGAAGCTGAGCACGAGGATGGTTTGCTCATCAGATTGATAAAGCTCTTTGATCAACCGGGTGACCAAGCCCGATGTTTTCCCTGTTCCCGGCGGACCTTGTATCACGCAGTAGTCCTTGGCAGCCATGATCTTATCTACGAGCTGACCTGTGTCGTCAGCAGCCTTTTCCTCCACTTTTGCAAAGGTGGGATCCAGAAGTCCGATGATCTTCTGGCGCTTCTCTTTATCAGAAGCCACCAAGCTCATGATGGATGCCAAGGGGCCAAAGAGCATGCTCTCTAGGATGTCTTGTTCTATCGCCCAGCTACAATTTTCCTTGGGGATAATGGCAGGATTGAGCAGGCCTCTGGCGCGGATGATCAGATAATCCTTACCCAGCTCGATCAATTCCGCTCTGATGATCTGCTGCTGATCGACCTTGAGGTCTTCCCGGTAGGCTATCACCGTGTCGCCTTCACGGAAGTTGCTGATCAGCTCCGTTTGATTGATCTTGAATCTGATACAGTTTTTGTCGATGTCTTGTAGTTCCAGTTCTGGCAATATCTTATAACGTTGGAGCTTCTCTTCTTTGCTGTGTCTCCAAAGCGCATTATGGCCTCTTTGATTGCGGTTTTCTCCACCGCAGGAGCCGATTTTGATGTGCCAAGCTTCTCTCACCGCCAGGCGAACTTGCTGCAAAAACCACTCGTATTCATCTGCATCCAAGTCAGTTAAAGCCGCGCTTATCGCCCTGATTTTGGCAGTCACAAAGGGTGGTAAACCATCTGCAGAATAAGTCTTCAGCCAGTCAAAAAACACGCGTGGATCATCTGCCAAGCCCTTCCAAATGCCCAAGATACGGTTGCGACACATGAGCAGATCTTGCTCTTGAGCCACGGTGTTGGAGACATGACGCAAGCTTTTGGAGCTGCTCTTTGAATAGAGAATAGACCCTCTGCCCAATCGCTGAAAGCCATAGCACTCTCTGATCATCATGTTGTAGCCGATCACCTGAGCCTGATGTGAAGGCCACATATCGCTTTGAGGCACATTTCCGCTTTTCAGCTCTACGATATACTGCTTGCCTTCTCTCTGATAAAGCAAGTCCAGGCGCCCCTGCAGGCCATATTTGGGGCAGATGAAGGAAGGTTCAAGCATCATGGGATGTGTGCTGGCATATTTTGCCATGGATTTGAGGCGCGGCAGATGCTCCTTTTTGACCGTATGATAGATGGCTAAAGCTTCTTGAGCTCCCAAGGCAACCATGGGGATAGGCCCACGTGCCAGGCTGTCTCTAAAGAGCTGATCATAATCTGCATCCGGCTCAAACATCAGATCGTCAAAGATATTGTTCACCGTGGAACCCAAGACGATGCCGCTGCTGCTGGGTTCACTGGTGAGCCTATTGATCAGGGCCAGCTCTGGATTCATCTTGTTGAAGGACATACAATCGGCAATGGTGCTCACATCCATCAGGTAATCCGGCTCCACTACGATCAGCGTGCCCGGATTGGAGACATATCTGTTGTGTCCGGAAGATGCCTCGCCGAGCTTTATACAATTGAGAGTCGCCCAAGGCCAAAGAACTTTATCCAGAAGGTTCCAGTTTCTGCCACCTCTGCCTTTAGCCTCGTCGATTAAGCGGATGGAGATATAGTCACCCTCTTCATCGATTGCGTCAATATCTATGCCGATGGAGGCAGTTATCTTCCAAGATTTTACCACACAGAAAAAGTCCAGCTTATTGCGGGATTTCTCGATGACAAAAGCTTGGGCTTGATGATGTTGCAGATATTCTGCCAGAGCCGGATGTGATGCAGCAGCCTGGAAGCGTTCCAGTAGCTTCACCAAAACCCACGCGCAGGAGAGATACTCCTTTTCCTCTGGGATATAGTCGTTTTCATGGCTCACCTTATTGCAATATCGGCGCATGGCATTTGCCTGATCCACCAGAGAAAACGGCAGATTCACCTCATCATGCAGATACTGCATTCTGGCAAAGAGGTTTCCCACTAACTGGCGTGCATCCTCCGTGAGAGTCTTATACAGCTCCTCCAAGAGCGATCTCAGCAGCAGGATACGGCCTTTGACGCTGTCTTCGCCGATGCAGACGGAATATATCCTCTGCAAAAAGTCTTGCGCCAGATCCTGGCTGATCAGTTCAGCTTTCATCGTGGTTACGTTTCGTTTTCCTCTGTATCGTTGGAGTCTTTGCTGAAGAAAGCATTCACAAAATGATGGATATTAAAGCTTTCCAAATCATCAATCTGCTCACCCACTCCGATCAGCTTCACAGGCAGGTTGAGGTTTTCTTTGAGATTGAAGATGATTCCGCCTTTGGAGGTGCCGTCATATTTGCTCAGGATCAGCCCGCTAAGCTTGATTGCCTGATCAAAGTGATGTGCTTGCGAGATGGCGTTTTGCCCTGTGGTGGCATCCAAGACCAAGAGCACTTCATGCGGTGCTTCAGGAAGCAGCTTTTTGATGCTGCGGTCAATCTTGGAGAGCTCCGCCATCAGTCTTTCCTTGGTGGGTTGACGTCCCGCAGTGTCAATAAGCACAACGTCATATCCTCTTGCCATAGCAGAGCTTATTCCATCATAGACCACAGCCGCAGGGTCTGCATTGGCTTGGCTCTTGATGAAATGAGCTCCCGCACGCTCTGCCCAGATTTCCAATTGCTCGATCGCTGCTGCTCTGAAGGTATCCGCCGCCACGATCAGCACGCTTTTGCCCATTTTGACAAAGCGATTGGCGATCTTGCCTATGCCGGTGGTTTTGCCCACTCCATTCACGCCCACAAACACTATCACCCAAGGCTTGGCATCTATATTGTTGAAAAAGGCGTTCTCATCTGTCTCATCACCTTCTTCGGGCACGCCTTCCAGCAGTATATCTCTCATGATGGACTGCAAGATATCCATCACCAGCTCCGCGTCTTCTATCTTCTGCACCCGGATCTCATCTCTGAGGCGATCCATGATGGTCTGTGTCATTTCCACACCGGTATCAGCTCTGATCAGGATTTCCTCAATCTCATCCATCAGCTCTTCATCTACTTTTCCCCTCAATTTAATGCTCTGCGCAATGCGTCCCCAAAAGTTGCTTTTCGTCGTGGCAATTTTGCGACGCAGGTTTTTCATGAAGCTTAACATATCATTCTCCACATTTGTTATTGACAGTCGACAGCATACCACAAAATTGCACCATGGCTCTAAAGTCAAGAACTAAAATCAAGGAAAAACGATGAAACGCTCCAAGTTTAAAGTGGATATACTGCTGGCAGTCTTGGTTCCGCTGTTATTTACCTTTATAGCAGCGACCTTTTTTTATGGTGCTCCCAAGCCAAAACCCCAGCAGGTGGAATCCCGAATTCAAAGCTCAGATAGTACCGTGGTGGTGATGAGTGTGGAAGGTATAGAAGAAACTGTGACCCAAAAAGCAGGGCCCAAGCAGTTTATGACCCCGATGCAGCTTGCCATGGCTCTGGCTCTGGTGATGAGTCTTGCCTCGCTGTTTGGCTACTACTATCCCAGCCGGGCACTATGGTATGTGGCCATCATCCTCAGCCTGCTATTCACCATTGTGGGTGCGGGTTACGTGGGCATCAAGCTCACTGCCTTTTTCATCCCAAACCTCCTCTTGGTCGCTGCGCTCACCCTCATCAGCAGCAAGCTATTTTACCACCGCAGCTTGATCAGGTTTCGCATGGTGCTTTGCTCGATCTTAGGTGCAGCAGCAGTGGCTTTATACTATTTTCTGCTCACCAAAATCACCCGCTATCCTTCCGATTTTCAAGACATTAAGGTGTGGTTTACTAATTCTTTGGTCAGTCTGGTCTTCGTCACCTTTGGCCTCTCTTTAGCGCACTTGATCATACATCGCATCCGCTACAAGCAACAAACCGCCACAGAGAGCACACTTTTGGATGATGAGGATGCACAGGAGCTCTGATGCTGAGTGATGCCGGCTATTTCCTCATCGAAATAGAAGACCAACTACTGGATTATGCCGAGGTTTTTGGCAATGAAAACCCCGTCTATATAGAGATTGGCAGCGGGAAGGGTGAATTTATCTCCCAATATCCACTGCTGCATCCGGATAAGAACTTCCTCGGCTTTGAAGTGCGTCGCAAGCGGATCAACAACATCCTCAAGAAGATAGATCCGCAGAGGCATCCCAACGTCAGGCTGATCGAAACGCTGGTGGATGAGAGATTCAACCTGATCCTGCCAGCCGTTTCCATCGATGGATGCTACATCCAACATCCCGATCCCTGGCCCAAGAGGAGACATCACAAGCGCAGGCTGTTTCAAGCTGAATTCCTTAAAGCTTTGGCTTCTATCCTCAAGCCCGACGCCTTTGTGCAGATAGCCACTGATCACGAAGAATACGCCCAGTGGATCACACGTGAGTTTGCCAAATGTGATCTCTTTGCCAGCGTGCAGGATGAACCGATCAGCTCCGAGCCTCATCTCAGCGACCATGTGATCACCTTCTTCGAGCAAGAACAGCGTCGCCTGGGCTTTGAGCCCAACTTCATGATGTATAAAAGAATCTAAGGAGATAAGTTTTGAAATATCAACTCAATGAGAACATCGCCATCAATGAAATGCTAAACCAAGTGGTAGAAAGAATCAACCAATTGGCTCAACAGCAGGTTGCACACATCCAAAGGCTCACTAGGATTGGCGAAGCCCTTTCCAGCGAGACTGATTTGGCAAAGATCTTTGACATGATCCTGGAAGAAGCGATCGAATACACTGGAGCCGATGGAGCCACAATCTATATGGTCAACGAACAGGCGCAGCAACTGGAATTTGTGATAGTCTACAACCGCACCATGAATATGCGACAGGGCGGTTCTCATGGCAAGGTGGATTGGCCGCCGCTACCTCTGTATGATGAAGAAGGCAAACCGAGGATAAACCGCATCGTTACATCAGTTTATCACACCAAAGAGCTCGTCTATTTTGACGATGTTTACGAGGCCAAGGGATATGACATCAGCGGCACCATGATGACGGATAAAAGCCGCAACTATCGCAGCAAATCCATGGTTACTCTACCCTTGAAAAACCATGAAGACGAGGTCTTGGGCATCATCCAGATGATCAACGCTACTGATAGTGCCGGCAACATCATCAGCTTCAACGATGAACATCGCACCATGCTGAGTTCGCTGGCTTCTCAAGCTGCCATTTCTCTCTCAAACAGGCATCTGATCGAATCTTTGGAAACCCTATTGATGCAATTCATGAGTGCGATCGCCAAAGCAATTGAGCGCAAAAGCAAGTATTCTTCAAACCACATCACCAGAGTGGCTCAACTTACCGATATGTTTGCCCTCAAGCTCAATGAGAATGGCTCCGGCAAGCTCAGAGACCTCAAGTTTAACACAAACGAACTCACCGAGCTTTCCATGGCCGGCATGATGCATGATGTGGGCAAGATTGTGACGCCCGAATTCATCATGGATAAAAGCACCAAGCTGGAAACCATTATGGATAGGATAATCCTTGTATCACAACGCTTTACCACGATGAAAACCCTGCTAAAATACGTGAAATCATCTGTTTCTGCCGGCGAATATGAAGACAAGATCAAAGCTTGGTTTGGTGAAAAGGTGTTCCCTGAGAAGGTCGAAGAGTATTTGGACTCAGAGCTGGAATTCATCACTAAGATCAATCAAGGCGGTGAGTGGCTGCCAGATGAGGTGATAGCCCGCATTGCCGCATTGGCTGAGATAAACTTCGAATATGAGGGGCTGCATTACTTCCTCATCAGCGAAGACGAAATGAAGAATTTACAGATCCGCAAAGGCACCCTGACGCGCGAAGAAATCAGGGAGATGGCTCAGCACGTACATGTAACCTGGGAGATGCTATCCCAGCTCACTTTCCCCAAAAAGTATGCCAACGTGGCTACCTATGCCGCACAACATCATGAAAAGCTCAATGGCAAGGGTTATCCTTACGGTTTGACTGCCGAGCAAATCCCCATGCAATCACGTATCATCGCTATAGCAGACATCTTTGAGGCGCTCACTGCACCGGATCGACCCTATACAAAAGCCAAAACCCTCTCTGAAGCTCTCAACATCATAGCCAGGTGCGTGAGAGATGGTGAGTTGGACAGGGATTTGGTGGATTTTTTCCTGGATAGTGGTCTTCATCTCGATTTTGCCAAACAATTCATGGATCCTGCTCAAATTGATAATCCGGACATCAAAGCCCTGAAACAAATCTACTTCTGATGCTCCAAAGCTTGGTTACCCGTAAACTGTGGCTGGCTCCCTTGGCGGGATTTACGGATAGAGCCTTCCGCATCCTCTGCAAAGAAAATGGGGCGGATGTGTTAGTGAGCGAAATGGTGAGCGCAGATGGCTTGATCAGGGATGGCGGCAAGACTTTGATGTTGATGGAGTTTGGCGAATATGAACGCCCCTTTGCCATCCAGCTTTTTGGCTCTGAACCAGTTGTGATGGCTAAGGCTGCAGAATGTGCGCTGGACTACAAGCCCGATCTTATCGACATCAACATGGGCTGTCCGGTGAAAAAAGTGGTCAAGCGAGGTGCGGGCTCAGCGCTGATGAAAACACCCGCAAAGGCCGCTCAGATCGTGAAAGAAGTGAAGCAGGCGATTGCAGGCAGCATCCCTTTGAGCGTGAAGTTCCGTAGCGGCTGGGATCAAGGCAGCATCAACTATCTTGATTTCGGCTTAATCATGCAGGAAAGCGGGGCAGACCTCCTCTGTCTGCATCCCAGAACCACATCCCAAATGTTTTCTGGCCAAAGCAATTGGGAGCACATCGCCCAGCTCCAAAAAGCCATAGATATACCTCTGATCGGCAATGGTGACATCTCCTCACCTGAAAAAGCCGCCCAGATCTATGAGCAGACCAAGTGTGATGCGATCATGATCGGGCGTGGCGCTTTGGGGCAACCTTGGATTTTCGGCAACATCAAAGCGTATCTGCAATCCAACATCTACCAACCCAGAACTATAGACCTGCTGCAAAACACCATGCTGCGCCATCTGGAACTGGCGCTCCAATACAAGCCGGAAGCGATAATCATCAAGGAGATGCGCAGCCAGCTCTGCCACTACCTCAAAGGTTATGTGGGCGCAGCGCAGATCAGGGTGAGGCTCAATAGAGCCAGCAGCATCCAAGAATATCACGACATCATCTCGAAGTTGTAGCATATAACCGTCGTTAAGCCCTCAGATTCTCCTTTAGTCTGCTTTGATTTTCCCGCCTCCTCACCTGTATGGCCCTTGCTTACCCGCAGGGCGATGCCGTGGAGATACTCGGGTTTTTCCCGAGAGGCTCCGAGTAATCACCGGGCGGCTAAGCAAGGAAGAGGTAGGGTCCCATCCCGAACCGCACAAGAAAAATGTACCGGCGGCTGCCATGCCACAGAAGAAGTTGTAAGCTGCTACTCACCCTATATCCTCCTTAGTCAAATTAAGGTGGATTTAAGGAGGCTCGTAGGGGCGAACTGGGATGAAACCGCTTTTTCCCTTGACATCTTAGGCCCTTAGAGAGAGCTTGCCCCAAAGGAAACAATTAGGATTGGGACGATGGATGATATTACCATAAAACAGTTTACCAAAGCCGAACTCATTGATATTTATGACGATTCTGCTTTTTGGCAGCATGAGGATCTGCCTTTCACGCGGCCGCGTTTAGCTTGCTACTTGCATAATTCACGGGCTGAGCTTGAGGATGTGCTGTTGGTGGGAGCGTTTGAAGGGAGTAAGATCGTGGGATATTTGATTTTGGTCCCGGAGCGTGTCAATTCTCTCAAGGGAGCTCTCAAAGTCACATGGAACAGCTCGTGGTGGATTCATCCCAAGCATCGTGGCTCATGGCTGACTGGTAAGATAGCCACCACGGCATTTGAGATATGTGATCTGGTTCCCGTTGATTCTGCCACTCGTGTTGCGTTGATGACGGGGATGGCTTACTGCGATTATGAGTTTTATCAAGAGCGTCAGCGAAAGCACTACTTCTTGGGCATGAACCGAAAGATTCTAAAGGACTTTCAGGTTTCCAATCCCTTGATTTATATGGCATTGCCCTTGGTGAGGCCAATACTGAACTGCATTTCCAAAATCCGGCTCAAGCGGTGGCTTGCCAAGCATAAACAATCGGGCTTGAAAGCGGAATACATCCACCGATTGGATCAAGAAAGCCTTGATCTGATGCTGGAAAATGCAGATAGGGAGCTCATCTATAAAGACGCAGATTATCTGGAATATCGTGCCTTTTTACCGCTCAAGCTGTCGAATCCAACTTTTATCCCCAAAAAGTATCACAGTTTCTTTGGCAATGTGGGTTCTCAAGCTGAATGTCGGATCGTGAAATTGTGGCAAGGTGAAGAGCAGGTGGGAGTTGTAAACTATTGCATCGTTGACAATACTTTGACCATTAGGTTTCATTATCTGCGGCCAACTCACGAAGATAAGCTGATTTACCTGATGGCCAAGCTCTGCTGCGAGTATTATGTGGACAGGATAACTACGCACGATGCCTACATCATCGAGCGTATGCAAGCCTTGAAGCTGCCCTATCTCTTTTGTAAGACTATCGATATGCCGATCTATCTGAGCAAACCGCTGATCGATAAAGTGAAGCCAGGGCTGCACCTGTTCGATGGGGAAGGGGCATTTTGATGTTTTTGAATTTAGCGTTGGCTGTGCTTCGCTCCTTCAGCGCTCCCAAGGTGCTTTACTTTCATCACGTGGGCAGTCGCAGAAGTCCATTTTACACTCTAAAAGTATCCGCACCATCTCTGCGCAAGCTGCTCGAATCTCTGATGGGCTCAGGCTTTAGCTTCATTTCCTTGCAGCATGCCTTGGAAAGCAAGAAGCCCTCTGGAAACCAGATCTGCCTCTGCAGCGATGACGGCTTTGCCTCAAACTACTATGATGCGTATCCCATCTTGAAAGAACTGCGTATTCCTTTCACTATGTTTTTACCTGGGATGTGTATGGATAATAAAGCTCTTGCTCCTAACCATCTCTTTGCCTATCTGCGCACCCAGGTCTCTGATCATCAGCTTTATGAGGAGCTTCCCGGCTTGGCTGCCAAATATGGGCTCAAAGAGTCCGATAGCATCAGTCAAACTCTGTTTTCCTGTCCGCAAGAGAGGCGTCAGGAGCTGTTGGCCTGGTTTTGGGAAAGGTTTAATCTCCCTGATCCAGCACATCTTTTGAAGCAAGAGAAACCCTTTTTGAGCACAAAGCAGCTCAAGGAAATGGTGAGTGCAGGAGTGGACCTGGCCTTGCATTCTCATAGTCATGCAGACCTTTCAAGGCTTAGCTACGCTGAGATTAAACAGGAAATGCAGGATAATATCAGGGTTTTTAAAGAACTGGGTTTGCCTTATAAGCCTTGGCTAGCGCTTCCCTATGGTCGGGAAATCTCGGATGCGAGCATGCAGAGCCTCAAAAAGGAACTGGGGATTAGCCGCTTCTTTGGAATCCGTAGCCACATCGGAGACAACCTTGCCTCCAACCTCCTCTGGCAGAGAATCAGCATCGAAGCAAAGGGTTTTGATCCTTTCTTGGATCTGCAGGTGAAGCCATTGTTGCGTCGGCCAAAAAGGCGATATTAGCGGCTTTTGGGCTTGATGTAAATATAAGGCTTGACTCATAAGCCCTGAAGTAAAAATTGGATCGGAATTGCAATAATAAATACCATAAAGGAGTACGAAATGCAACGTAAAGTGATCATCATGGGAGCTGCAGGGCGCGACTTCCACAACTTCAACGTCTACTTTAGAGATAACGACCAATACAAGGTCGTTGCCTTTACCGCCACTCAGATCCCTGGCATTGATGACAAAAAGTATCCCGCCAAACTGGCAGGGAAGCTGTATCCCAAGGGGATTAACATCCTCCCTGAAGCCGAACTTCCAAACTTGATCAAGAAGCACAAGGTAGACCTCGTGGTGCTTGCTTACAGTGATCTCCCACATGAAGAAGTGATGCACAAGGCATCCTTGGTAAACGCCGCTGGTGCAGACTTCTGGCTGATGGGCGTCAACAATACCTCCATCAAAACTACCAAACCTCTGATCAGTATCTGTGCGGTGAGAACCGGTTGTGGCAAATCTCAGACCACCCGTGCCGTGATCAATGCTCTCAAAGCCAAAGGCCGCAAGGTGGTGTCAATCCGTCACCCTATGCCTTACGGAGATTTGGTGGCTCAGAGAGTGCAACGTTTTGCCGAACTGAGCGATCTCAAGAAACACAAATGCACCATCGAAGAAATGGAAGAATACGAGCCGCATATCCAGATGAAGAGCGTCATCTATGCTGGCGTGGATTACGAAGCAATCCTGCGTGAAGCCGAGAAAGAAGCTGACGTGATTCTTTGGGATGGTGGAAATAACGACACACCTTTCTACACCTCTGACAAGCAGCTTAGCATTGTGGTGGTAGACCCACATCGTCCCGGCGATGAAGTGTCCTACTATCCCGGTGAAACCAATATGCACCTCGCCGACGTGATCGTGATCAACAAAATCGACAGTGCAGATTTAATGGACATCAACGAAGTGCGCGAAAACATCCGCGAGATCAACCCCAAAGCAAAAGTGGTCGATGCCGCTTCTCCCTTGAGCGTGGATAAGCCAGAGCTTATCACCGGCAAAAGAGTGCTGATCGTGGAAGATGGCCCCACCCTTACCCATGGAAACATGGCTTATGGTGCGGGAACTGTCGCCGCCAGCAAATATGGTGCTTCAGAGTATATCGATCCCCGTCCTTGGGCTGTGGGTGAGATTGCGGAGACCTTTGAAAAGTATCCCGATATTGGTGAGTTGTTGCCGGCTATGGGCTATGGTGATCAGCAGATCAAAGACCTTGAAGCCACCATCAACGCCACAGAGTGTGATGCAGTGGTGATCGCTACACCCATCGACCTGCGCCGCATCATCAAGATCAAACACCCCGCTTGCCAAGTGCAATATGATCTCCAAGAGATCGGACATCCCACCATCGAGGATGTATTAAAAGGCTTCTAAGCATAACAAACCAAAAGATAGTAAGGGGCGGAACCGCACAAGATTCTGCCCCTTTTCTATGATAGAACAAGTTTAAAGAGGATATAAGATGAAGAAAACAGCGGTTCTTGCTTTGGGTGGAAACGCCATCATCAAAGCAGGCGAGAGAGGAGATATCAGCCAGCAATTTGCCAATGTCAGAGATTCTTTGACAGGCATCGTGAAGCTGATTGATCAGGGTTATAAACTGGCTATTACGCATGGAAATGGCCCTCAGGTTGGCAATCTTTTGCGTCAGCAGGAAGCGGGTGAGAAGGAAGGTATCGCCATATTGCCCTTGGGTGTGCTGAATGCGGCTACAGAAGGTACGATGGGCTATATGATCGAGCAAAGCTTGCAGAATATGCTCCATAAAGCGGGTATTGAGAGGCAGGTGATCACCATCATCTCGCAAGTGGTTGTGGATAGAAACGATCCCAGCATGAAAAACCCCACCAAGTTTGTGGGCAGCACTTATTATACTGAAGAAGAGGCTGAAAAACACCGGAAAGAACTGGGCTGGAGCCTCAAAGAGGATTCAGGTAAGGGCTACAGACGCGTGGTTCCCTCACCCTATCCCACCAAGATCGTCCCTGCTCAGCGCATCAAAGAGTTGGTGGAGCTGGGGGATATCGTAATCGCTGTAGGTGGAGGTGGGATTCCCATTTACATCGATGATGACGGCTGTTATGAAGGTGTGGATGCAGTGATCGATAAAGACTTTGCTTCCATGCTGCTGGCTCTGAACATCGAGGCCGAGCTGTTTGTGATTCTCACCGGTGTGGAAAAGGTGGCGATCAATTATGGCAAGCCGGATCAGAAGGACGTAGACAAGATGACCTTAGCTGAAGCTCGCAAGTACTATGAAGAATGGCAATTCCCTGCTGGAAGCATGGGGCCTAAGATCTTGGCTGCGATCGACTTCTTGGAAAAAGGCGGGCACGAAGTGCTGATCACATCCATCGAAAAGATTGTGGACGCCTTTAATGGAAAGACAGGCACGAGGATAGTCAAATAGACTACCCTTCAATAAGATAGATTGATCAAGTCCGGGCTAAGCTCGGACTTGGCTTTTTACAGAGCAGGATTTTGGCGGCTTTGACGATCACTTCCGTATAGTCGAAAGCCTCATCTAAAGTAGAGCCGAAGGTGAGCAGGCCGTGCTTGCTCCAGATCAGTGCTTTTTCTGTGGTTAGCCCAGTGATGGAAGCTTGGGCCAGTGCTTCGCTTCCGGGGGGATATGAGCCACATACATGGATGCCGGTATCCAAGAATAAGGGAAGTTCTGGCAGCGCTGCAGCCATTTCCTGATAGAGCACTTCTGTGTCCTCAATAAAAGCCTGATGTGAGAGGCAGATAACTTCATCTGGATGGCAGTGGAGCACAACGCGTCTATCCAAGCCCAGCTTTTTGAAGTGCTTGTGCAGATTGAGGTGGGCGTTCCACTCTGAGGTGGGCTTTGCTTTGGGGGCAAGGCAGCGGTAGTTAGCCCCTTTCACCTCTATGACCGTCAGATTGTCCATCGTGTTTGTGGCATATTGGCGATAGCGTGTGCCGGTCTTGGAGACCAAAAACAGCACGGGATCATCGTCTTCACCATAGTCCGTGAGGCGGATGCTCACGTTTCCGGCATTTGCTTCCGCCCACCCCCTTTGCCAGATGCAGGTTCCTATCTCTGCCAGCTTGGCTAAGAGCTTTTCCAAATCAATGTCTTGGGATTGGGGCTTGTCTTTCTCGTCCAGCTTCTGCTGTATTTGGTCCACGGTCTGTGAGCTGTTGAACGTAGCGATCAGGTCTATCTTGCGCATCGTGTTAGTCCTACTTCAGGCTATGGGTTACTTGATGATGTGGAGCCAATCTTTGAGCAAGAACTCCAAGCGGCCGATCAGGAGCGAGATTCTCGCCATCACGGTGTAGCCAAAGGTAGCACCAAAGCTCACCATCAGGAAGTAAACTCCGATCTTGGAGGGTATCTTAGCGATGCCTTCCTGCTTTTTGCTGAAATAGAAGAAATACACGCCACAGATGGTTCCGATGATCAGCATCAGGTTTCCCACGATTTCTGATGGAACCTTTGTGGCAAAGGGATTGATCATCGTGGCTGCCACCTGAGCAATTAGGTCACTCTTCAAAAAGCGTAAGAGGCTGATGGCTGCACTGGTGCCGATCACGATCGAAAGCGGATAGCGGCTCAACCATTGGATTTTGGGCACCATACGCGTAATCATCATGATTCCCAGAGCAAAGGGGATGAGCAGGATCAGGTTACCGCCAAAATCGGTAGCTAACTTAGTAAAGAGATTGGGCATGAGCGCAGCATAGATGATGTAAATGAGTCCATATCCGGCGCTTAAACCCACGAAGATCTGCTCAGCCAGCTTGTAGAAGGGATTGTCCTTATACAAAAAGCTGAAGATGGCAAAGGTGAAGAAAGCACCCAGCCAGATTCCGACGGTGTTCATGATATCAGGCATCTTTCACCTCAATTTTCTTGGCATTGTCTCTTTTGCGAATCCACACCTTGATATTGCCCACTGCAATAAGTGCCAAAATCAAGATATGAGCCACAGATTGGGCGTCCATCTTGGTGGTTGCAGGCCCCTTTTTATCGATCAGAGCTTCATATTCCGAGGCCGCCTTCAGCCCACCCAAAAGTCCTGTGAGCTGTCCATGGTTGTTTACATAAGGCAAAAAGCCAGGTGCACTCACAGCAGTTGTGCCTCCGGTGACCGGAACATTGTGCACGTCGTGGGCGATCATGATCCAATCCTTGAGTCCCGGTTCGCCTGCCGAAAGTGAGCAGATCCATCTCAAGCCTTTGATATTCTTCAGGTTTTTCAGCATGGGAAGAGTATCCCAATCCCGACCGGAAGAGTCTTTTGGATACACGTCTTTGAAGCTGCTACCCAAGGCTTGGACTGTGACCATGCCACCCACCTTGTAGCCTAAGTTCACATAGTCCACTCCATATTCTTTATCCTTGAAGAGTGGATTACGCTTGGCTTCTTCAAAGCTTTGGGCAGCCATTTGCGGGCCTTGAGGCCAGAGGGCGGTGGCGATCACCTTTTGTCCTCTGCTCCAAGCATGCTCTATCTGAGCTACGGCCATAGGTTGCATTTCCGTGATGGTGGATGCCTCATAGTCAAAAGAGATCAAGCCTATGCCGCCGGCGGGAGTTTGGTCTATCAGATCATAGCTCATTTTCACCACCGGAGAGACCTCTGAACCCCAGCCGATGGGGAAGAGCAGCGGCAACAACACAGCCAAGAACAGCAGGAAATACACGATACGACGTTCGATAACAGAGCTGGTGTTCAAGCTCATTTATCACCTCCCAAATAGGAGCGTTCTATGCCCAATATGATGCGTAAACTGCTGCCGATAATGCCCAAAGAAGCACTGATCAAAATGGCTCTTTGAGCGGCTGTGTTCGGGTATTGCATGATGAAGTCTGCCAAAACGGGGAGCTGCCAGAATCTGTAGTTTTCCGGAATCCAAGAAGTGAGCATGGTGCCAAAGCCAGTGCGACCCAAGATCACGATCACGGCAGAGATCATCAGGAGATTGGATTCAAAAGTGCGGATGATGAAGGCTCGATATGCTGCGGAGGCGATAAAGAAAGCCAGCAGCGAAAACATGGTGGCGGAAAGCGGCACCAGGGCGTTGTCATAGGTATAATCAAAGGGCTTCTTTCCCAGCCAGGAGATGATCTTCTCGCCTTGACCCAACAAGCCAGGCTGGTCTTCCATGCCCCAAAGCGCTCCAATAATCACCATCACGGCAAAAGCAATCACGCAGGCCAGATGATAGCCCCAGTTTTCTGCTTTGGTGCTGATCTTCTGGTAGTTCATCTGCAGCAGGGAAGCCAGTCCTAGGACTATGGAGAAACCGGCAATGATCATAAACCATTCCTCCAAGGTCTCCACCATATTGCTAAAGGGGCGATGCGGGATAAATTCACTGACTATCATCAGCAGTCCGGCCAAGAAAGCCAAAATCAGAGGTATATTACGTTTCATGCTCCTGCTCCCATTAAAAATGATTTAAGCCAGCTTATGCCAGCGATTTCAAGGGCAACTCCCACCAAGATGAGGACGATGACCAAGAGTTTGCCAAAGTCGTGCCCTTTGAGGCTGCCCACCTGTTGTGCGTCTCTGGAAAGGTAGGCAGATGCGGCAAATAGCTCCTCGCCGATCAAGGTGTAGTCACAAGAAACTACAAAGAAGGGCAACTGGTGCGCATTTGCCGTGCCTGCAGTTTGGATGGCTCCGGTGCTCAATCCCGTCTCAGCCAGGATCAAGGATTCTGCATAGAAGGAGCCCAAAAAGAAGTTTGCCGCCGGCTCTTCTCTCACGATGATGCCGTCTATTCCTGCGACAAAACCAAATTGGTCATCGGTGAGATAAAAGATACTCTCCTCTCTGAAGGCGTCACTGCGTCCAGCCTTGAGATATGCTTCTTTGACCACTTCTCTGGCAGCGGAGAGCACCATTGAGAAGCGGCAAGGCACGATGATCTCGGTGTTGTATTCTGCTGCTCTGTAAGCCAATTGGCTGAGGATGGAGAGGGAAGATAGCGTTTGGATATCTCCAAGTTCGGATACCCCAGGCACAAAGAGGATAGGTTTGCCCTTCTCTGTGGCTCTGCCTATGGCTTCTTCCATGGAATCCAAGCCGCTTATACGCCTGATGAAGAACTCTTTACCTCGTTTGGCAGCCAGGATGTAATAGATGATAGCCGCGCTGAGAATGATCAGCATCAGGAGATAGGCCAGCTTGTCCAGATAAAACCAGTTCTGTTTAGTAACGGCGTATGCTGAGAGCTGCAAGCTGTCTGCATCCGTGGAGCTAAAGGCCAAAAGACGGTATTGGTAATCTGTATCGTAGCTTAGGTCTTGATCCACAAAGCTGGTTTCACCTTCTGTAGGTATGAATAGGGGCTGATAAACTCCCAAACTGTCTGCCTTCAGAATCTGCACAGAGTCGATTGCAGCGGGGAGTTTCCACTCAAGGATGATGGCGTCACCTTTGTCATAAGGTCTGTCTTTTGCCCTAAAAAACGGAGTTTCGTACGCTATCAGCCACGTAAAAGAGCTGAGGATGAAGAGGATGGTGATAATACGTTTCATATTTGCCTCGAATCAAAGAATCATAAATAACGCAGCAGTCCCTATGTGATCTTGCTGGCTTCTTCCTCTCTGAACCCAGCACCGGTACCTCTGCGGCGGTATGGAAGAAGCGGGTACATTTTTACTGTTCGCTTCGGCGAGCGAGCCTACTTCTTCCTTACTTAGCCGCACGGTGATTACTCGGTGCCACTCGGGTTTTTCCCGAGTATCACCACGGCATCGCCCTGCGGGTAAGCAAGGAAGAAGCAGGAAACGGGTATGGGTTTTATTGGCTATCATTGGAGCTACTGCACTATTTTGGAAAAACGAAATCCCGGCCGGAGAGAGAAGACCGGGATTTCTTGGGGGTTGTTTAGAGGTGCTCATAGGAGCGATTGAGTTATTTGTAAGGGAAGGCTTGCTTGATCTGCTCTGTGAGCATGACCAGCTCTTCCACTTGTTCTTTGGTGTAGGTGTTGTTGCTGTGACTGGCAAGGATTTGGCTGACTTTTGGGATCAGCTCGCTTACGCTTTTATAGGTCTCGCTGTCCTTGATCTCGGGCTTTGAAAACAGCTCAAGGTTGGCCTGCATACCGCTCCAGGTGCTCTCGTGGCTGAGTGCTTTGGTGGTTTCGGGAGAGTAGTTAGCGGTTAAAATCTTACCCGCGCCGTTCAGGGCTTCCGCCCAGCCACCTAAGATCATCAGAGTGTAGTATTCATAGTCCTTCCGCTCCCAGAGTTTGTCTTCCAGCATCTTCTTCATAGCGTCCAAGGCTTTTTCGATATCACTCCACTTTCCCTGTTTGGTGAAACCGGCGAGCAAGCTATCCAAACGCTTTACCTCCTCTTCGAGTCCCATGAGGCTGCTTAGGTTCATCATCTCAGCAGATACGCTTGAAAGCTGCTTCTTGTTTCTTGCTTTGGCGGCTATTACTGCATCGGCTGTCGACACACCCAATGCGAAGGCATTATTGGGGCTTTCGGGCTTGATGCGGTAGAGTTGCTTATTCAGGATGGAAGCGTAGTCTTTGGGCTGCAAATCATCCAGAAGACGAAAGGCCTCCTTGAAGGAAGGCAGCGGTGAGAAAGAGGCAATCTGAGCCTTGATCTCGTCCGTAGGCATCTTGGCGGCATCCCTTCTTCCCTTGCAGGATGTGAGGGTCATCAACAGCATAATTGCCATCAAGATCAGAGTGATTCTTTTCATTTAGGTTAACTCCTTGGTGCTAAAAATGGGGTTATATAGGGTTTCATACTTTACAAACAGCGCAGTTTAAAACATTCATCGCAGAGGTGAAACCTGCAGTAGCGATGATGCAGCTCGATTAAGGCTTGTTGATAGATGGCTCGGGAATCTATCATCTTCTGATATTGGGGATCGGTAAAAGAGCCCATCATGCGGGTGATATGGTTTTGGGCAAGACCTGGATGCGCTTGATAGGCTTCCCGTACATCGTTTTGCAGCTCGGTGTTGTTAGTCTTTTCTGCCCAAAGCTGGAAAATGGGGAGGAAGATGTTTAGATATAGGGAGTTGAGCACGGCTTTGCCGGGCTGAGGGAACTTCTCTGCTCCGGGCAGGACGGTGTTGGCAAACATGGCTTGCAGTGCTTTGATCCGCTTTGGTGCTTCAAGCTTGGGATGAGCTTCACTTAGCATCGCCTGTAAAAGGCTGTCCTTGCCGTAATGCAGGCACATGGGCAACGTGGCCAAAATCCTGTAGATGGGATGGTTTGCGGGACGTATCCGGAAGAGTTGCCAGTCCAACTGAAGATTCTTGGTATAGCACTTCTGGCTTTGCCAGCTTTGCTGCAACATCTCGCTCAGGCTGGTGGGGATAAGCTTGCCGCTGCGGGCTAAAATCCCACTGGCAACGGTCACGATAGCCAAGATGTCTATGTTGGAACAGCCTTGCGCTTTAAACTCCAAGAGCTTGGCAAGGTTCAGCTCCTGCGCCAGATGCAGCATGGGTGTCTTGTTCTTGTCATAACCCATGGCTTCAAAGATGCCTTCATAGAGGATCTGATCAAAGTCGCTGAACATGAGTGAGGCATTGAAGCGGCGCACCTTTCCCATAAAGCGCATCGTGCCGACATCTTTCAGGGTCATTTGCAGCCGGTCTCTATCCAAAGCAGAAAGCAGATCACAATAGCTGGGGCGCACTTCGGGCAGCCGTGGCTTATGTTCCTCAAGCAGCTTGTTGATGTCTTGGCTTAGCTGGCTTTGCAGCTCTAAAATCTCGGTCGTTTCGCCGTTTTCTTTGATGGTGAGATTGTGGGTGCTATTGTGTGAATATACCACGTGCAAAACCACGCTGTTATAGAAAGGATCGTCGCTATGGTTGTGAGTATGCCAATCCGAGGTCTGCTTGTGGATCTCCACATCGCCCCGCAGCGCATAACCGTCGATCACGATGCCTGCATTGAGAAAGTCCGCACCTCGGCCTGTGTTGTATTGCCCTTGATAAGCGATACGCAGTGCCTTTCCACTCACCGTCTGAAGCTGAGTGTTCAGATGCAAGCCATCCCAGATATGATGCAGAAACTTCTCATCCATAGCTAAAAATACCGGTTTAACATCCGATAGCGCTGTCTTGCTGAGGCGGAATTATACAGGCTATGCGGACTGTGCAGGACGGGTGAGGTCAAGATGGAGATCAAACGCTTGGACTGATCCCTGCTGATATTGGCACAACCACGTCCATAATAGTGCAAGGATGCAGTCTGGATGCCATAGATTCCCTTGCCCCACTCCACATAGTTAAAATACAGCTCCAGCATGCGGTCTTTGGTCATGATGATTTCCATGATCACCGTCACCTGCGCTTCCAGATACTTGCGCAGGTAGTTGCGGTCTGTGGTGAGGAAGATCGTGCGTGCCACCTGATTGCTGATGGTGCTGGCTCCAAAGCGGATGCGTCCTGCCTTCTTATTTCTCTGCCAAGCCTTCCTGATCTCAGGAAATTCAAAGCCAAAGTGCTTGTAGTAGTTGCCATCTTCCAGAGCGATCACCATCTTCTGAGTGGAAGAAGGGAAGTTCTCAAGCGGCACGTAATATCTTTTGTGCCAATCATATCCTCGGATCAGGTATCTTTGGAGCATGAGTGGCGTGATGGGTGGATTGACGAAGGAGTAGATCAGGCAAAGTGCAGCAACCAAGCCCCAAAAGCCCAGATGCAAAAACAGAATAAAACGCAGGACCCTAACGATGGGAGTTCTGCGTTTTATGGGTTTCTTCTTGCCCAAAACTATCCTCTAATCGCCCTTTTTGGAAAAAGGGTAAAAGAAAAGGTGTAGCTTATTCTTCTGGCGTCGCAGTTAGAACACTATTCACATAGGCCGCAATGCGAGCTTTCCTTCTGGACGCTGTGCGTTTATGGATCACACCTTTCTTGGCAGCTTTATCAAGCTGAGAGTAGATTCTGTCCAAAAGTGCCTGTCTTTCTTCAGCGGGCATTTCAGTCTGCATCTGCTTGGAAAGAGTCTTGATAGTGCTCTTTACATAGTTGTTACGTGCTCGCCTCTTGGCGTCTGTTTTCAGGCGTTTCAAGGGAGATTTGTGCTGTGGCATGTTTACCTCTTTTTTATGTGTAATTAGTTAAGTGTATACCTGTTATAAAATACGTGTCTTTAAAACAGCTTACTTGATGATACCAAACTATATGAGGCCATTTGTTGTCAATACTATTTTCGTTAACTCTGGCTTTTATTGGTGTTTGGGCTCAGGTTGGACAGGGCTTTTAGCAATATCTGAGATTGATAGATGGAGCTCAAGCTACTCATATCTGCCGCTTCTGTAGCGGCATTCCCGATTTTGAAGAGCTGATATTGCCGATTTAGCCAATCGATCGCCTGAGAGGCTTGATCAGAATCGAAAGCAGCACCGGCTTGATGTGATCGGATCAACTCCTCCGCCTCTCCACCTCGAGGCCCAAGCGCTAAAATCGGAACTCCTACCCCTAAGTATTCAAAGAGCTTGGTGGTGAGCATGCCCTGATGTCCTTCATAACGGTTGATCAAAAGAAGCAGCACATTTGAAGCCGCCATCTGTGCCAATGCTTGTTGATGCGGTATAAAGGGCAGCAGCTCAAACTTGTCTTTAGCTGTTTTCCGGAGCCTTTCTGATAGCTCAGCAGATACATTGCTGCCTATAAAGCGGATCTTCACATCTGCTTTGTCCATCATTGCCAGCAACACATCCATCATAAAGGCGATGTCCTGTCCCATGGTAAACTGTCCCACATAGCTGATAACGAAGGCGTGATCCTGTCGCTTCGCTGCACGCTTGGCAGCCTCTATCTCATTCAGATCAAAGCCATTGCGCAAGAGTAGTTTATTCGCATCAGGCAGTTGTTCCATCAGATGCTTTGAAATGAGCAGGTTTAGCTCCGCCGTTTTCAGCACTTTGTTTTGCAGATAGCGTTGGATGTGTCTGGCGTGGGGAAGGGGTTTTTGCAGCTTTAGATAGTAGATTTCGCTCCAAGGGTCTCGCCAGTCCGCCACCCACTTCAGCTTCGGGAAGCGGGTCTTTAAATGCAGGCCGATCAGGTGTGACGAATGTGGCGGCCCCGTGCTGATGATGAGGTCAAAGCCATGCTCACGATGCAATTGACAAGCTTTAGGAATTGCAGTAGGCAACCAAAACACCCTCAAATCTGGAAAGATCAGATTCAGCCGCAACCACAGCAGCAGCCGCTTCAATAGCGAAGTCTCTTTATCAATGCTCAAATCTCCATGCGGCAGCCTTGCGTTTTTGCCACCAAAGAACCGCCACCATCTACCAAGCTTCGGTGCCGGAGTGTGATGAACTCTGACTTCTTGAGGTATCTTGGCCATCAAGCTCTCATCTCTGTATGGGAAGTCTCCATCTTTAGGAGCCAAGACATGCACTTCATAGCCTGCATCAACCAAAAATGGCAGAAATCTCAGCCACCTCTGCACTGCCGCACCTCCGCAAGGTGGGAAGTAATAGCTGATCAGGAGTAGCCGTTTCATCATATGTTAGAGGAGCATTTGTGCCAGAGCTTCCCAAGTATACTCTTTGGCTTTCTCCAACTGCGCTTTGCTCATGGACTCAAAAGCTTGGGAATCAAAGAACTCGATGATTTTAGCTGCCAAATCCTCGGGACAGGGCTCAGGTTCAGCGACTACCAAAAGCCCATTTACCCCATTCTCAATATACTGTGCCAGACCATCAAAACCGGATGCTAAAACAGGCACTCCCAGAGCCATAGCCATCGCAATCACACCGCTTTGAGAGGCTGTTCGATAGGGTAGCACACAGAGGCTGGCTCGCTGGAAAAAGCCCGCTACCTCGTCATCTTCCACATACCTAAGGTGGCTTTCCACGCTCTTTTGGATGCCCAATTCATCAATCAGGTTTTGATACAGCTCATCCGAACCATAGACCTCTCCCACGATGAGCAGCTTGGCATCCTCATACTTTTCCAAGACCTTAGGCATGGCGGAAATGAGGATGTCCAAGCCCTTATACTTCTTGATCAAACCAAAGAAAAGCAGGGTATGAGGCTCTCTGGCCGCCTCTTCATGGATTATATATTGGTCGTAGACGGGATGAAAACCCAGCTTGCTCTTAAGATAGATATTATTAGGCATCAGTCTCATAAGCTCTTTTTGGGTTGCTTCAGAGAGGCAGACGATACTGTCCGCATGCTGTAAAACCGATCTCGCCAAAAGCTTAGCTGCAGGCCAGCTTTCGTGTGGAACCAAGTTGTGCAAGATCACGCAGACTCTGGTCTTCTTCATAGCTCTTGCCACAAAGAAATACAAAGGAGCAAAGAAGGGGATAAAGTATGATATAAACAAGACATCAGGTTCAAAATCACGGATAGCTTTCAAGCCCCGAGGCCAAGTATCAGGTCTATAGGGGACGAAGCTGTTGTCTATCTGCAGAGATTCAGGCAGATCAAAGCTGGTAGTTTGGGATTTACCAGGAAAGATCAAAGCCGGATACTGCCTGATAAATCCAAACATCTTCACTTCGTGCCCCAGCACCAAATAGCACTTGGACAGCTCCACAGCAAAAGCCGAGATGCCACCTCTGATGGGTGGAGCGGGGCCCAGAAAAGCTATCTTCATCCTCAGTTACTCTCCCAATTGCAGGCTTTGGATGAGGAACTTCCTGACGCTAGTGACGTCCTTGTATTTACCCAACAGCGCCATCAATTTGAGCCTCACTTTAATGCCCTGCATATCAGAAGCCAAGATTGCACCCATGTTATGCAGGTGTTTCCCGCCGCCATCATACCCATATTCGGGCAAGACTCTTCCCGTGCGTGCTCTGGAGGTAATCACCACCAAAACTCCTTTATCCAAAGCTTTTTGGATGGCAGGAAGTGCCTCCAAAGGCAGGTTCCCACGTCCCATCGCTTCGATCACAATGGCCTTGGCTCCGGTTGCTAAACTCGCCTCAATGTGGCGTCCATCCATGCCCGCAACCGCTTTGATCAGGTCTACACTGGTGTCGATTTCCTGAGTCCACACATTTTCCCGATGCAAGGTGGCACGATGATAGACCACGATGTCCGGATCGACGTTCCCCAGAGGCCCATAGCCTGGTGAGATGAAGGAATCCACCTTACCTGTATCCGACTTTGTGACGTCTCTGGCTGTGTGAATCTCATCGTTCATCACGACCAACACGCCTTTATCAGAGGATTCTGGTTGTGAAGCCACTCTCACAGCTCCGATGATATTACGGGGGCCATCCAGACCCAGCTCGCTTCCACTGCGCATCGCTGCCGTGAAAACCACCGGCTTACGCGTAGTGAGCACCAGATCGCACAGGAAAGCGGTCTCTTCCAAAGTATCAGTCCCATGCGTGATGACCACACCATCATAATCTATTATCTTGATGTCGATCAGCTTTGCCAAGTCCAGCATCATTTGCGGTGTGATCTGAGGGCTGGGGAGGTTGAGATATTCATATACTTCCACATTGGCTACGTTTTTTAGCTGAGGGAATTGGCGCAGAAACTCGGAGAACTCATTGGAGGGAACCACTCCCATGCTACCTGAGCTCTTCATTCCGATAGTACCACCGGTGAGGATGATAAGGATGTTTTTCATTGTGTTTAGGCTCCTTGATAGGTGATGGGGTCTTCAAAGCCTGCTTTGGCAAAGGCATTCAGCCTCAATCTGCAGCTATCGCATTTGCCGCAGGCTTTGTCTGAGGCAAAGTAGCAGCTCCACGATAGCTCAAAAGGCGCACGCAAACTCATTCCCATGCTGATGATCTCGCTTTTGTTCATATCTATCACAGGCACATGTAGGCGGATGGGGTGTGAGGCACCGCGAGCTACATCGATGGTCTTTTGCATGGCATGAATAAAGCTTTTGCTACAATCAGGATAACCAGAGCCATCATCTTCCACCACACCAAGGTAAATGCTTCTTGCCCCAATCACTTCCGCCCAGGAAACCGCCATGCAGATCAAATTTGCATTGCGGAAAGGAACATATGTATCCGGATAGCTTTTCGCAGCAGTCTCATTCGTGGCTTCAAACCCAGCATCCGTGAGGCGGGAACCTCCCAGATTTTTGAGCCAGCCCAAGTCTATCACTTTGGTGTCCTTAGCCTGGTAATGAGCGGCAATTTGCTCAAAACATTGCAACTCCTTGCGTTGCGTAAGCTGCCCATAGGAGGCATGCAAAAAGTAGAGCTCACTATTCTCCTTTGCAGCAATGGCTGCAGTCACCAGAGAGTCCATCCCTCCACTTAAGAGTACTATGGCTTTGTTATTACTCATTTTCTCCTATCTATATCCTTGATTTATATCTTCTTAAATCCATCAAAGCATTGCCTTGAATCCTTGAGAGCAGTTTCCGTGATCGGGAGTTTATGTCAAGCCTGTTCTGCAATACCAGAACAGAAAAAAGCCCCAGAATTGTTTCCGGGGCTATTCTGCTATTCACGCATTATAGGTAGTTAATTTATTTGATCTTTACGATTTTGCCATTGGCGCTAAGGTCTCTACCGTTCAAGCGATAGAAGTAGACACCGCTTTGGGCTTGGTTGCCTTTGCTGTCTTTACCATCCCAGACAATAGTGCTGACGCCGGAAGCGGGAACCTTGACTTTATCTGTCTTAATCAATTGTCCCTTCAGGTTGTAAATCTCCAATTCCAATTCGCTATTGGCTTTGGCATTGATGCTAAACTGGGTATAATCCTTGAAGGGAGTGGGATGCACGCTCACGCTCACCGGGCTGCTCACGACGTCGTCGTTTGCCACACCGACACTGACGCTCACCACGTTTGATGGTCCAGAAATCAGCATGGGGTTGTTGAAGAGAGAGCAAACCCAATACTCGTGAACACCGATTGGAACATAGGTATCTGAAAAAGTGAGTGTATTGGGGTTTGTTATGGTGGATATAAGCAGTCCACCTCTGTAGAGACGGTAGCCAACAAAGCCACGATCAAAGTATTGAGGTGGCTCCCATGTGAGGACAACGGTGTTCTCCCCTTCCACGACAGCAGAGAGGTTTCTGGGAGCTGGGACATTTACAATCGGGCCGATGGGTTGGCTTCTAACCGTTTCACCGGGCATGCCGTGAATGTCGTAGGGTGTAACTTCAAATACTATCTGATAGCCTGTATCTTCTGCTTGCAACTGATATGTTATTTCATCGCCGTATTCGATAGGCACATGCTCATCGTTTACAATCCGATACCAGGCAAAAATAGTTTCACCTTCCTCATCGCCATCGGGATCGCTATATGAGTAGCTTCCGGTCAGAGTCTGGTATTCCACAGGCGGGCCTTGGATACACACATCTTCAGCGACGGGTGCGTTGTCCAAAAATCCTGTTCCTGAGAGCGGGATAGTGATGGTCGGATGGTTGTAGAGATTGCTGGTGATGGTCATGGTTCCGGTATAGGTCTGCGCTGCGGTAGGAGTGAAGACAGCATCGAGAGTGACTGATCCGGCGGCTGGAATGTTGAAGCTGTTGTTGCTGATGGTGAAGACAGGGTTGCTGATAGCGATGGTTCCGCTGGCTGGATTGCCGCTGAAATTCACAATAGTGACGGGGATGGTATAACTTCCGCCCACATACATATTGGGGAAGTCCAAGGTTTCAACAGAAATAGGATATGCGCCAACGAGCTCTGGTAATGAGTATTTCACGCCTTGCAAGATCTCTTTACTGGTTTGGTTTTGCAGGAAGAAAACCATTTCGCAATTGGCGACGTTCCAAGCGTTGCTAAAGTTAAAAGTCAGGTTTACAGTAGTTTGCTCACCTGTGCCAAGATCGATTGCGGTTCCATTCTGATTGGGCACCATGAGACGGTTGACGTTGTCCACAGTGGTCTGGTTAAACCAGTTGTGTGGGATGTTGGATTCCGTGAGCACGGCATGCAGCTTCACGTTTGTGTTTGTGTCTGCTTCATCTTTGCGCACGGTTACGGAGACGCTGTAGCTGTTTCCATTTGCATTACCAAGCGCAGAAAGGGTGTATTTGGCAGGCACGTTCAAACGAGCATTTACCTTGGGAAGGTAATTGTTGTACATAGAGTTGCTGGAACTACCTCCAGAAGTGGGGTTCTGGCCATCGAAGAATGCGGTAGGATAGCCGCTTACTCCGTAATAGCTGTTACGAGCACTGGAATAGGTGTTTTCATAGCTGTCACCACCATGGTTTTTGATGATCGCTACTGCATGTCCATTTGTTAGAAGATCATGACATCCCATTGCTGCACCCGGACAGTATCCACACCAGGTACCAGTGGCAACTTCCACCACAACGAGGTTGCGCGGCACGGCATTCAATGCGAACACGAGGCCGAGTAACAAGACTAAAGAAGCTAATTTTCTCATTTTTTTCGTTCTCCCATATTGGTTATTTATTCTTTGGATAATTTAGTTGGTTTTGACCCTGCATGCAAATAGAAATATGGCTTCTCCCTTCTTATTTGCAAGGAGTATATTTTGCTTTCGCTGTTACAAACACAGCGGCTTTGGATTTGGTTCATTATTTCTTACTCTTCTTTGCCCAGCTATCTCTCAGCTCAACTACGCGGTTAAAAACCGGTGTTTCTGGGCTGTGGTGATCATCCGCCACAAAGTAGCCAAGACGCAGGAACTGGAAGCATTCTCCAGGTTTTGCATCCAACAGAGAGGGCTCAGCCAATGCTTTGGTATTCACGATGAGAGAATCAGGGTTGAGATAATCGAGATAGGTCTTGCCTTCTTCCACATCGTTAAAGTCAGCCAAGGTAAATAGGTGGTCGTAAAGCTTTACTTTGATAGGTGTTGCGTGCTTTGCGCTCACCCAGTGGATAGTGCCTTTCACCTTGCGTCCATCTTCACTCCAACCGCCTCTGGACTGAGGATCATAGGTGGCGTAAAGGTGAGTGATATTGCCAGCTTCGTCCTGATCCACTCTGGTCAGCGTGATGTAGTAGGCATGCTTGAGACGCACTTCTTTGTCCAAAGCCAAGCGGAACCAGCCTTTGGCGGGATTGAGAGAAACATCTTCTCTCTCCACAAAAAGCTCTCTGCCAAAGCTCAGCTTACGTGTAGTGGCATTGGGGTCTTCGGGGTTGTTGTCTGCGTCAACTTCTTCAAATTGATCTTCTGGGTAATTTTCGATGGTTAAAGGAATTGGATCCAAGACAGCCATCACTCTATTGGTGGTCTTATTCAGCTCTTCACGCACGCAGAATTGCAGCAGTTCAAAGTCCACTAAGGAGTCCGCTTTGGATACGCCAATCCGGTTGGCAAATTCACGGATCGCCGCTGGCGGGAAGCCTCTACGGCGCATCCCTGCCAAGGTGGGCATGCGGGGATCATCCCAGGAAGGCACAATGCCCTTTTCCACCAACTCCAGCAAGAGGCGCTTACTCATCACAGTATAGCTGAGGTTGAGGCGTGCAAATTCTATCTGTCTCGGGTGGGATGGCACCGGAAGTTGATCCAAAAACCAGTCGTAGAGCGGCCTATGGTTTTCAAACTCCAGAGTGCAGATCGAGTGTGTGATCATCTCCAAGGCATCCGAAACGCAGTGTGTATAATCATACATGGGATAGATGTTCCAATTATCGCCGGTGCGGTGGTGAGTGCAGCTTTTGATCCTGTAAATCACGGGATCACGCATGTTGATATTGGGCGAGTTCATGTCTATTTTTGCTCTCAGAGAGCGCGAACCTTCCGGATACAGTCCTGCTTTCATACCCTCGAAGAGCTCCAAGTTTTCTTCTATACTGCGGTTACGATAGGGACTTTCCTTGCCACCTTCGGTGAGCGTGCCACGATATTCGCGCAGTTCATCCACCGAGAGGTCACAAACGTAAGCCTTGCCATCCTTGATCAGCATCAAAGCGTATTCATAGAGCTGCTCAAAGTAGTCCGAAGCATAAAACAGTTTATCATGCCAATCAAAGCCAAGCCAACGCACATCTTCAATGATGGCTTGCACATAGCGGTCTTCTTCTTTGCTGGGATCGGTGTCGTCAAAGCGAAGGTGACACACACCATCAAAATCGAGAGCCAGACCAAAGTTTAAACAGATGGACTTGGCGTGTCCAATATGTAAAAAACCATTCGGTTCAGGCGGGAAACGAGTGATGATGCCCTTATGCTTACCGGTGGCGAGATCGTCCTCGATGATCGCTCTGATAAAGTTTGGAACAGGCTGTCTGTCCGTATCTTGCGTAGTTGTTTTTTCGTTTATAGACATTGGCTTACCTTATTATTCTGATATTGTTTGCAATTATTATGACAGGGCGATTCTCGTCAAGGTTTAATTGCTTAGGAGGGCAAAATAGGCTGTTGGTTTGTATTGAAAACCCGCCGCTATCTTAGCTTGATTTTTGGCCCGAAATCCTACTATTTTGGTAGGATATTTCTGTCGCATTTTTGCTGTCCTCGCCAGCCGGAAAAGTCGGGCTTTTTGAAATCTTTGACCTGCGACCGGGAAATTGTTTCGCAAAACCGCCTTTTTTGACACCCCTCAAAGCGGCTGTTTATGCGGTGTCCCTGCCCCGCCCCTGCTCGGCTCCTCCTCCATTGAGCAGGAATGGCATAGGATAGCAGTAGGTTACACGTTTGGGCGGAGTAGGCGCACAGAAGGGAGTGAACCTTTTCAAAAAGGCAAATGTTGAGTCAAGCATCTGGTTTTTGAAAGGGATTTTCTCACAGATGTGGCCAATTACCGCCGGGATTATAATACAATCTATGGCTTTTCTCCCCCAAAACACTGCTTCCCATCTACATCTTGGAATAACTCACAACTGCTTGGGCGGTTCAGGACGAGCACCTGACTCACAATGGCGTCGAGGCCGCCCCGCCCTTGCTTACCCGAAGGGAGATGCCGTGCTGATACTCGGGAAAAACCCGAGTATCTCCGAGTAATCACCGGGCGGCTAAGCAAGGAAGAGGTAGGGGCGGTAGCAGAACCGCTCAAGTGCGGTTGCTTACCAAAGATATCAAACAATCATTGGCTACGAGCATTGCTTGCTTGGTCGCTAAGGGTAACGATCATATCAGGCAGCAGTATGGCAACCGCTGTGCTGCTGCATTATTAGGGATAAAAGCCGTTTTTCTCATTGACAAAATCATTGTCCCCAAAAAGCTTGTCATTTGCCAGGCGCAATGCAATGGATGCCCGTGAACCATGTCAGGTCAGGAATGAAGCAGCATTAAGCGACGTATTCCATGTGTCGTTGTTTGCCTGGCTTTTAATGAATTCATCGAGATGCATTTCTAACATCTATCGTCATAAGTATACACCACTTAAAGGATATTTGAAAATGAGAGCAATACTTACAATCCTCATGACGCTGTTTCTGTTTGGCTCTTTGGCTGCTTTTGAGGTTCATATCATCAGCAACGATATTGATGCTGACATCAAACGGCTAATCTCTGCCAATATCAGCATAGACGGCGTGGATAGAGCTAATAATCTGATCAAAGCCTATGTGCGCGGGCCGCAGGAGTATCAACTGCTTTTGGATAGCGGTTTTGATGCTAATGCTTTGCCAAATCCAGCGATAGAACTGGCGCGTGAACTCAATGATCCCCAGAGGGTGCGCTCTCAGGATCGCTACGAATATTATAGCTTTAGCGAGTATGCGAGTTTTATGGAACAGACTGCCAGCACCTATCCCGAGATTTGCTCACTGCACAATATAGGCCAAAGTGGGCAGGGACGGCCTCTCTACTTTATGAAAATCACGGATAATCCGCAGGTTGAGGAAGCAGAGCCCAGATTCAGGTATATTTCCAGCATCCATGGCGATGAAGTGGTGGGTTATGACATGATGATCCGGCTGATCCAACTGCTTACCAGTGAATATGATACAAATCCCAGAATCACTCAGATTGTAAACAATACGGAGATCTGGATCTGTCCGATGATGAATCCGGATGGTTTTATCTTGGGGCAACGTTACAATGCGTCTGGAATCGACCTAAACCGCAATTTTCCCATGCCATCCGGAGTGCAGCATCCCGATGGGTCAGACTGGGCGCCGGAAAACGTCGCTTTTATGAATCATGCAAACCAGCACAACTTCCAGTTGAGTGCAAACTTCCATGGGGGAGAGCTGGTGATAAACTATCCCTGGGATTTCACTTACACTCTCACACCGGACAATGATCTTATCCATGAAGCCGCCCTTACCTATGCGCGCCAAAACAGCACAATCTACAATAGCACCGGCTTTCCTCAGGGTGTGGTGAACGGAGCACAGTGGTATGTTATCACAGGTTCCTTGCAGGATTGGAGCTATGGGTATACGGATTGCATCGACCTTACCTGTGAGATCAGCTTGCCTAAGTGGCCGCCTGCCAGCGTGTTGGGAAGCTATTGGAACTTGAACAAGGAATCCATTTTGTCTCTGCTGGAGTTTGTGCAAAGAGGGGTGCATGGCACGGTTGTTTCCACCAGTGGTGTTCCACTTACGGATGCCATAATCACCGTTGGCGGTAACGATAAACAGATGCACGTGGGCTCGACCTGTGCGGATTATCATCGCCTCTTATTGCCTGGCAGCTATACAATTACCGCCAGTGCCTTTGGCTATGTGGAGCAAAGTGTGGAAATCACCATCGATGACAGCGGCGTGGCTTTCCATGACTTTGTGCTGCGTCCAGCGGAAACGACTCACTTAGTGGGACAATTGCGTCATCCGGATGGGACGGCTGTGCCCAATGTACAGGTCATTTTAGACGATCTTCCACCCGTAACAACCGATGCAAATGGCTCATTCTTAATAGCTTCGCTCTTGGAAGGACGGCACAACATCATCTTCATGCAGGATGGGGCACCGATCTACAGAAAAGTCTTTGATCTCGATGCTTCTCAAACTGAGCTGGTCTTTATCTTGGCGTCTGAGTCAGTTGTGTTTTACGATCCCTTTGATGACATATCAAACTGGACACCCACCCTCCCTTGGGGAATCACATCCTATCAGGGCGAAAGCGTTTTGACTGACTCTCCGACGGGTAACTATGAAAACTACATCAACAAAGTGTGTAAACTCACCAATCCTGTGAATTTGCAGCAGGTGCTGAATCCCGTTTTGAGCTTTCGAACTCGCTATTTTCTCGAAACCGACTACGATTTTGTCTATCTGGAAGCTTCCACAGATCAAACCAACTGGCAGCAACTCAAGTCTTTCACGGGCTCGCAGAGCGCTTGGCAAAATGAGGAGCTGTCACTCGATCAATACAGCGGGCAGCAGGTGTATTTTAGATTTAGGATTAGGACGGATAGAGCTGTTAACCTCGATGGAATCTACATTGATGACTTTAAGATCAGCGGCATTGATGTGACAGGTCGATTCTTTGGTGATCCGGATGGGGATCTGATTGTGTGTCAAAAAGATGCGCTGATCATTCTGGAGTATTGTGTGGGCTTGGATCCTGCTGAAGCTCCCAGGCCCTGGAGTCAAGAGATGACCATGTGCTGCGATGTGAGTCAGGATAACGGTGTGGATGCTTTGGATGCCCAAATGGTGTTGCGCTACATCAGGGAGCCTCTCTTCCGATTTCCGGCGCAAACATCTGAGACGTATACCTTTCCGAATATAGACTTTACACATGAATATCAGGATGGGGTGCTCAGCTTTGCTTTTGATCCTGCTGAGGACTTGCTGGCTTTGCAGATGCAGATTTTTGCGCTGGAGACGACGACAATCAATGACTTGATCGTAGTAGGATCGGATGACTGTATGTGGGTGATCAATCCTGCGATGAATACATTGGCTATTATCAGGAATACTCAGGCCATTTCCGGCTTTGATCTTGGTTTGCAATGCACTGAAAGCAAGATTCTTTGCAACTATCTGATCAATGGTCATATAGGTAGCGTGGAAATCCCTTTAAGTAGCCCCAATGATGACTCTTTACTGCCCAATCCAGGCTTTTCCTTGAGGCAAAACCACCCCAATCCCTTCAATCCTGTCACCACCATCCACTTTAGTATCGAAGCCCCTAAAGCGGTCACCTCTCTGAAGATTTACAACCTCAAAGGACAGTTGGTGCGCACCCTTGTGGAGGCTCAGCTTGCAGCAGGTGAGCATCAGCGGAGCTGGAATGGCTTGGATGACGCTGGGAATCCAGTTTCTTCAGGCATCTACCTGTATCGCTTGAAGAATGCTAACTCTATCACCACGAAAAAGATGGTCTTAAGCAAATGAAAAAGATAGTATATACATTGCTGTTCATGAGCCTCATGTTTTGGCTCTTTTCCTGCCGGGCTCAGGCTGATTCTGCTGCGGAGCAGGAGTCTGGGGCTCCCAAGTTCCGTCATGATGGCGTTCTGCGCGTGTTGGATGCCGCAGGCAACGTCAAAGCCACTTTTAAGATAGAAATCGCAACCACAGAGATGCAATTGCGGCAAGGCCTTAAGTTTAGGGATTCTATGGAAGATGATCAAGGCATGCTCTTTGTCTTTGATGGCTCCGAACCGCGTGGCTTTTGGATGGAAGATACCTATATGCCTCTGGATATGCTGTTTATAGACTATTCCAACACCATCTTCCAGATCGAAGAAAACACCGAGCCTTTCAGCACTGAACTCATCGATGCTGAAGGCTATAACCTCTACACGTTGGAGGTAAAAGCCGGCACTTGCGCCAAACACAAAATCACTGTAGGAGATAAGATAGAATGGGAAAAAATCTCAGTGCCGTCCTCACCCTGACCCTCACAGTTCTGCTCATCGGATTGACTGCCTGTAAGAAGTCTGAGCCTTCCAATGATGTTCCCCAAGCGCTTTTGCCGGATAGCTATGAATACCCAAGCGATGTTCCCAGCGATTCTGTAATAACAGAGCCGGAGTCGGTTGTTGGGCAGCCCAAGCAAGACCTCAGCAGTCTCAAGCAATTCAAGTATAGTTGGACTGATTCAGATGATATTCCGCCCGTGATCGTGATCGTGGATGACTTTGGTTATTCTGGAGGATCACTCTTGCAAGGTTTTGCAGAACTGCCCCGGGAGATCGTCTTCGCTATTTTGCCTGATCTGCCTTTTACTGCCAGATCAGCTCAGATTGCGGCAGAGACGGGGCGTGATGCCATTATCCATGTTCCGATGGAAGCTGCGGGTGCCAAGATCAGCCCGGGAAAACGCTATCTCAAATCTGGTCAAGATGAACAGACAGTCAAAGATATGCTGGATTCCTTTATTACCCAAATCCCCAAAGCTATCGCCGCAAACAATCATATGGGCAGCACCGCAACCAGCAATAGAGAGCTGATGACCACCGTCTTGAATCATCTGAATGACAAGGGTTTATATTTTGTAGATAGCGTCACTACAGGCAGCACGGTTGGCTACAATCTGGCGCATACTTTGGGATATAAATCCATCCGGAGAAACATTTTCCTGGATGTTCCGGATAATTCTGATGCCACTTTGGCGCAAAGGATTTCCGATCTCGGTAGATATAAGGGAAGGAAGGAGCCTGTCATCATCATCACACACTGCCACAATCAGAGTAAACTGGATGCTTTGAAGAAGTTCCTCAAGCAGATTGATGAGATGGGCGTGCAGCTCACCTCTCTTTCCAGATATTACGGAAGCATGGCTCTGGCAGCCAATCAGTAGGGATTACAGTAGCTTGGTGCCTTTGAGGCTGAAGGCATTTACATCAAGGTTGGAAAAGTGATCTGCCTGAAACTTGGGAATGGCAGCCGCAGCCACCATTGCCGCATTGTCCATGCACAAGCTGAGGCTGGGATAGTAGATTTTCATGCCATATTTGGCGGCCTTTTTTGCCAGTTGCTCTCTCAAAGCTGAATTGGCGGCCACACCTCCGGCTAAGAGTATATCCTTGATCCCGTTTACTCTCGCCCAGGCAATGCTTTTATTGATGAGCGGATCAATGATTGCTTGCTGCACGGATGCTGATAGATCCGAGAGATTTGCCTCTCTTTTTTCCGGTGTCATGGAGAGGATGTGGCTGTAGATAGCCGTCTTGGTGCCGCTGTAGCTGAAGTTGTAATTGCCCTTTTTGTTTAAACCTCTGGGAAAGTCGTATGCCTTGGGGTTGCCTTTCTTAGCTAGCTCATCTATGATCGGCCCACCTGGGAAACCTAAGCCCAGGATCTTGGCCACCTTATCAAAAGTTTCACCCGCAGCATCATCCAAGGTCTTGCCGACCACGCTGAACTTGAGCATGTCTTCAAAATGAACCAATTCGGTATGTCCACCCGATACCACCAAAGCCAAAAAGGGGGCCTTGATCTCTTTGTGTGTGATGAAATTGGCAAAGATGTGGGCCAGCATGTGGTTCACGGTGATCAGAGGCAAGCCCAGACTCCAAGCATAACTCTTGGCAAAAGATAAGCCCACGATCAGGGAGCCGATCAAGCCGGGATTGATGGAGACAGCAATGGCTGAGATGTCGTCTTTGCTTAGTCCTGTCTTCATATATGCGGCTTCGGTGAGACTGAGGATGTTCTTCAGATGCAGCCTTGAGGCAAGTTCTGGCAACACGCCACCATAATCCTGTTGTTCTTTCTGGGAGGAAATGAGGTTGCAGAGCACATTGTAATCCGTGTCTACAATGGCTACGGAAGTGTCATCACAAGAGGATTCAAAGGCGAGGATGTGGGCAGGTTTACTCAACGGGGGCTCACCTTTCGGGGAGTGATTTCATATTTGATGATGCCCTGCGGTAAAGTAGCTTCCAGCTTCAGCATCTTTTCGGCATCCACTTCTTTGGCTGCTTTGATCTGAAAGTCTGAACTCTTGAGCTGCTTGATAATCTGAGGATCACCCTCCACCTTGATCGTAGCAGTCTGAGGGAAGATAGCCCTTCCGCCTGAGTCGATCTTGATGGCTTCAAACACCTTAGCCTGGATCTGCTTGGGTAATCTACTCAAATGCACCCTCAATACGGAGGAGCTGATCTTACTGTTGCTCAAAGATATGGGCACAGAAAACGCTTTCTTGTCTAGCATGGATATACTGATCGGTGCGGTGTTGATGGATTTAAGGTTATTAAGCTCACGTCTGGGGCCATGAATCTTGATGCTGGAGGGACTGATGATATAGTCCAACTGGTTAAACTTCACCCTCGTAGCCTCATTTTCAAAGGCGGGCGTTACCCTCACGTTTTTGTGAAGCATCACATCGGTAGAGACCGTCATCTCCGTTTCTACCGCAGGGCCGAAAACCTCTATATTGCTGTTTGTTGGCAGGTCTTTCAGGTTGTAGTCATCGAGAGGGAGCTTTTCCTCTCCCGCACGCAGCTTGGCTGCATCAATTACCACTTTGGCGGAGGAAAAGTAGAGCTTTACCAAGTCTATACCGTTGCCTCTCACATCGAAGGGGATGGTCTTGGGAAGTTTGGAAAGGGAAACATCTGGAGATAGGTTCTCCAAAACAACGGGGAAGTTGACTACCGTGCGATGCGGGCTTCTCAAGGAGATCTGCAGCCATATCAGTATTGCCAGACACAAGGCAAAGACCTTCAATCCCAGTTTCTTATCCAAAGTGTTCTCCCTCGGTTGTATTGATGCCCAATTGCTTCATTTTCTTGTATAAAGTCGTCCGTTCCAAGCCGATTGCCTCCGCTGTCCGGCTCACATGCCAATCATTCCTGCCAAGATGATAGATGATGTATTCCCTCTCAAAGCTGGCTGTGCTTTCTTTGATGTTCTCGATGGCAAAGAAGCGACTTAGCTCCTCTTTGCCGTCTGATTTTTGAGCGCTGATTTTGTTTCTAAGATGTCTTAGGATCACCTTATTTGAGATCTCCCTTTCTTTGATGGTGATGGATTTGCAAAAGTTCTTCAGCTCCCTCACATTGCCAGGCCAATCATAGGATTGCAGGATGTTTTTCAGCTCCATGAGATTGAGCTGATCACTGATGTTGTAGCGTGAAGAGAAGTTTGTAAAAAAGTAGGAGGCGATAAGCAGGATGTCGTCTTCCCTGTCTCTCAGGGGCGGCAATTCTACTACCGATCCCTCTATGCGATAGTATAGGTCTGGACGAAGACATGCCGGATCTGCCAGGGCGTCCAAAGTGGCATTTGAGGCAAAGATCAAGCGGGTATTCACCTTCTTCATCGACCCGCCTACAATTTGGATTTCTTTGTTTTCGATAGCTCGCAGGATCTTGGATTGAGCAGGCAGGGAAAGGCTGGTGATGTCATCCAAGAAGAGCAAGCCGTCGGAGCATTCCTCAAAGAAGCCGATGTTTTTACGACTCTTACCATCGAAGCCTTTCACATTACCGAAGAGCTCACTTTCTATACCGTCTTCAGATAGGACGCTGCAGTTTACCGTATGGAACGGTTTGCCAAAGCGTGGGGAATTGAGGTAGAAGTAATTGGCTGCCACTTCCTTACCGGTTCCCGTTTCGCCGATGAGGAATACGTCTTCATCCGCTTCGGCCAATCTGACCAGTTGGTCTCTCACCTTGCGGATGGCCGTGCTATCACCTATGAAGGGGAAGCTGCGCGTGAACTGCTTTTTCAGGCTGATATACTCAATCTGCAGGCCAATGTGTTCCTCTTCTTGGCGCTTGAGCGTGATGGCGTTATCTATATGCAACAGCAATTGATTGATGCTGAAGTTGACGCCTTTTTCCACCAAGTGATAAGCACCCAACTCGCGGATTTCCAACACTTGAGCAGCCGTCACTTCGCCGCTGATGACAATGATCTTGTAGTTTAGATCAAAGTTCTCTCTCAGGTATTTGAGCACCTGAATCCCGTTTAAGCGGCTTCCGATGAGGAAGACATCCAGCAGGATCACATCCGGAGCAAAGGATCGCAATTCTTCAAAGAAGGCATCACTATTGGATGCGTGCAGCACTTCATAGTCATAGTTTTGCAGCACCTTGCACATCTGAGTGGCGAGCAGCAGGTCGTCCTCAAGTATGATGACTTTGCCTTTCATACTTTTCCTTTATTGCATCCTCTCTTCCAAATCTGCTAAAGCGTTGATGTAATAGATATATGCCTGGTCTGGCGAGTCGTAGGGTGAGAAGTATTTGTGCACGTCTCCATCTTGGAAATACTTGGTGCACATGTAGTAAAAGTGGTCTGAGGTGCTCAAGCGACGTGCCAGCTCTATCAACTCCTCATTGTGGGTGGCTTTCACCTTGCTAAACAGCTCATAATAGGTATCGATAGCGTTCTTTTGCATGTCGTTTTCCACCCAGGCTGAGATGTCCCTCTGCTCATCTGCCCAAGAGACGGGATCAGGGAAGGTAAGTGACTCCTGTTGATAGTTTGCCCACTCTCTCACCTGATTGGGGTTGGCAAAGCCCAGATGTGGTCTTTTCAGTACTTCGGTGGGGAAGTGTCTCATAAAATCGAAGATACCTGTTTCCGCCCACTGATGTTCGCCGAAGGTCTCATAGTCCATAAACAGATTCAGGAAGAGGTTACGCTCCTTTTGTTCGGAGAGAGTCAACTGATCTATCCAATGGATAAACTTATCCACGGTGAGCGGATAATCCGGCCAATCCCGATTGGAAAACCTGAAGGCGATATCATCCGACAGCTTGTAATACTTGAGCAGCATATTGAGGTTTTTGCTATAGTTTTTGTAGGCATAGAGAGGGCTGCGCCATTGCAGGATGCGGTCTACTCCCTCGGTGAGGATGGTGTCAAATCCACCTGCCTCAAACACCAGATCACCGATCGTATCTTTGTAAATCAGCTCTGTGTTTCTGAAAGTGGTGGTATGGACGCCAAATACATCCATCATCAGCCGTCTGTGCAGCATCACTTGATCCAGAAACTCGTTGGTATCATACAGCGCCGCCAGGCTGTGATAGTAAGTCTCTCCGATGATTTCCACACAGCCGGTGCTCGCCAGCTTTTGGAAAGACTCCAAAGTCTCGGGGCTATAGCGCTTGAACTGCTCAATTGCGGTTCCAGTGATGGAGAAGGCAACTTTAAACTTGCCTTCATGTTTATCGATCAACTCCAACAGGAGCTTATTGGTTGGTAGATAGCACTTTTGGGCAACTTTTTGCATCACCTCGGCGTTGAGTTTTTCATCAAAGAGATCCAAACCTTTGCCGATATCCAACACGTTTACATGTCTCAAACGATAGGGCTGATGCACTTGGAAGTAAAATAAGATGTTCAACATGGGGCCTCCTTAATCTTGGCTTTTAAGAAATTGGGATAACACTTCGCTATATACTTTGCGGATCTTGTCAGCCGCTTCAGTCCAGTGGATCTGATTCACTTCTTTCATCCCGCGGTATCCCATAGTGATGCGCTTGTCAGGGTTTTCGATCAGGTCGTTGATTGTCTCTGCCATCAAATCCACATCCCAATAGTCCACCTTGTAGGCATTGTGCACCACTTCAGAGACGCCGGATTGTTTGCTGATGATGGAGGTTACGCCAAAAGCCATCGCTTCCAGGGGAGAGATACCAAAAGGCTCCGACACGGACGGCAACATATAGATATCAGATGCTTGCAGCATGATTTCCACTTGCTTACGATTGAGGAAGCCAGCAAACAGGAAGCGGTTTTTGAGCCCCATCTTTGCCGAGCGTCTCAGCAATTGCCTCGCCATATCTCCTGTGCCTGCCATGATGAAGGTAGCCTGTGGGTGCTTTTCCAACACCATCTTTGCCACATCCAGATAGTAGTCCGGCCCTTTCTGCAAGGTAAGACGTCCGAGAAACAGGATGGTAGGCCCTTTGAAGATTCGCTCTCTTGTAAAGACACGGTTTTCTTCCAAAGTGAAGGCATTATGCACGATACGCACTTTGGCGGTATCGACCTTATAACGAGAAATGATCATCTGCGCCGTATACTTCGAGACAGCAATCACGCGATCAGCGTAGGTCATCCCTGCGTATTCGATATTGTGAACCTGAGGGTTTCCCGGCCCGCCAGCACGGTCAAATTCGGTGGCATGAATGTGCACCACCAAAGGTTTTCCAGACAGCTTGCGTGCCAGCATTCCGCTGGGATAGGTGAGCCAATCGTGAGCGTGGATCAAGTCATATTCCAGTTCCTTGGCAAAGCGTTCAGCCCTCTGGGTAAATTCCTGCACCTTGAGGATGAAGTCATTATCGCCATCCAGGTTAGTGGTTATCTGCTGCCAGAGGTTGTATTCTTCTTTGTTGGTGTGGCCGTCTGAGAGGTATTCTTTTTCTACTCTGGTCACAAAAGATTGTATATCTCCGATGGTATGATAGCTTTCGGGGTGCGTTGATACGCCGATGTATTTGAGTCTTTCGACAGGATCGGAGAATGTGCGGCTGGAAAAGTCGTTCTGCAAGACGGGATCCATAAAGACCACCGGCAGCGAGTCCACGTCACCTTCGTCTCTCAAAGGGAAATAGACCATTTCCTTGGTTGGCAACACCAAATCCACCTTTATCCCTTGAGCTAACATAGCTTTAACCATTCCATAACAAGCCATTCCTAAACCTCCTGCGATGAGAGGTGGGAATTCCCAAGTAAACATCAAGACTTTCATTTCATTACCTCAACAATGTGGCTATAAAGGTTTCGATATTATAGAGTGCCGCCACGCTTGCAGCCTGTGCTGGAGCACCTTTGGGGAAGTGAGGGTCTTCGCCATCCCAGATCTCTGCCATGGTGGCGATATGTCCTTTGCGGATGCTATTGCGGAAGGTCTGCACATAGCTTCCCAGCTTTTCGGCCAGAGCCCGATCATCAAGCTCATCACGGTAGATTTTCAAGGCCAGGCCGCAAAAAGCTCCCAAGAGCCAAGCTCTGGTGCTGCCATTGTGGCTTGCAAGGTCACGCTGTTCGTGAGTGCCGAAGTATTTCTTGTGGAATACCGGGTCTTTGGGGCTCAAGGTGCGCACTCCATAAGGCGTCAGCAGCTCATGCTCTGCCCGCTGGAATACCTGCCTCATCTTATCCAGATCAACCACCGGCCAAGGCAGTGAGAGAGCCAAAAGCGCATTGGGTCTGATCTGCCTAACCTGCTCATCTCCCAACAGCCTATCCGCCAAATAATCCCCCATCCAAAACTTCTCAAACGAGGTCTTCACCTTGAGTTTGAGGATGATGAGATGCTCTTTGGGCAGATATACTATACCGGTGGATTCGTGATATGATTCACACATCGCTTCATAGCAACAAAGCGCATTGTACCAAAGGGCATTGATCTCCACCGGTGCACCATCACGCGGCGTAACAGCGTTACCATCAAGCCTGATGTCCATCCAAGTGGCATGGGCAAATTCCGGCTTTAGCTCGATCAGCCCATCTTTACGAATCTCAAAGGGGTAAGAATCATTGTTTATGATGCTATTTAAGATATACTCACAGAGCTGGATGGCATCTTTCCAATAGGCTGGTTCCTGCTTGCGTTTGCCCAATTTCCACACCAAGATGAGATACCACAGCGTAGCATCCACGGAATCGAAGTTTGCCTCTCTACCTGATTCACTCTGGGCATTGGGGATCAAACCTTCGTTTATCTGGCGACTATACTTCTTGAGCACGCGCTCCACAAAGGGATAAAACTCCGGATCGTGTAAAAGCGAATTGAGCACGATCATCGTGTCTCTGCCCCAAGGGCCATACCAAGGATAACCAGCCACAATGTCATCCTGAGTCACGAAGTCACGCAGCATAAAATCCAGCAACTTCAAATAGCCCTGATGGTCGTAGAGCAAATTGTCGTTATAATCCAGATTGGCGATCAGGATATAATCCTGATCCGGATCTTTGGGCCAATCCAGCGGTAGCGGCAGCTCTTCATAGCGCTTGGTGATCTTTTCCGCCATCAAATAAGGGTTTTTGATGGGTGCATCGGAAAAGAGAATGTAGTTGCTTTCGCCCACCTTCAGCGCAAAACTCAGCATATAGAGACTGATCTGATCGCCCACGCCCTCATAGCCTTTCGTAACTTCCCAAGGGTAATAAACATTGTAATAGACATTCCTGTTAGGCTCAAAACTGCCCAAACGACTGTGGCAATACACCCGGGCATCGGTTGCGGGTCTATAAGCATCGAAGCCACAGCCATCGCTGCCGTTGTGATGCAAGCTCTCAAACTTCTCAAAATCCAGGCTGCCGTGTGCATTGATGTCGTGATGCGGGTTCATGGTGAGCTTGGGACGCAGCTCCAGATGCAGCGTGTGATGACCCAAGTTAGTGTACTTCACCAAAATCGTATTGCTGTCCTCATCCATCATCAATTCCTTGCGAATCAGGATGTCATCTTGATGCGGCAGAGCAGAATACAGAAATGTTGGGTAGGGGCGCAACCAAGGTTTTACAAGGTATAAAAACCCCTCCGGATAGATGCAATTGCTGTAATTGTTGCTATCCATATGGAAGGATTCTCCCCTCCACTCCACCTTCTCTTCCATGCCGGCAACTAAGTGGAGCCGATTAAACTTGTCGTCACAAGCAATCAGCAAACCATGATATTTACGCTGGTTGATAAGGTTGCCTGTGCCAAGGGCATAGGCACCGTTGCGGTTGCTGAGAAGCCATTCATGATGATGGCTCTCCATGAAGTAATTTTTCATTGAACCCCCTTTGTTCAAATCTATACTTTCTTCGTTGTTGAATTATTTCTACCCCCGCAATTTGGTCAAGCCTTTTTTTGGATTTTAAGCAGAAAATTGGTTAAAAGGTCTTGAGATTCTGGTTTTGACAAAAAGAGGGTCGGTGTAAGATACTGAGGCATATATCTGTTAGATTGTCGACCTTAGCTTTGGAGCTTGACTGAGAATGCTCAAGATTTATCAAGACCGAGTTTCCAAATCCACTTTCGTAATCTACACCCTCTATAATCCTGAATAATGCGATTGACTCTTTGCCGTAGTTGGGCTTATTCGCCCGCCGCTCACAACTGCTGGGCAATTCGGGACCTGCTCCTTCCTTGCTTACCCGCAGGGAGATGCCGTGCAGATACTCGGGTTTTTCCCGAGTGGCTCCGAGTAATCACCGGGCGACTAAGCAAGGAAGAGGCAGGAAAGGTCATACTGAGGCTACTGCATTTTTGGGGATAGTATACCCTGACGATGTTACCGTGATGAGGAAAAAACGTAAAAAGCAAGCTCATAACTCACTGAACACGTTAGGGATAGGGAAAGCGGAAAATATGGTCTCTTTCTTTACCTAAATCAAATATCTGTAGAAGGGCTCCAAATCAAGACTCCGATGAAGGGGTTAGCTCAAGCTCTCAGTGTTGATGTCGTTCCACAATTAAAGAAGCCGGACACCATCACAGGCATCCGGCTTATCTATCCATTTGGAGACGTGATTCTCTAAATCAGGTTCAGCACCGAGTTTGCTCTGGCAATGAAGTCCTTAAGTTCCTCTCCGGTAAAGGGTTTTTGTTCCAAGAGCGAGAGGCTGTGGATGTAGGCACAGAGATTGTCCACATCTTCATGTTTGCCTTGGGAATCCAGCTCCAGAATCCGCTTGATAACGGGATTGTTCCTATTGATTACCAAGGTGTGGTATTTGAGCATGTTTCCAGCGGTTTGGCGTGTGATGGCGTCCATATCGTGCCAGCGACGCATATATTCACTGAAGACGATCATGGAAGGAATGTCTGCGCTTTTGAGCGATTTTACCTCCACCGTGAGCTCCTTATAGACATGATTCATGAGCTCATTGAAAGCCTCTTCACCCAGTTCCTTACGTGTTTCCACAGAAAGCTCGTAGGGCAGGATTTTGGATTGCTTGCCGTCTTGGATGATATGGGGTGTGAGCAGCAGGGATGCCTGGGGATGCTTCTTGAAATACTCTTTGAGGCTCTCTTCGCTGAAGTTTGCCTCAACTTTTTGATCCAAGCCACGATAGAAGATTTCGATGAGGCGCTGTGATTCCTCTTGGTCTACAGCATCTGCCTTGTCTTCCAAGAGCTCGTTGATTTCGCTGTCAACACGCATGAATTCGATATTATCCAGCTTGGATTCCAGTTGCTGATATAGGTGTGTATCCAGCGGCGAGGATTGGAAGATCACTTCCAGACCCTGTTCTTTCATCAGGTTGAGGTAGCTCACTTGCGTATCTTCCGAAGCGGCATACCAGATGCGGGTTTTGCCTTCAGTCACCTGGTTGCGTGTTTTGTATTCTTCCACGGTGACGTAATCACCTGAAGCGGTCTTGAAGATGATCATATCCTTCAGTGCGTCAAAGAAATCCGGCTCTTTCAGCAGGCCGTATTTCACAAAGGCCTGGATGTCTTCCCAGTATTCCTCATATTTCTTGCGGTCGTTTTTGAAGGTGTCGATAAAGTGGTCTGCTACCTTCTTCACGATGTATTTGCTGATCTTTTGCA